>JAWDMD010000013.1:0-14750 GCA_046536775.1 Candidatus Nanopusillus sp. | reverse complement strand
AAATATTTATAGGAGTATTATTTGTCCAATACTGACTAAACTGTTGATAATTTTGATAGCTAAAATTATCATATACTGGAAATATTTCTTTTCCATCAACTGAATAACTATTTATTTCATTTATTGGAGAAATATTTAATATTATATAACTATTTTGAGATATATTTAAATCAATCCAAATTCCATAAGAATTATTATTGAAACTATTACAATTTAAATTATTATTTAAATAGCAAAAATAATAATTATTTTCATTCAAATCTTCTACAGATAGATTAGAATCATTCTGTAACCAATAAAAAATATCAGTAGAAGTTATAAATACAGGATAATTAACTAAATTCTGATTTGATGGATTTGAAACATTTATTAAAACATATTGTGGCTGATTATTGTTTATATTAAAATTTGAAAAATTTGTATAAAAAAATATACCAACATTTGGATCTAAATATGTATTATTTGTATTATTTAATACTCCAGAATAATTTGTTAAAAAGGATATATTTAATGGATAATATATTGGAAATGATGTACAAAAATCACTATATACAAATTCATTATTTAAATTATAATATATTGGAGAATTTTGCGAACATTGATAATACATTGACAATGGTATTGAAACATTTAATGATAGTAAATAATATTCAATTTCAATAGAATTCAATATATTGTTTATATAACTATTATAATAATTTATTTGGTCATAGTTATTAATATTATTTATCATATATTCTTTATAAATTGTTAAATAGAATGTTAAAAACGAAATAAAAATTACTATTGCAATTATACCTTCTATTTCCTTTACTATCCCTCTAACCATAATCTTTTTCTAATTAAAGTTGGATCTGAACCTCCATGCCAAGAAACTCTTGGTTTCATTTGAACAGGATATATTCTTTCAGATTTATCATCTAAAATTAAAGCAGCACCTTTTTTCTTTGGTAAGTTATCGTTCATATATATATCAATATCTTGGGCAGTAAAGTTTTTCATTATTTCATTTAAAGATTCTAAATCTCTTTCTGCAGTTACTCTATGTGATATAACCATATCGCTTTGAGTAATTACATCTGTATGCATTTTGCCCGGTTGCTGTGTTGCTAATACCAATGTTATACCTGGTTGTCTTCCTTCTCTTATTATTTGTATTAATGGTTCGGTTGCTGGTGTAATTGAATCGTTTGGAATTGCTTCATGCGCTTCATCAATTGCAATCCATATTAATGGAAATTCTCTTGTACCCATTTCTTTTGAAATATATATTTCTTCTAATTCTTCTACTTTTCTATATATCAATCTTTGGTAAAATATTTTTTTAGATATTAATCCAATTACTAGATTTTTTATTGACCATCCACCAGTTATTGCAGTATATAAGGATATATCCAATATATTTATATAACCTGGTTTTGTTAAATTTTTTATACTTTCAGCTTTTTCAGAAAATAATCCCCAACTGTCTGCATTTTCAAAGTATGTAGTTATAGCATTTTTCATATTACTATCTATATCCAATTTTTCTGTATAACTTATTATATCCTGTATAGAATATCCATTATTATTTTCTTTCATTCTTTTTATAATTTTTTGTATATATAGTGCAATATTTGATGTTGGATCCAAATTAAATGTTAAAACCCACTCGATTCCAGATAAATCTGATGGGTTTAATTCAAAAACATCATCTATGGGGATATTTATTTTTCTATATTCATCTAACAAACCTTTAGGAACCAATATTCTACAATTTTTTATTGATTTTGGTTTTAAACCCCATTTTTCCAATAATTCAGCATCTCTATAATTTGGAAATTTCATTGTCCAAAATATTCCCATTGTATCAAATATTAATCCAGAGAAGTTATTTAGTAAATCCTTTTCAAGATCTGATAAGCTTTCAAATATTGAAGCTAATGTATAACTTTTTCCTTGTCCCCTTTTTCCAGCAATTAATATTAAATGTGGAAGATTTACATCTAAATAAACATTATTCGCTAAAGACAAAGCATTTTCCATTTTTATATATTCTTTACCTATGAAGATTGAACCTTTTAATCCATATTTTTCTAAATCATCCAATGATCTTCCTATAATAATATCCATAAATTTTATGTAAACTTTTATAATTAATAAATTAATAATGCAAGGTAAATATACAGCATTATTGATTGGTAGATTTCAACCATTTCATATTGGTCATTTGAATAATCTATCAGGAATTTTAGAAAATTATAATGTAAATAATATAAAAATCATTGTCGTAAGAAAAGAAAATTCTAAACTAGATAGCAATCCAATACCGTTGGATGTTACAATAGATAATATATCAAAAGGTTTAGATATAATATATGGGGAAAAATATAATATTGAGGTATATGGAACTTACTATAAAAATCTTGTTGATCTTTTTGTTAAAATTGGAGATATTATTAATTATTATAAATACGAAACAGATTATGTAATAGCAACTAGTGATATAAATCGTTTAATAATGTTTAAAATATCTGGAATATTTTATAAAATAATTTATGGTATTAATTTGAGAGTTATTTATAGTACTAGAATTATTAGTGGGAGAGAAATTAGGAAAAATCTAAGAAATGGGAATATAGAATATGGGAAATACATAGTTTATCCAGAAAAAGAAATAATAAATTATATATGCACCCGCCGGGATTTGAACCCGGGCCGCGGGCTTGGAAGGCCCGCATCCTGCCACTAGACGACGGGTGCAATATATATTCTTAATATGGTTAATATTATTAAACTTTGTAATCCTACAAGTAAATATTTAAAAAGGGAATAATGATTTTTGGATTGTTTATAAGTAATATAATAAAAAATTTAACTTTGTAATTAAAATCATTTTAATTTTTGAATTATATTAAATATGATTAGTTATGGATAATGTTCCAAAACATATAGCAGTTATACCAGATGGCAATAGAAGATATGCTAAAAAATATAATTTATCTGTGTATGAAGCATACAAAATTGGTTCTGATAAAGCTGTAGAATTTTTAAATTGGTGCATAGAATTTGGTATAAAAGTTGCTACAATCTTTATTATTTCATATGATAATTTCATAAAAAGACCAAAAGAAGATGTAGATCCTATATTGGAATTAATAAAAGAAAAATTAAAAATGATAAGAGAAGATAAGAGGATTATTGAAAATGAAATAAAAATAAAGATAATCGGTAGGACATACCTTTTACCAGATAACATTCAAAAAGAAATAAAATTAGTAGAAGATTTAACAAAAAACAATTCTAAATATTATTTAAATTTGGCAGTTATATATGGAAGTAGGCAAGAAATAATTGATGGTATTAAAAAGTTATTTGAAGATTTTAAAAGAGGTATTATAGATATTAATAATTTAGATGAATCACTATTTATGAGATATTTATATTTCGATGATGAAATTCCATATCCAGAGCCAGATTTAATAATAAGAACAAGTGGAGAACACAGAATAAGTAATTATCTATTATATCAAGCCGCATATTCTGAGTTATATTTTATAGATAAATATTGGCCAGAGATTACAAAAGAAGATTTTATAAATGCAATTGAATGGTATAGGAAAAGGGAAAGGAGATTTGGTAAATAATGGACCCGCCGGGATTTGAACCCGGGATCTCCGGCTAGCCAGGCCGACATCCTGCGACTAGACTACGGGCCCAATAAATTCTAAATATCCTTTAAGTTTATATATAATATGCCGGAATAGTATATACTTTTGTATTATAAATATTCTTTATTTTAAATTCATTTAGAGTTATTATCAATCCTTTCTCCGGTTTATATTTTTAATAAAATCTATATAATTTTCTTCAAAATTTTTTCTATACTCATATATATAAATATCAATATATAATCTATTTTCATTGATTTTTATAATATTTCTTAATAATGTAGTTTTTTCAGTTATTCCAATTATTTTTTCAATAAATTTATTTTTCTTCTATTTCTCTATTTATATATTTCATAATAACTCTATTATTTTATCAAATATAATTTTCAAATATTAAATATTTTTAAGCATGAAAATAATTATAGTTTATGGTTTATGGATATATGGGAAAGATTTTAAGAGTAAATTTAACCGAAGAGAAAATTTCTATAGAACCTTTGCCTTCAGAGGATATATTGAGAAAATGGTTGGGGGGAAGAGGAATTGGTACATACTATATAATAAAGGAAGTACCACCCAATGTAGATCCTTTAAGTCCTGAAAATAAATTAATTATTGCCACAGGACCTGTAACTGGAATTGCTGGAATTCCAACTGCTGGAAGATGGTCTATTGTTACAAAGTCTCCAATAACAAATACAATTTATGAAGGAAATGCTGGAGGAAAATTTGGTGCAGAATTAAAATTTTCAGGTTTTGATTTTATAATAATAGAAGGAAAAGCAAATAGACCTGTATATTTATGGATATATGATGGAAAAGTAGAAATAAGAGATGCGAAACATTTATGGGGAAAAACAGTTTATCAGACTGTAGATTTAATTAGAGAAGAATTATCATCAATTGTAGGAAAAGATGATATAAAGAATATTAAGATATTTAGTATAGGACCTGCAGGTGAAAAGTTAGTTAAAATAGCAGCAGTAATGGAAGATAAAGGAAAGGGTGCTGTTGGAAGGGGTGGAATCGCTTCAGTATTTGGAAGTAAGAATTTAAAGGCAATTGCTGTGAGAGGAAATTTAAAACCTCAAATTGCGAATCAAGAAAAATTTAGAGAAGTTATTTTAAAATCTTCACAATTTGTAAGAAATTCAGCAATTACTTCTATAATATTACCAAAATATGGAACTGCAGGATTTTTAGCAAAAGCTTTAGGAGAAAAAGGCATGATACCTGTAAAAAATTATCAAACAAATATATTTTCAGATTTTAATAAATTATCTGGAGAGACAATTGTAAAAGAATATTTAGATCCAGAAAAGACAAGAGAATCAATCTGTTGGGGATGTCCAATAGGATGTAAAAAATATACAAAAATTGATAATCAATTATTTAGTACAGAGGGAGAGGGTCCAGAATATATGGGTATATGGGGGTTTGGATATAATTTAAATAATGATAATTTACCTTCTGTTTTAAGAGCTTACCATTTGTGTAATGAATTGGGTTTAGATATTATTGGAACAGGTCACGTTATTGGAACATTTATTGAACTAGTCGAAAAAGGAAAAATACCAAAAGAAAAATTAGAAGGATTAAAGGTTAATTGGGGTGATCCAGAATTAATTATTGAGTTAATATATAGAATTGCAAATAGGGTTGGAATTGGAGATGATCTATCAGAAGGTACAAAAGAATTCGCAAAGAAATATAATTCAGAAGAATATGCAATGATAAATAAAAGAGGAATGCCTTTGTTTGGTTTTGATCCTAGAGGAGCACAAGGTTATGGATTATGGTATGCAACAAGTAATACAGGTGATTATGATCAGCTTGGGTTATTTAAAGAAGTTACAGAACCAACTTATTTAGGAAATAATAACATTAATAGATTTGAAACAAAGGGAAAGGAAGAATTAATAAAAAAAGAACAAGATTTAGCTGCAGTAATTGATAGTATGATTGTATGTAGATTTTCAAGATATGCATTGAATGAAGATATATATGCTGAACAATTATCTTCAATTACTGGATGGGATATTAGTTCCAATGAATTATTAAAAATTGGGGAAAGGATATGGAATGCAGAAAGAGTATATAATATTTTAGTATTTGGAGATAATTCAAAATATGATAATTTACCAAAAAGGTTTTTAGAGGAACCATTTAAAGAAGGACCTTCTGCAGGTTATGTAGTAAAAATTAATGATATGCTACCTGAGTATTATAAAGTAAGAGGTTGGATAAATGGAAGACCTACAAGAGAAAAGTTAGAAGAATTGGATTTAAAATGGTTAGTGGATATCTTAGAGGAAAAGCACTTATTACCTTAATTTTTAAAAATTTAAACTAAAATAAAAACTCTAAATTTTTATGCTTGTAACTTATCTCCCACCTTCTTTATTGATCCTTCCCTTAATAATCTTGATACCAATGCTTTTATAACTCTAACCCTTGTTCTTGGTCTTTTAGATTTTACTGCTTTTATTACTTCATCAACGGTTTTTGGAGCTTTTAATAATTCTAATAAAAGTTCTTTTAGTGTTTTTCTTCTTCTAGCTGCCATATATTAATATTGTTAAAATTAATTTATAAATTTATATCAACGGTTTTTGGAAAAAATTTTATTTTATGTTTCTAAAATATTTTATATTATGGATACTAAGATAAAAGAATTAATAAATAAGTCGAATATATTGCTTGAAATATTGGATGCAAGGTTTCCAAAATTATGTAGAACGAAATATATAGAAAAATATATAAAAAATAAAAATAAGGACCTAATATTAGTTTTAAATAAATCGGATCTAGTAAGTAAAGGTTTCTTAAAAAAAATAGTAGAAGATTTTAGTAAAGAGTATATAACAGTATATATGTCGGCAAAATATAGGAAAGGAAGTAGAAAATTAAGAGAAGCAATAAAAAAAGTTGGAAAAAAATATGAAAAGGCATATATAGGAGTATTTGGATACCCGAATACTGGAAAATCTTCAATAATAAATATATTAGTTGGAAGAAGAAGCGCAGGTACTTCTCCAAAGCCCGGATTTACAAAAGGTTTACAAATAATTAGATTATCTAGAAAATATTATCTAATAGATTCTCCAGGTATTGTTGAAACAAAAAATAAATATTTATTATCAATTTTAGGAGCATATGATATAGATAAATTAGAATATCCTGAAAAGGCAGTTTTATATTTATATAAAAAGATAGGTAAAAAACCATTTGAAGAATATTATAATATAAATATAGAAAATATAAAAGATTTATTTATTAAATTAAGGGGAAAATACAATATAAAGAAAGATTATGATTGGATAAAGAGAGTTTCAAGGATTATATTATATGATTGGCAAAAAGGAAAGATAAAAGCTTTTTTCTTTTAACCGCGGTATCACCAGCCTCATACTCGGAATCCTTCATCGATTAGGAGGTGCGATAATAATTATATATCCTTATGGAATTATAAAATTATATATGAAGAAATCGATGTCGACTGAAAAATGATGAAAAGAGGGTATTCAGATTATAAAAATTCAGATATAATTATTGGCAATATAATTGTTATATCTCCCCATATATTTACATGCTTTGCGTTTTTTCTAATTTTTTTCCAAGTTATTGCTTCTTTTGTTTTTGCTCCAGATAAACTCCCATCCAATTCATTTGCAGAACTAATATATACTGCATATTCCAATCCTCCAGAAAATTGAGCCCACCATATTGTGTGATGTTTTGATATTCCTCCTCCTAAAATCAATGCTCCCACTTTTTTCTCTCCAAAGAATTTTGATGCTAGAAATTTCTCATCTTCCCATACAGATACTTGTATGTCTGGATAATCATATTCTTTCATCAATATTTGTGTTCCAACTGC
The DNA here is from genome assembly GCA_046536775.1 of Candidatus Nanopusillus sp. GTDB lineage: Archaea > Nanobdellota > Nanobdellia > Nanobdellales > Nanobdellaceae > Nanobdella. The sequence continues at coordinate 7,220 of JAWDMD010000013.1, read as the reverse complement.
ACCGTCTGTAATCCCAGGTACAATTATTGGTATATTATTTTTATATGACCAATATATTATACTTTCTTCCTTTTTATCAAATTTTTCTAATCTTTTTCCAATTTCGAATATTAATTCATAAGTAGATATTAAATTCTTATTTTTATTTTTTAATTCTTTAAATATATCATCCAAGATTGGTCTTAAGGTATTTTCAATTGCTATACCATAATTTTCCTCTGGTATATAAATATTTCCTAACCTCAATATTCCTTCTTCCCTCAGTTTTATATCGTCGGAATCAAAATATCCTAAATAATAATCTTTTGTTAATTTTGCAATATCGTGATCTAATGTTCCAGTTGTTGTAATAACTATATCAAATAACTTGTTTTTAATAATATCCTTAATTATACCTCTTGTTCCAGTTGCAATAATATCTGCAGGGAAACTCAATACTTTAATTGTATTCTTATCATTTAGCATTTCTTTTAATATTTCATATCCTTCATATAATTCCTGTCCTTGGAATCCACCTATATATTTAAATTGCTCGATTAAATCTCTTATTTTCATATCTTTGTTTATTTTTAGATCTTTCACAGGATCCATTTATAAAGTTTATATAAAAAAATTTTAAAATGGATTATATAACAATAGATGAATTCTCAAGAGTAAAATTGGTTGTTGGAAGGGTTATAGATGTACAAGATCATCCAAACGCAGATAAATTATATATATTAAAAGTTGATTTGGGAAATGAAGTAAAACAAATTATATCTGGAATAAAACAATGGTATAAAAAGGAGGAATTATTAAATAAGAAAATAATAATTGTTTATAATCTACAACCAAAAAATTTTAGGGGATTAGAATCCCAAGGAATGTTGCTAGCCGCAGAGGATGGAAATGGTAATTTATCATTATTAACGGTTGATAGGGACATAAAAGAAGGATCTTTTGTGCACTAATAAAAAATTTTAATCTTTATTAGGGTTAAAGAATTCATAAGAACTTTTTTCATTTATTTCTCCAGCAATATTTGTTAGAAATATTTTTTTAACTTCATTATAATCTTCTGTATGTCCCAAAGTATACATTAATTTTACATATGCTGTCTCTGGATGCATATCTTCTGCATATATAACTCCCAAATTATATAATAATCTTGCATTACTATATACAAAAGGACTGGTTCTTCCGAATATTGTTTGGGATGTCATAACAAATACTGTACCTTTTTCTATTCCATATTTTATATTTTCAATCCATGAATATTTTTTATCTGTTGGATTTGTTGGTACATGTCCAAAACCAGTTCCTTCTATTACAATTCCTCTGTAATTTTTATCTACATAATATTTTATTATATCGGGATCTGAACCAGGATATGTCTTTATTAATGCAACCTTTTTGCATATTTTATCATCTAAATAAGGATTATTATTATTTCTTTTTCTATAATTATTGTTAATTATTTCAAACTCTTTATTATATGGGAATATCTTTGCTAATGGTAAAGAATTTATTGATTGAAATGCGTCCCTTCTTTCTGTATGCATTTTTCTAACTTTTGTTCCTCTATGTGCATATGAAAAATTATCAGAACTGCTTCCATGCATTACAACTGCTATTTCTGCTATATCTGAATTATCATACACTGCAGAGGATAATAAATTAAAAAAAGCATCCGAAGATGGTCTATCGGAAGATCTCTGAGATCCAGTAATTGAAACTGGTTTATTTAAATTTTTTACAACAAAAGATAGCGCTGAAGATGTATAATGCATTGTATCAGTTCCATGTAATACTGTTACTCCATTTATATCATCATTTAATAACCTTACTAATATTTTTCCAATTTCTATCCAATTATCTGGTAGCATATCTTCTGAAGCAATTGAAAAAGGTATTTCTATATTTTTAATTTCAACATAATCTAATAGATCTGGTGCAAGATCAATTAATTCTTCTGGTTTAGTTAACATATGAACTCCACCAGTTCTATAATCTATTTTCGATAATATTGTTCCACCAGTAGCCAATATTGATATTTTATTATTCTTACTTTCTAATTTTTTATATTCTCTATTTTCATATTTTGATTCTATTTCTTCTTTATTTAATTCTAAAATATCCTCATTCTTTATCCCAATATTATAACCATTTCTTAATTTTATTATTATAAATTCCGATGTTTCATTTACCAAATAACCTTCAAATACCTCATTATCCTTTGTTTTTATCTTTGCATATTTCATAAAAGATTTTATATAAAAAAATATTTTAACTTTTTATTATAAATTAACAAAAATTATCCTAATGGATAAGTATAATTGGTCCCATTTATATTGCATATAATGTTTGTTGAATTATAATAGCAATTTACATATGTTTGATTTGTACTATTCAAATAACATTGAGAAAAATTATAAACCTGTCCTAGAAATGCATAATTCATCATATTTTGTGCACAATCTGCATATGCTATAATATTTGAATCCATATGAATCACATCCGTTGATAAATATTGGGTAGTTGTTACTATTGATGCTGCTATAATTAATGCTGGTAATATAAACATTGGTAGGGTAGATTCTAACCTCATAATAATAATATTTATAATAATTTTTATAAACTTTATGTTTTCTGTTTATCTTATAAGTTATTTAATAGCAATACTCTATATAATTTTTAAAAATTTATCTTTTAATGATTATCTTAACATGATTTTTTATCTATTCAGAAAAATTTGTTAGATGTTTATATAATTTATATAATTTATTATTTTATGTTAAAAACTATCTTAAATTTATGAAAATTCACTAAGATCTTCAAAAAATGATATTTTTTTATAGAAATATTTTTAATATATAAAATTCCATAACTATAAATGGCAGAGGTTAATAGTAAAATGGAAGATGAAATAATAGGAGTATCGCCAGGGGAGGAGTTTAAATTATTGCCAACAATAAAGATAGTGGGTGTAGGTGGGGCTGGAAGTAACATGGCAGATTGGTTATATAAGATGAATATAAAAGGCGCAGAAGTAATTACAGCAAATACAGACTATGCTCATTTAAAGATTGTGAAGTCTCATAAAAAGATTTTATTAGGTAAAGAAGTTACAAGAGGATTAGGTGCTGGTGGATTACCAGCAAAAGGAATGGATGCTGCAAGATCTTCTCAATCAGATATAAGGAAATTATTGGAAGGTGCAGATATGGTTTGGATATTATTGGGTTTGGGAGGAGGAACTGGTACAGGAGGAGCACCAGTTATTGCACAAGTAGCGAAAGAAGTTGGAGTACCACTCGTAGTAGCAGTTGCAACATTGCCTTTCTATACTGAGGGTGTAGTAAGAAGAGAAAAAGCAGAAGAAGGTTTAGCACAATTAAGAAAGTATACTGATAATGTCATATTAATTGATAACAACAAAATATTACAATATGCTGGTAATTTACCATTTACACAGGCATTTGGATATGCAAATAACCTAATAGGACAAATGATAAAAGGTTTAGTAGAAACATTTGATAAAGCCTCATATATTAATTTAGATTTCGCGGATGTAAAGACAGTATTGGGTGTAGGCGGAGCTTCAATTGTAGGTATTGGAATTGCAGATGATGAAAAGAGAGCATTAACTGCAGCAAAGAGGGCATTAGAATTACCATTATTGGATGTTGATTATAATGGTGCAGCTGGTGCATTAGTACACATCGAAGGTGGACAAGATATGACATTGAATGAAATAAATGAAGCAATGGAATATGTAAAACAACATCTTGGAGAAGATGCATTAACAATAATGGGTGCAAGACAATCTGAGGAGATGAAAGGAAAGATAAAGGTTACAGTCATTATATCTGGAGTTAAGAGTCCATATATATTAGGAAGATGGAAAGAAGAATGGGAATCTGGAGAATTAACAAAAGTAAGGAAAGATGTAAATTTAGGTATTGATGTACTACAATAGACTTTTTTAGTTTAATTTTATATATTTTTTATGGAGTTTGTAAAGCTGGCTGAGTTATTTAGAAAATTGGAATCTATTTCTGAAAAAAATCAAAAAACAGAGATATTGGCAAGATTTATTAAAGAAATAGATGAAGATTCTTTAAAAGAGACATTTATGTTATTACAAGGAATGATTTTTTATCCTTGGGAAGATAAAGATATAGGGATAGCTGAAAAATTTACTATTAGAGCTTTATCTTTAGCTACAGGTTATGATAAAGATTATATTGAAAGTTTATTTGTAAAAACAGGAGATCTTGGGGTGGTTGCGGAGAAATTAGTAATGGAAAGAAAGCAAAAGTCAATATTTACAAAGAAATTAACTGTAAAAGATGTATATAATACTTTTAGAACGATAGGAGAATTGGAAGGAGAAGGAACGCAAGATAAAAAGATTAAATATTTAGCTAATTTATTTATTTTATCATCGCCAGTAGAAGCAAAATATATTGCGAGATTAACATTAGAAGATTTGAAAATAGGGGTTGGAGAAGGAATTATAATAGATTCTATAGCCGTATCTTTTGGTTTACCATCGGAAAATGTAGAAATTGCATATTCGATTTTAAATGATTTTGGCGAACTAGTAAAGCAAATTTTAGAAAATGGAAAAGATGTTGTATTTAAATTAAAACCAATATTGGGAAATCCAATTAGAGTAATGCTAGCAATAAAAGCAGAAAGTGCTAAGGAAGCTTTAGATGTTGTTGGAAGACCCGCACAGGTTGAATATAAATATGATGGATTCAGGGTTCAAATACATAAAAAGGGAGATCAAATATCTTTATGGACGAGGAGATTGGAAAATGTAACAAAACAATTTCCTGATGTGATAGAATATATCAAAGAATGTTTTCCAAAAGATAAGGATTTTTTAGTGGAGGGAGAAATTGTCGGATATGATAGAGAAAATAAAAAATATTTGCCATTTCAGAGAATTTCAAGGAGAATTAGAAGAAAATATGATATAGAAAAAATGGTTAAAGAAATACCTGTTGTTGTTAGAATTTTTGATATAATTTATTATGACGAAAAATCTCTAATAAATACACCATTTAGAGAAAGAAGGAATATATTAGAATCAATAGTAAAGCAGGATATAAATAAAATATCATTGTCAGAAAGTATAATAACATCTTCAGATGAGGAAGCTCAAAGATTTTTTGAAGAGGCAATTAGTAATGGTTTAGAGGGAGTCATGTTTAAAAAATTAGATGCGCCATATCATCCTGGGAGAAGGGTTGGTTATATGGTTAAATTAAAACCTGTGAAAGAATCTTTAGATGTTGTAATAGTTGGAGCTGAATGGGGGGAGGGAAAGAGAAGTGGATGGCTAACATCTTTTGTAGTTGCCGTTAGAGATGAAGAAACAGGAAAATTATTGGAAGTTGGGGAAGTTGGAAGTGGATTCAAAGAGAAAAAAGAATTTCCAGATGATATAACTTTTGAAGAAATGACAGAAATGTTAAAAGATTCTATAGAAGAACAAAATGGAAAATATGTAAAAGTTAAACCAAAAATTGTAATAGAAGTATTGTATGATGAAATACAAAAAAGTCCTAAATATTCTTCAGGTTATGCACTAAGGTTTCCCAGGTTTATTAGGCTCAGACCTGATAAATCTATTGAAGATGCTGATACCATTGATAGGTTGATAGAATTATATAAAAGCCAAAAAAGATAATTCTATTTTTAAGTTTTTTATTATATAGATAAATTATGGTTATAAGTGAAGAGCTTGTAGAGAAGATAAAGTCATCTTTTAATTTAAATACTTATGAAGCTAGGATATGGTTGGCCTTATTAATGAAAGGTATTGCAACTGCTGGAGAATTGGCAGATATTGCAGATATACCAAGGTCAAGGGCATATGATGTTTTAGAATCATTGGAAAAGAAAGGATTTGTAATCATGAAACTTGGTAAACCAATAAAATATCTTGCTGTTCCACCTACAGAAGTTGTTGAAAGAGTAAAAAGAAGATATGAAGAAACCATGTCGAGAAGAGTTAATGAATTAGAAAAAGTAAAAACTTCTGATTTAATAAAAGAATTAGATACATTGCATAAATCTGGTGCCGGATCAATAGATGTTTCTGAAAAATCCGGAGCAATAAGAGGACAACAAAATATAATAAGTCATCTAGAATCAATGTTAAAAGAAGCCCAAAAGCACGTAAATATTGTTACAACCCAATTGACGTTTGTTAGGGATGCGATTGCATTAAAGCCAATATTTTATGAATTAAGAGAAAGACAGATACCAGTTAGGATTATAACACCAATAGATGAGGGAAATGCAAAATATGTTCAAGAATTGATGAGTGTAGTTGAAATATATGATTCTGGAGATTATAGAGGAAGAATTGTTACAATAGATTCTGAAGAAATATTAATGATGCTATTTGATGAAAAAGAGGTTCCATCTTCAATGGATGTTGCTGTTTGGTTGTATGCGCCATCCTTAGCAAAATTCATAGATGAATTGATTGATGTATTATTACCAAAATTAAAACCAGCGCAACAAAGTTTGGTAGAAAAGAAATTAATAATATAGTTATATTTTTTCAAATACTCTCTTAAAATAATCTGTTATACCTTTTATATTTTTAAACAAAGGATAAAATTGTGGTTTATATACTTTGTTTCCCCACTTCTCAAATGATATTATATCATATAAATTTGGTTTAATAGATTCTTTTGGTTTTTCATCTGGATATCCCATTGCAATTATAATATGTATATTCTTCTCTTTTGGTATTTCTAATAGATTTTTTATACTTTCTTCATCAAAAGAACCTATCCAACAGGTTCCAATATTTTTATCAGTAGCAGCTAATAATATATTTTCCGCTATTGCTGCAGTATCTTGTATTGCAAATATTTGTCCTCTTTCTCCATATAATGATTTTAATTTATTATCATCAGATATGATAGCTACTAATGTATTTGCATCTTTTATAAAATCCTGACCTGCAAATTCAGAGATTTTTCTTATTTTTTCAGGATCTTTTACAATGATAAAATAATAATGTGATATATTTCCGGCTATTGGTGCCAATATCCCTAGAGATAATATTTCTATTATATCTTCATATGATATATCTTCATCTAAATATTTTCTAATACTTCTTCTATTTCTTATAGCATCTTTTAATTCCATAATATTTCTTTATTTTTTGTTTTATAAAAGATTTTATTTTTTATATGAAAATGAAGAAA
>JAWDMD010000012.1:0-15299 GCA_046536775.1 Candidatus Nanopusillus sp. | reverse complement strand
GATTATGATACAATAAAATATAAGGTATTTAAATATGCATTTTCTGGTGGGAGGAGTACATTAGAAGAACATAGAAAATATGGAGGAAATCCAGATATTGATGTTTCATATTTCTGGTTATCTGTATTATTTGAAGAAGATGATTATAAATTAAAAGAAATAAGAGATAAATATATAATGGGAGAATTAACAACAGGCGAATTGAAAGAATATACAACTAATAAAATATGGGAATTTCTAAGTAGTGTACAAGAAAGAAGAAAGAACATTAATATTGATAAGTTTATGTATGATGGAAGATTAGCAAGGGAAATGCAGGAATGGGAATTTAAACCATAAGATTTAAGTTTAAATAATATTATCCATGGACTTAAATTTAACAAATATTTTAATATTTATTATAATATTAACAATATTATTTTATTTAACTTTAAAGATATCAAATTACTTTTATAATAAATATAAACATATAGATAAATATTTTTCAATTGCTTTAAGAAATATTATTAGGGTAATTGGATATTTTATAATAATTATATTTGTTTTATCATATTTTAATGTTGGTTTAGAATATGTTTTAGCATCATCGACAATAATAGGAATTATAGCAGGTTTAGCATTGCAACCCGTTTTATCTAACTTATTTGCAGGAATTCTATTATTATTATCAGGTTCTTTTAAACCAGGAGATGAAGTTAGAATCTTGACATATGATATACCATATACTATATTAAATTCTCCAGGATATAAATATTTTTCAAGAGAATTTTTACATTTAGGTTATAAGAGAATTATATATGAAATATCGTTATTTTTTACGAAAATAATTTTAGATACAGGAGAAATATTATTAATACCAAATAATGTACTATTATCTGGTGGAATTATTAATTATAGTGAAACATTAAGAGAATCCAATGAAAAATTTATGAGTATGAGATTTGAATTACCACAAAAAATAGATCCAGATAAAGCAATTAATGATATAAAAAATATATTGAGTAAATATAATAACTTTGAGGTGTATTTAGATGAGCAATCTGATAAAGATTATTATATATTATTAATGGAAGGAAAGGTAAATATTGATAATTATAAGAAGGTAAAAAGCGAAATATTAAAAGAATTAATAAAATATAAGAATTCTATAAATGAAAATAAAATCAGTACCTGAAGATTTTATTGTTAAAGAAATAATTGATTTAAATAAAAAGAAAGAGGGGGAAACATTTAGATATTTTTTAATGAGGAAAAGAAATATAAATACAATAAATGCAATTAAAATAATTGCAAGGAAGTTGCATATTTCAAAAAGAAAAATATATTTTGCAGGAGAAAAGGATAAAAATACATTATCAGAACAGTACATTGCAATAAGAAATTTTAATGAGTTTAAAGATGAATATAATTTTGGAAATGTATATTTAAAATATGTGGGATCATATGATGAACCATTGAGGATTTCTGATATAAAATATAACTATTTTAGAATAACTATAAGAGAATTAAGTAATGAAGAAATTAATATATTCAATAAAAATATAGAGATATTTAATAGATATTATTTTAACTATTTTGATGATCAAAGATTTGGAAATAGGGGAAATAATTATATAATTGGGAAATATATAATTAAAAGAGATTATGAAAATGCAATAAAAATATTTTTAACAGATTATGAAAACGAAGAAAGTGAAGATTCAATAAAGGCAAGAAAATTTTTATATGAAAATTGGGGTAAATTTAAAGATGCATTAAGAATATTTCCAAATTATTTAGATATTGAAACATCATTATTAAATTATTTATCAAAAGAAGAAAATTATAAAAGAGCATTGAAATATATACCAAAGAGATTGCTAAAGATGTTTGCTCATTCATATCAATCATATTTATGGAACAAACTATTATCAAATTATATAAAAAATAGTTATGGAGAAAAATATTTTATAGAAACGAAAATTGGGAAATTTTATATAATTAAGGATAAAAAAGAAATTGAAGAATTAAAGGATATAAAATTCCCATTACTTGGATATGATATAAAAGACAAGAACATATATAAGGAAATATTAAGTGAAGAGGGAATAAATTATGAAGAATTAAAATCTGAAGATAAGCCTTCTTTAACATTATTATCAACAGAAAGAAATATTTTATCAGAAATAAAAAATCTAGAGTACAATATAAAGGATAATTTTATGATAATTTCTTTTATCTTGGATAAAGGTTCTTTTGCTACAATGTATATAAAACATTTATTCTCAAAATAGAAGAATGATAGAAAAGGAATATATAGAAAGTTTAAAAGAAAAATTTAGGGAATTTGAAAATAAAAAAGATAAAGTAATTGAAGTGGGAGTAAAATTAAATAGAACATCAAAATCAATAATATATTCAGTAATAAGAGGTGATATAAAATCTGCAAATGAATATATGATTGAGATGGATAAATATAAGGAAGAAATGGATAAAATTGTAAGAGAAGAACCTAGATTGTATAATAATGCTCTGATAAATTATCAAGAATATGCAGAAGCAAAAATATTCTATAATTTTATATTAAATAATAGAATACCAAAAAATAATGAATTAAATGTTGATGAGTATTCATATGTTATGGGATTAATGGATTTTGTTGGAGAATTATATAGAAAATCTATAGAAGAAATGCTAAAGAATAATATAGAATTTGCAGAGAGAGCTAGGGAAAGTATATATGAAATATATCAAAACATGTTATATATGGAATTTAAAAATTATGATATAAGGAGAAAAGTAGATTATGTAGGCGATATATATAGTTTATTAACTGATAAAATATTTATGAGAAAAGCTTCTAGAGAATAAAAGATATATTATATAATATTAGGGCCAATAATATTATAGATAGAGACATATTAATCATTTTTGATTCTTTTTTATCCAAAAATATTTCTAGTATAGATTCCATAGTTTTTCCTCCATCTAATGGATATATCGGTATCATATTACCAATACCAAGTCCGACATTTATTACAAATAACCAGAATAATAATGATTCAAAAAAATCAATTCCAGGAACTTTATAATTATATTCTTGTTCGGTTACAATCCCTATAAATGGTTTATTATCTTTATTAGTTAATTCAACATTAAATAATCCTGCACTTGTATTTAATAAAACATATTCTCCAGGTTCCGTATTATTTAAAGCCGTTTCAATTTGATTTAGGTATAATATTTGATTTCCGTTGATAGAATATAAAATTGTATTATTTGGGACAACATTATATGCATATGTATTTGGTAGTGTATATAATATTTTTACATATGGTGTTGCCAGGTTAAATATAGAAACTATATATAAAGAAAATAAAAATAAAAATAAAAAGACTAGTCCGGCAATTATATTTATAGCAGCACCTGCGCTATATATTTTTATTTGTTCTTTTTTATTCAATTTCTCTATTTCTTTATCATCTGGTTCAACAAAAGCACCTATTAAAGGTCCTAAATAAAAAAATCCCCAGGATTTTAAATCTAAATTATTTTTATATACTAAAATACCATGCGAAAACTCATGTATAAATGCTGCTATAAAGATCGAGAGTATTGTTTGTGCTACAGGTAATGTTATAGGACCATATGATATACCTGGTAATGCTGGAGCATATGTTGGGGTTTTTGTTAAAATTCCAAAAAATAAGAAGAAAACCGCTATTGATATTAGTATGGGGCCTAAAATTAACGATGATATGGATAAAAATTTTGAAAATTTTGAATTAGAAATCTTTTTCATTATTTCTACTAGTCTTTTTGTCCTAAACATTCCATAAATAAATTTATAATCGGTATTTTCTCTTTTAAAAATTTTTAAAAATATAAATATTACATTAATAATTAAAAAAATTATTAATATAACAAAAATACTATTGTTGGATATATATAGATTATAACTCATCTACTTAGTTGTTTTTCCAACTACCAATGTAATCTCTGATTTCTTTGGTCTTAATGCTGTTGATTTACATTTTCTGCATCTAACAAGACCTGCTCTTACTTTATCAGGATTTGCTCTTATCCTAGCTCCGCATTTTCTGCATATAAATATCTTATCAAATTTTCTTGCTTTAATCTCTGGTAATAGGTTTGAAGCCATTATACAAATAAATTATCAATAATATTTATAATAATTTGTATTCTGCCATATTTATATATAAGGGACCTTCGGGTCTTAGTATACTTTGCTTTATATAAAACCTATCTATTAAAATATCATTAGATACATATTTAGATAATTTTTCAATTGACTCTCTAAATTCTTTTTTATTTATTATTTCTTTTATTCTATATAGTGTAATATGCGAAGAAAAATTATAATCTCTATCAATTTTTATTTTATATAATTGTTCATCTATTAAATTATGTAAATTAATTATATCTTCATATCCTTCATATACACCTACCCAAACCACTCTATCTCCAAATGTTCCAATATTACCGATTTTTATACTAAATTTATTATACTTTATATTATTTAATTCTTCTTTTATTTTTTCAAATATATTTGGTTGTACATCTCCAATAAATTTTAATGTTATATGAAAATTTTCTTTTTCAACAGGTTTTCCGTATATACCCCTCAAACCCTTTCTAATTTTTTCTATTTCATCCTTTACCCTTTCTGGTAAATCTATTGCTATAAATATCCTCATAAAAGAATTATTGCAAAAAATATAATATAAGTTATATAAGATAGATATTCTTGTAATTTTCTATTTTTTCTATTATTTAAAATTGGTATAACAAATTTGTAGTTTGATAATGGATATAATGGAGTAATTCCAGATACTGTCAGTGAATCTTCGATAATATGCAATGAAAATGCTAAAGAAAATAAATAAAATATTTTTATTATAAAGAATCCTAGAAGGAAAAATATTATTATTGGGAATATAGAATGTGTAAATCCTCTATGTTTAAATAATTTCAATAAAAATAAAATAAATAAATAATATGGATATAATAAATATTTTAGAATTTTTGATTTTTTTATATTTTCATATTGTTTATTTGCCCAGTTATAGATTTTATAATCATAATCTGGTATTATACAAATAAGTCCAACTATTATTGATATAATTATTGAAGATATTTTGTCAAAGCCAAATATGTAGAAAAATATAAGATATGTTATAAATGATGATAATGCCTGATGAAGCTTAATTATCATAATTTTTATCAATACTTAAAAAATATTAATGTTATATGGATGATGTAAATTATGATAAGATAATTAACAATTTACTGGAATTTGAAAAATATAATGAAGTTTTATTAGGTTTTAAAAAATATTTGGATAGTATAAAAGATGATATAGATAAATTAAAATCTGAAATTGAAAATAACAAGGCAGAAAATAAAAAAATAGAAGATAGATTAAATTTGTTAGAAGATAAATATAATGGTATTTCAAACGATATAAAAAACATATATAATTTATTAGATGATATAAATAAAAAGATAACAGAAATAAGCAAGAGATTAAATGAGGAATATATTAGTGAGAAGATAGATAATTATAGATATAAATTGTTATTGGAAAAATTAAAAGAATTGGATGGTATATAAATTAGTAATTGTAGCTAGAAAGGATTTGGATATTGGAAAGGGGAAATTATGTACTCAAATAGCTCATGCTGCTGTTGAGGCTGTTTTAGACCAGTTAGAAAAGGATAAAGATATTGTAGAAAAATGGAGAGAAGAGGGTGCAAAGAAAGTTGTTGTATATGTAAGAAATTTAGCTGAATTAATGAGCATATATAATCAGTCTATATCATTAGATTTAAATACTGTTTTAATAAAAGATGCAGGATTAACGCAATTAGATCCTGAAACTATTACTTGTATAGGTATCGGCCCAGATATTGAAGAAAAGATTAATAAAGTAACTGGTTCATTAAAATTATTATGAGTGAAGAATTAAAGGATGTATGGAGTGTGGAAATAAAAACGTCTTTTGATGTAGATAATATAATTTATGAAAAAAAGGTTTTAATTATAATTAAAAATCATTCTCCTTATTTTAGAAAATTTGAAGTAGGAACTAAATATATAAATATAGAAGATCAATATGAAGCATTAAAGTTTAGAGTGCATTATAATTTAATTTCTCCAGTAGTTATATCTATAGATAAATATAGAAAGGAGATTGTTGAGGTTTTTATACCAAAGATAAATCATCATTTGGGAGATAATATTATATTTTATGTGAAGAATCTTGATAAGAATGAAGAAAAGGAAGTACAATATAACCTATAAAAATATAGCAAAAAGGAGAATTTTTGAATTATATAAATTAGCTATAGAAAATATAGATGATATTGATTTAGCTAGAAGATATGTATTTATATTATGGAAGATAAAAAATAAAACAAGAATAAAATTACCAAAGAAATTGAGGAATAAATTTTGTAAAAAATGTTATACCCCATGGATTGTTGGAAAAACCTTACAGATAAGGATAAGAAAGGGTAGAATTATATATAGATGTCTATATTGTAATAAGGTGAAGAGGTTTATGATAAGAAAGGTTTAAAAAACATTTATTTTAAAAATAATCTTAGGGCGGTCAAAGTGGCCGGGAAACACCCGTACCCATTTCGAACACGGAAGTTAAGCCGGCCCACGTCCGTGCGAGTACTGGCTATGACTGGGAAAGCACGGAAGCCGCCCAACTAAATTTATAAAATCTTTAAGAGAATATCGAATTTTTATGGATTTGTATTTGATTTGAAGAAATATCGTATAAAATCTATATAGATATTTGAAGTTAGATCTAAATATGATTTTATATATATTGGAAGAAAAGGGTTTGAGTTATTTGTACTTATATTAGAATCTAATAATGATTGGATAAAATTCTATCATTCAGATGCAGATACTATTGATAAGATAAACGAATATTATATTGAAGAAGGATTAAAACTATTATTAAAAATTTTATAAATTTTCAGTTTGCCCATCAATCATCACCATTCAGATTGTTGATTATCATCATCTTTCTAGAAATATTATTTTTAAATCTATTTATAATTTAATCATAAAATGGTACAAAAGACTCATGTTAAGGATATTGGAATTGGGGGTATAAATCCGCCCGAAAAAGTCTGTGATGATAAAAAATGTCCATGGCACGGAGAAATAAGAGTTAGAGGATTGTTATTTGAAGGAAAAGTTGAGAGAATCAGGAGGAGAATTGCTTTAATAACCTTTTATAGATATTATTACATTCCAAAATATGAAAGATACATGATAAAAAGATCAAAAATTAAGGCTCATATTCCAAAATGTTTAGATATAAAGGAGGGAGATGAAGTTATTATTGGAGAAACAAGGCCAATATCAAAAACAATAAACTTTGTTATAATTAACAAAAAATGAAGCCAATTAGCGCAAAAGTAACTAGGGGAATTACTGTTGGTACGGTTTTAAAGGTTGCAGATAATTCAAAGGCAAAATTAGCAAAAGTAATTGCTGTAGTTGGACATAAAGGTATAAAGAGAAGATATGCTAAAGCTGGAATTGCTGACTTGGTTTCTGTATCTATAGTGGATGGAGACTTGTCATTAGTTGGAAAGGTTATGAAAGCGGTTATAATTAGACAAAGAAAAGAATATAAAAGAAAGGATGGTATAAGAATAAAGTTTGAAGATAATGCATGTATAATCATAAAAGATGAAAAAACTGGAACACCAGCAGGTACAATTATTAGGGGACCTGTAGCAAGAGAGGTTGTTGAAAGATGGCCAGAAATTGGAAAAATTGCAAGTATTGTTGTATAAAATGGTTCTAGAAATAAAAAATATTGATTATAAAGATTGGAGTTCATCATGGAAATCTTCTAAAAACTCTAGAAAACAGAGAAAATATATATTAAATGCACCTTTACATATTAGGGGTAAGATAATTTCCTCAATGTTATCAAAAGATATAAAAAAATTAATTAATATAACCTCTTTACCCTTAAAGGTTGGAGATTATGTTAAAGTTTTAAGGGGTAAATATAGAAATACTGAAGGATTTGTAATCTATATAGATAGAAAAAGATACAAGGTATATGTAGATAATGTTAAATTTACAAATAAGGCAAATAGAGAAATATATAGGCCTCTTCATAGTTCAAAATTATTAATATCAAAGTTGAATTTAAAGGATAAAAAGAGAATAGAAATTATAAAAAGAAAAATGAAGGCAAAAAATATTGAAGAAAATAAAATAGAAGAATTAATAAACCAATTAATGAATAATTTCTCAGTAAAGGAAGACGAATTGGCAAAAGTAATGGAATTGAATAAAAAATTTAAATAAGAAAATATTTTAAAAATAGTTATTAAAAAATAATAAAATGGCTCATGTTTCCAATAAAAGGCATTTAAGAAATATTACAATACCAAAAACGTGGCCAATAAGTAGGAAGAAAAATTATTGGATTATTAGACCAGCAACAAATGGATATAAGTTTGAATATGGCATGCCAATACTATTATGGTTAAGAGACTATTTGAATATTGTAAAAAATAAGAGAGAGGCAAGATATTTATTAAGAAATGGAAAAGTTTTGGTAAATAATAAGAAAATAAAAGATATAGAATATAATGTTGGACTGTTTGATGTTATATCAATTAAAGATCTGAATAAAAATTATAGGGTTGTTATGTCAGATAATTTAAAATTGGGGTTAGTCGAAATTCCAGAACAAGAAAAAGATTTGAAAGTAATAAAAATTATAAGAAAGAATATTGTTAATGGAGGAAAAATACAGGTTGCTGGAATTGATGGAAGGAATTTTGTAATTGAAGATAAAGACATAAAAACAGGAGATAGTATTTTATTTAATACAAAAGAAAACAAAATAGAAAAAATAATAAAAATGAATAAGGGAAATTTAATATATATATTCTATGGAGCAAAAGTAGGTACTATTGGAAAATTAGAGAATATAAAAATATTCAGAAAACCTTTTGGACATACAAGATTTATAGAATATATAAATATAGATAATAATAGAAAGGAAGAAACAATATTTGATTACTCGGTTGTTATAGGCGAAGACAAACCCCTAATTACTGTAAGATGAACCAAAATAAAAACAATATAATGAGAAGAATTGTTATTGATAAGGTAACAGTAAACATTGGAGTGGGAAAACCTGGTGAACCTTTAGAAAAGGCAGAGAAACTATTAAAAAAGATGTTTCCAGATTTTAAACCTGTTAGAACAAAGGCAAAGAAGAGAGTACAGGCTTGGGGAATTAGACCAGGATTAGAAATCGGAGTTAAATTAACAATAAGGGGTAAGAAAGCTGAAGAAACATTGAAATGGTTGTTGAAAGCAGTAAATAGTACATTAAAGGAATCTCAATTCGATAAATATGGAAACTTTGGATTTGGAATAAAGGAATATGTATGGATACCTGGTATGAAATATGATCCATCAATTGGTATATATGGTATGGATGTTATAGTAACCGTTAGGAGACCTGGATATAGAGTAATTTATAGAAGAATTAAGAGGTCAAGAATACCTGAAAGACATAGAACTACAAAAGAGGAGGTTATAGAATATCTAAAAAATAGTTTTGGTGTAAATGTTGTAAAAGAATAATTTTTAATATTTTTTATAATATAAAGATAAGATGAGACTTCCAATTATGATAGAGTATGTAGAAATACCAAATGGTGTAAATATATCAATAGAAAATGGAAAAATATATGTAAAAGGACCTAAGGGAGAAAAATATAGGAATATAAATAACAGAAATATTATTGTTGAAATAAGAGAAAATAAAATAATATTTAAAGCATATTACCCATCAAGGAAAATAATTAAAGATATGAATACAATGGTTGCGCATATAAAAAATGATATTGATGGTGTAACAAAAGGTTTTGTATATAAACTAAAGGGTATTTCAGTACACTTTCCATTGAAATTAAAATTACAAAATAATAAATTAATAATTGAAAATTATATGGGTGAAAGAGATATAAAAGAGATAGAAATACCCCCAGGAGTAAAAGCCACATTGAATGAAAATGAGATTACATTAGAGGGGTATGATATAGAATTATTGGGAAATCTAGCAGGATTAATAGAAAATTCAGTAAAACCTAAGGAAAAGGATTTAAGAAAATTCCAAGATGGAATTTATATTATACAAAAACCATGATGAATAAATTATTAAAATTAAGAAAAACAATTAAGAGGAAAAAACCAGATTATCTTAGATTTCAATGGTGGAAAGTAATGAAATTGAGAAATAAAAAAGAATCTTGGAGAAGACCAAGGGGTATACATAATAAGATAAGAAGGAAATTGAAAAGCAGAGTTTCTATGATAGAAGTTGGATATGGTTCTCCAAAAGAAGTAAAAGGATTATTGCCAAATGGTAAAAAACCCATATTAGTACACAATTTAGAAGAATTAGAAAAAATAGATAAAGAAAAAGAGTGTGCAATAATTGCTTCTAGTGTTGGAAAAAGAAAAAGAGAACAGATAATAAATAAGGCAAAAGAATTAAATATTGAAATTTTTAATATCTAATATTTATATAATTTGAAATAATCTAATACAAAATTTTTTATCTTTTCAGAACTATCATATAAATCTCTTCCCGACATATCTATTAATTTCTTTTTTCCTCTAACCTTTTCTAGATTAGATTTCAACGAACCCAATACCTTTGAAAAACCCAAGCTTAATAAGATTTTTTCAGTTCTACCAGCTTTACTTATATCAAAATCTTTGAATTCTTCTATATCGTGAGAGCTTTCTATACTTATATCTAAATCACCAACAAGAGTATTTATATTATAAGCATTAATTACTATTGTTAATTCAATTTTCCAATCAATCTTTGGTTCTTCCTTCCAATAATTTTTATAAGCTTCCCATTTAGCTTCTACAAACAACAAACCTTCTGGAGTTAATCTATGAAAATAATATTTTTCATATCTATCTTTTTTAAATATACCCTCCCATTTATTACTTTCAAGGAATTTTTTGAATTTTTCATAAAAATCCTGTGGAACAAATTTTATTTTTGATTTTACCCTTGTTTTATATATTGTTTCAAAGGTCATAGTTTAAATGATGCTGTAAAGTCCTTTACTAAACTTAGAAAATCATCTGCAATTTTTCCAACATTTTTCTTATGATCTTTTAATTCACTATCATATAAATACTTTTCAAATAATCCCCTAAGAAATACATTAAATGGTTTGTCTCCAAAATATTTTTGGTAATCTGTTATTAAATCTCCATTTATTTTTATATTTAGATTCTCTACATATTGTTTCATATTATCCACTAATTTTAAAGTATCTGTTGTAATATTTATATCATAACTATATGTTACATAATCAGTTATCTTCTTTTCTGTATGCCATTCTAAATTTATAGATCTAGATCCATCATCCTTTACCTTTTCTTCATGTTTATTCTCAAAAAAGTCAAATCCCTTACTATCCCAAAATTCTTTCGTTGATTTATAGAATTTCTGAAAGTCAATTAGCCCAGTATATGAGAATACTTTACCATCAACAATTCTTTCCTTTGGTGGCATAATAAATAAAAAAACTTTAATAATTAAAAGTTAAACTTTTTATAATGTATAAGGTAGTATCTTTTTTGCACAGGCTAAGGGAGAAAAAAGATTCTATTATAATTGTAGAAGGTAAGAAAGATAAGGAAGTATTAAAAGAAGTTGGATTTAATAATGTATATACAATATATGAACTGAGAAAGGATGATGAAGTATTTTTAAATTATAGAGAGGCAATTATATTAACAGATAATGATAATAAAGGAAGAATATTGTACAAATATGTAAGAAATTTATTAGAATCTGATGGAATAATTATAAATGATATTGAAAGGAGAAAATTCTTTAGATATTTTAGGGTAAGGGAGGTTGAAGATTTAAGAAAATATATTGAGGAAATAAAGTTCTATATTAATTATTTTGAGAATCCTGAGAAGATTTTGTACTTTTAATTTTTTTAATTGGATATGATATGGGATTTTTAATTAATGAACAAATATTATCTGGAGTACAAACACCAATATCCTTATAATATACTTCATTATTGCAATTTGGGGTTAAATATTTCTTATTATTTTTATATAACTTCTTATGCCATTCTATTTGATAATCTATATATCTATCCTTTAATGGATCTTGTAAACTTTCATTCCATTCTTTTATATATTTTTCAATTTTATCCCAATCCCATCCAATATTTGTAAAGAAATTTATTAATATAAATAAAGATCTCTTTCTTCCATCCTCTATTTCTTTATTATTTAATATATTTTTTATACATGGGGGAAATAAATCCTCGTTTATTTCTATTTTTGTTTTCTTTATTTCTTCTATATCCCTCTCTGCCTCTTCAATTCCTTCCTTATTTTTATAATTCTCTGCTAATCGACTAAATTTTGTTGCTTCAAATTCATTTTTTATTTTCCATAATAATGAATCGTTAATTAATTTTTTTAATTCTCTAGATTCTTTTCTTTCTAGATCTTCAGTTAAATATGGTATGCCTTCATATGAATAATTATTTATATTAGAATCTTCAGGATTTAACTTTTCTATATAATTTTCTTTTATTGGTATAGATAAGTTTCCTGTTTTTTCATTTACTGAATATAGGCATCTAATTAAATGTCTTGATGATATTAATATTGTATCTATTTCAATTATATCATATGGATTAAATCTTTCTATATCATTTACTCCATATTCTTTTAATTCATCCTCACTAAATTTTAATAATATTGTTTTCTTTAATTTCCCCTCTATTTCTTTTGATATATATAATGCTAATATCCTTGCAAGATCTGGAAATAATTTCCTTGTCTCTTCTTCTATAAAATTATCTTTTTTGTATATATTTATTGTTTCTGGAAATATTTCCCATGGAATTGCTATATGAAATCCTTTTCCTCCAGAATATTTTATATATATAGGATTAATATCTTTTTCCTTTAAATAATCAAAAATAATTCTTGCAGTAACTTTTGATAGATCTAAAGATTTTGTATCTATATCTATTATAAAATCCCATCCTAATTTATATTCATCCAAATCTTTTTTTGAAACTTTCTCACTCAAAATATTTAAATCAATCCACCTCTCAATTGATATATGAAATGAAATAGCACCCTTTTTAATATAATTTATTATATCATCTTCTGTTTCTATTTTTGATGGCCTATGTCCAAAACTATTATTTGATAATAAATATCCAACTTCTCTATTTTGTGAAATTTTTACCATATCTTCCAAAATCTCTTTATTATTTTGATAGAATTTAATTAAATTATTTGTTACTATACTCATAATAATTTTTTATTGCAAAAAAATAAAAATTACAAAGATTTATAAAAATTTATAAAATCATTCTAATAATGTTTTATGAAGTTCAAATATACGATGTAGTAAGGGTACCACCAAACGAAATAACAGATAATGCAAATGAAATGATAGAAAGAATACTATTAAATAATTATGTTGGGATGGGTGGAAAAGAATATGGAATAATTGTAACAATAAAATCTATAGATGAAATATCTGATGGTATAATGGTTTTTGAAGATGGTGGGATATATTATAAAGTAAAATTTACTGCAATTTCATATTTACCAATTATTTCTGAACTAACATATGGATTTGTATCATCCATAACCGAATTTGGAGCATTTATAAATATAGGACCCATAGATGCATTGGTTCATATTTCTCAAATAATGGATGACGAGGTATCAGTTTCTGGAAGAGAAGCTTTAATTGGAAAAAATAGTAAAAGAGTATTAAAGGTAAATGATATGGTAAAAGCTAGAATAGTTACAGTAAGTTATAAGGGTGTATCAAATGTAAGAATTGCAATGACACTAAAACAACCAGGATTGGGAAAATTGGAATGGCTTGAACAAAAGAAAAAATCTGGTAAATAATGGCATATAAAAAGCCAAAAAGAAAAATCTGTAGAAATTGTAAAGCAATAATTGATAAAGATGTAGATAGATGTCCATATTGCGGTTCTACAGATTTATCTGAAGATTATTCTGGATTTATTGTAATTGTAAATCAAAATAATTCCGAATTCTCTAAAAAATTGAATTTAAAAGATGGTAAGTGGGCAATAAGAGTATTATAAGATGGATATAAACAATTTAATAAAAAAATGGGTATTATATAATAAATATAAGTATGAAAATATAGATGTAAATTCTGTTGTATCAAAGATAATATATGAAAATCCAGATTTGAAGAAAAATATAAAAGAAATAATTCCAAAAGTTAAAGAAGAAATAAACAATTCAATTAATATATCTAGAGAAGAAGCTTATAATATATTATTAAAAGAATATCCAGAATTATTAGAAGAAAAGAAAAAAGAGGAGAGAAAAGGATTGCCAGCATTAAAGAATGCAATAGAAGGTAAGGTTAGGACAAGATTTGCTCCAAATCCTTCAGGATATTTACATATAGGTCATGCAAGGGCAATTATATTGAATTATGAATATGCAAAAATGTATAAAGGAAAATTTGTCTTAAGGATTGAAGATACAGATCCAAAGGTTAAAAAACCAGATCCAGACGTATATGAATCAATAAAAGAGGATGTTGAATGGTTAATAAATGATAAGGTAGATGAATTTTATATACAATCTGAAAGGTTAGATATATATTATAAATATATAAAAGAATTAATTGAAAAAGGATTTGCATATGTGGATCTTTCTCCAAAAGAAATAATATCAAAATATAGAACGGAAGGAATTCCTACAGAATATAGGTTGAAAGAACCTGAATGGCATTTAGAACAATTTGAAAAAATGCTAAATGGATATTATGATGAAGAAAAAGCAGTAATAAGGATTAAAACTGATCTAAATCATCCAAATCCATCTATAAGAGATTGGATTGCATTTAGAATTGTTGATCCAAACAAAAATCCACATCCATATTTATTAAAAAAATATGGAAAAAATTATGTAGAAAGATATTGGTTGTGGCCAACGTATAATTTCTCTGTTTCTATAGATGATCATTTAATGGAAATAACACATGTTTTGAGAATGAAGGAGCATGAAGTAAATGCTTATAAACAAAAATATATCTATGAATATTTTGGTTGGAAATTTCCAACAATAATAAATTATGGAGCTCTATTAGTAAAAGATTTACCATTACATAAATCTGAAATAAGAAAATTAATAAAGGAAGGAAAAATATCTGGATGGGA
>JAWDMD010000011.1:0-16347 GCA_046536775.1 Candidatus Nanopusillus sp. | reverse complement strand
TTGGCAATAAATTCAAATAAGAGTGCTATTGATATTGATAGAAGATTGGTAGAAAGATTAAGGAATGAAAGGGATATGGAGTTTATTATATACTACTAAAAATATTTATAAAGAATAAAATATTTATCCTTAATTATGAAAAGAAGGGGTATAGATATGGCTGTACAGTTAATATTTGTAATAATAATAATGTTAGTAGTAGCAGTTGTTGTAATTAAGTTATTCCAGCAGCAATCATCAAAGATTAGTCAAATATCAAATACACAAATACAACAGGCAGTTTCAGATTGCTCAAGTTATTGTTCAGATCAAGCAACATTTTGTACAAAGTATGAAGATATAGGAAATGGACTTGTACAGGTAAGTCCTGGGTATTATATTTGTTCAAATGCTGTCCCATGCAGTGTATTATTACAATTATATGGTGGCCCTTCTAGTCAATGTCAATATCAGGGATATACAATAACACCTCTCGATTGCATGTATATAGAATGTCAAAATTATATTGATAATTTATATTATAGCCCAGAACAAGCAACAAGTTATGTATTCGGAAATTATTCTCCTACTACATCATTTAATGTAGCATCCGGACAAGCAAACATTCAAATTTCTTCTCCATCTTCAATATTAAATCCAGGTCCAGTACAATGTTCTGCACAATTACCAACATGGATTACAAACCAGGTATTTGGTGCATTATTAAAGATTATTAACTATTATAATAGTGCAAATGGATGTAATTTGAATTTAACAGTTAATGTTAGTACTGGAGTATTAATAGTTAATGGAAATTGCGCAGCATTGGGTATAAGTAATAATGCAAATGGAATGCCATTATGTCAATTCTTATTGCAAGTACCATATTCCCAGTTAAATAATATACCAAGCACAACAAGCTAATGTAATGAATTTTTTTGAATATTTTTATAATAATTTTAATTTAATAAAACTAAAAGCTCCTGGTCCAATATATAAAAAATATGCATTTCATTTATGGTTAAATAGATTAAATACAAATCCAGATAATATATTTTCTTCTGTAATAACTCTTATATCATTTTCTATAATCATATATTTCATTCTAAGTTTTGTAAGCTTTCAATTTGCTTTTTCTTTGTTAATATCTTTATTAATTTTATCATTCTATTTTGCATATTATCCAATATTCTATACACAGGTTGTTAGAATACAAGTAACATCAGAAATTGTATGGATAATTCTATATTTATCATTATATCTAAAAAGAAATCCTAATTTAGAGAATGGAATAAAATATGTAGCATATTACATGAAAGGTTATATTGCAACAGACTTTAGATCACTATTATATAATTTAGAAACAAATAAATTTACTGATATTGAATCAGCATTAGAATATTATCAGAGAAGATGGTTTTATTTAAGTCCAGATTTTGTATATGCAATGACACATATTGTAAACATTAAATATAAAACATCTATTGATGACATAAATAGATTATTAGATAGAATTTTAGGTTGGGTATTAAAGAAATCCCTAGAAAAATCCCAGTTATATGTAGATGCTTTAAGAGAACCTGCAACAGTTATAGTATCTTTCTTAGTAATGATGCCAATAGTTAGTTTGATGATGCTACCAATAATATCTGTATTTTTACTAAATACCGTAAGTTTCTATTTCATAGCATTTTCATATATAATAATTTTACCAGTTATTACATTTCTAATAATTCAAAATTTCTTATCAAAAAATCCATTTGCATTTTCTGTTCCTGATTTATCCCTAGCAAGAGATTTACCAAAACCTGGAAAATTTAAAATTGGAAATAAAGAAGTTCCAGCAATAATAATTTCAATAATATTAGGATCAATTGCAGTTTTGGGAATATATCATTTAGTTTCTCTAGCTATAAGGATTACATTTATTCCACAGGGATTTTTGAGTGAGTATTTAAATATAGTTTACCAGGATAGAGCATTAATATATTCTGTTTTAACTTTAACATTACCTTTAGGATTGGGTTTGGGTGTGGGATCTTACTATTATTTAACATCTTTCCAAAAAGTTAAAAAAATATATCAAATTGAAGAAATAGAAAATGAGTTTCCAATTGTTGTATATGAATTCGCATCATTATTAGAAGATGGATATCCATTTGAAATAGTAATTGAAAAAACATATTATAATTATAAAATAATAAAATCATCTGGAGTTATGGAAAACTTTCTAAAAACTACACTATATAATTTAAGAAGAGGTTATGATTTAAATATTTCTGTATTTGATCCAAAAATTGGTTCATTAAATCTATATCCATCAAAATTAGTAAGAGAATCTATGCAACTTTTAGTCACTTCTGCATCAAAAGGTCCTGAGGTTTTATCAAAAATTGCATATAATGTATCAACAAATTTAGAAAATGTAGATAATATAAGATATAATGTAAGAAAAATATTAAATGAAATAATTGGATTGATAGACATGACATCAAGAAATTTAGTACCATTAATTTCTGCAATGGTTACAATTTTCAATAATGGAGTAGTTTCTATGCTTTTTGCACTTGCATATTTCTTTCAATTAATAGACCAATCTTTTGGTCTTGGTGGAGGAACAAACTTATTCAATTTCATTGTAAATACATTTAATCTATACAATTTAATACCACCAACATTTTTTGAAGCAATAATTGGTATATTCTTTATAGAATATGTAATAATAACTTCATATATGAGTGCTGGAATAAAATATGGATTTGATAATACAATGACATCATATTATATAGGTAGAAATTTATTATTTGGAACAATATTTTATGTAATATTTTCAATAATAGGAATATTGATAGTATATACAGTATTTGGCCCATATTTACCAACAAGTATACAATTATGAAATTGCAACAATCAATATATTGGATTATAATAACTTTTATATTAATTATAGCTGCTGGCTTATTTTCTTTTTATTATATTTATAATATAAAAAATAATTTAAGTGGTAATAGTATACAAACAATTAATTGCCAACAGTTAGAAAATCTATATAATAAAAGTTTTCAGGAAATAATTAATATTAAAGTATTTCTTAATGAAAATTGTACAATAAATGGAATAACAATACCTGCAGGCTATAGAATTATATATATTTATAACGGAAGTATTAATTATATATGAAGAATGATATAGCAATAGATACTGTATTTATTATTATAATAGCAATAATATCTGTTGTAGTTATATTAGATATTATTTTTACAAAATTCTTTGGCAATTCTCAAGCATATTATTGTCAAACATTAATATCACAAGGCGGTTTTTCTCCATCATGTGAAAAATATTATCCTTCAGCGATAAATATTATGTATACAAATGAAAGTAATGATACAATTTATTCAGATATAACAGGATTAATATTAAATTGCTACAATAATAATGTAAATACAAATAAATTATTTAATATATGTTATGATGTTTATATAGATGAGAATATTATTCTGAATTCATCAATATTAATTCAATATATACAAAATTATACTACATTTAATCCAAATAATATTATATTCCATTTAAATAATAGTGATGGAAATATATATCCATACAATAGTATATTTATAATATACAACAATAGTTATATTGTAATATGGCAATAAAGTCTCAAGAACTTCCAATTAATTATACATTTTTAATAATTATAGGAATAATTGTCACAGTAGTAATTTTAGGAATAATATTTTTATTAAGAGGAAATATAACTTCCTACATTAGTAGTATAATGCCAAAATATAATAATACACAAACTGTAGTAGAAACAAATGTAACTTCAATACAAGATGTTGCAATGGATGTAGTAGCATGCTATTATAAAAAAGCCCAGGGCCTTTGTTATTTAATTAATTATCAGGGGGAACCATTTACATGTCAGGATTTAATAAATAATGTAAGTAGTATAGATCCAAATGTAGTAATGCAAAATTGCAATTATAATATAAATACGGGAGAATATATATTAGTATATTCGGCAGGAAATTATGTTTATATTAATGTTCAAGGATAAAAATGGAGAAGTGGTTTTGGATAATTGTAACAATTATTGCTTTTGGTTTATCTTTATATTTATATTTTAAATTTTCAAGTATAAATAATCAGACTCAATTATTATATCAGGATATTTCATCATGTCAAAATTTGTATACAACAATTGAAAGGGTATGTTATTCAAATACTGGAACAAAATTTTATATTAATATTGAAATAAACAAATATTTAAATTATATTTATGCTAATAATAATTTATTAAGTTGTTATATATATGATGAATATTACAATTATACATTACCATGCAATGTAATAATAAATACAACAAATAGTACAATTCAATATTATACTTCTGGATTATTTTACGAATTATCGTATGGAAATACAAATGAAAAAATACCACTACTTGTTGAAAAAACATCTCCAACAGAAGTAACTGTTTATATAGAAAATCCAAGTTAAAAATTTTTAAAATTTTTTAAATATTATTAACTCATAATGAAAAGATATCAATTAAATTTGCTTTCAGTAGCAATAATATTAGTAATTATATCTTTAGCTTTTATAATATATTATCAATATTCTATGAATGTTAAAAAACAACAAGAAAATTTAATATTTGAAAATTTTATTAATAATTTACAAAATTTAGAGAATACAATAAATAGTATTCAAGGTACATATTATGTAAAAGTTAATATACCAAGTGGAGTTATATTATATACAAATGGTACTGAATTAATAATACAATATAATAATAACAATTATACAATTAATTTTTACAAGAATGTAACATTATATAATAATAATCAAAATGTGAGTTTTCTATATCCAAACAATTATATATATCTTGTTAGTACAAATAATACTGTTTTTATTACAACAAATCTTCAAAATTCAATTGCAATATTAAATGAATATTTACCAAATGGAACTCTTATATATATAACTCCAGAAAACAATCAAAACAATAATAATCAAAACAATGGAGGAAGTAGTAATAATAATGGAGGAAATAATCAAGGAAATAACAACAATATTAATCAAAATGCTCAATGTCTAGTTAAATATACTGGACAGACAAGTTTTTTCTGGGGTGATGTAAATGGAAATAATTATTTACCTCCAATAGGAGATCAAGGATATTGTGGAGATTGCTGGGCATTTGCTAGTGCAAATGGAATTGCTTCAGTATATATGATAAGAAATGATAAACCCAATGAAGGATTACAACTATCTCCAGCATATTTAGCAATAGAATGTAATAATGGTTATCCAAACGCTCCAAGTTATTGTGAGTACAATAGTGGTTGTAAGGGTAGTGAGACTATTTTTGCTGAAAATGGTATTCCTATAATCTCTGGTTTATATTATGAAATATATTATACATCTCAATATGGTATACCACCTGATCCTGGATGGAGCTATTATGAATCTACTTTAGGAAATCATTGTCCACAAGAAGAATATCAGAACTATGATAGCTATCCAGGTGATGTATGTAATTTTAATTATAATGGACCTAGCTCTCCATTGTATTATTCGAAAGGCGTTATCTTTCTTTCACAAAATGGACCTTTATCCGATCAACAAATAATCCAAGATTTATTATGTTATGGACCATTAGTAGTTGGTGGAATACTGGGGGGGACAGGCGGATCTAATCCAAATATATATCCTAACCCTAATGGATTTATAGAAAGCACTGGACATTCTATGCTATTAGTTGGATATGACGAACAATCTCAACTATGCCAAGAAGTATATGGGACTCCCAACTGTTGGATATTTGAAAACCAGTGGGGAGACGTATCAGAATGCTATATTCTCGATCAAAGTGGTGGACCACACGTCCTTCTTTATAATATATTTATGGAGGAGTGCTATGAATATTATTTAAATTATCAGTTATGTTATGAGAAATATCTAAAAATATGCCACAAACTTTACTCAAACTATACGTTTTGTAGTGAAGAAATTGGTGAACCATGTGGAGGTGTTTACTTGATACAAGATGGATATGTATACGTACCATTTGATCAATCTCCTTATGGCTTATCATTTCCTTATTTAGTTATAGCAATCCAAAATGTTACTCTCACACAATAGAAAAATATTATTATTTGTAATTATTTTTATATCTTTACTTTATAATATACATTCCATGATAAATCCATTAGCAGTTTATTGTGAATATGGCGGAGGAACATATTATACAAATAGTACAGGTTCTTATTGTATTGTAAATGGTACATATTTTGATGCTATACAATATTATGAAAATGAAGTACCACCCCAATATTCTTTCTGTGCTCATTATGGATTAATATATGTAAATAGTAGTTATTGTGAATATCCAAATGGAACATTAGTCAGTCCATATGTATTAATTCCTCCATCAGCATATCAAGACCTAATTATACCTACACCACTCATAATATGTAATAGTTTGCTAAATTGTTCAAATACACCCTGGTATTATCAACCATGTTCAAATCAAATCTATCCATGTTTTAATCCACCATATATACCACCTTCTTATTTGACAGATAATGCTTCATATCAGACAGTATTAGATGTATATAAAATAGAATATATGTGCGGATATTGTCCAGAAAACTTATCATTCGAAGGAGATTGGTTTAGATGCCCATATAATTATTCATTAAATCAATTATATCAAGAATTTTTACAGCAATGTCCACCACCAAATATTATTTATATATCATGTACTGGTATATTTAAATGCATAAATCAGACTCAAGTAAATCTAACAAACAATCAAACAAATAATCAGCAATTAATTTATCCACAACCAAATGTAAGTAATAAAAGTAATAATGTTAATTTAGTTTTACCAATAGCAATAATAATAGTAATTATAATAATAGGCCTAGTTATTCTTTTATATTATCTAAAATGAAAAATCAAATAAATACATTAGCATTTGTTGTTATTATTTCAATAATAATTTTATCAATTCTTTTAGTTTATTTATTATCAACCAGTTCTAGTTCTAAAATAACACAAACATATAATGTAGAAAATCAATATACATTAACAATTCAAAATAGCATTGATTTATTACCTTATATTTACGATCATAATGTTAATTTATCCTATGCATTTTTATTATCATATTTTTCATCTTCTGAAAATGATACATATTGCATAAATCAAAACACGTGTACAAACATATCAGAAGATTTAATAAATTATTTTAATAGTATATATGGAAATAGATGGAATTTAACTATATATTTTATCCCACCAGTAACTGGATGGGTTGTTCAAATGTTTATAGTAGGTGGTAATCTTAACAACTGGGATCCATGTTCAATGAATCCTCCACCAGATCCAGATGGTACACAATGGTATGAATGGAATTATACATATTTCTTTGTAAATAATTATGTAGAAAATATTAATATACCAGTAAGTCAAACTTTATATGGAGCAGGATGGGTAAATGCAACAGCACCATTTCATCAATCTAAATCAACAGAGTCATGGGGATTACCAACATTATATAATGGAATGAATCAATCTCTAGCTATACAACTTGGATACTGTACACCTCTATCAGAAATATTTCCAAATTATAATTTTACAAACGCTTCTGTATATTGTCCCCAAACTGAATGGAATTTATTTCCAAATTATTTGAGTGGAGATAATATGCCAGCACAACCTACATCTTATTTACCTAATTTCTTTTCAGGATATCTATGCCATTATAAGGAGGGCCCATGTCCTGTAACTGATAATCCATATCTAAATCTAACACCATATTATTATCAAGGCCCCCCTATTTATAAAACTGCTACTGATATAAATAGATTAGCAGAATTTATAATCCCACAACAATATTTAAATGAAATATGTCAAGAAGAATTTAGTACAGATTATACAGGTAATTCTAAGTGCGGAGGTAGTCAGGAATTAATTGTTGGAGCTTTTTATAGAGGTGTAGTAAATATACCACCAAATTGTCAGCAAGTATTTATAGATTACCCATGGCATGAGGTAATAAGATTGTATATTTCATTTTTAAATATAAGCGGAGAACCAGATTATGTATTTTTAGCAGCAGATCCTTTTTGTGAATATAATCTAAGTGGAGAGATAATAGATTGCCCAACTGGTGTATCTGATAATATAAAAAATGTAAGTGGAATTATTGTGGGAAAAGAATGTCCTTTGGTTTACTTAGGAAATATTAATATAAACAGCGAAGGATTTTATAGATTTAATATTACTAAATGGGTAATAGATGATAGAGATCCAAATACAAATCAATTTATAATTTCTGCAGTATATTATGATCCTCATCCTGGGGGAAATGGTGTTGCAATGGCAAGAGCATATTGTATTACAAATACTGGAAATAAAGAAGAATTAAATGCATATATCTATCAAGGTAGTGGAGAAAGTATAAGTCTAGGATATCCAATACCTCCAAATACTAATACATATGTTTATTATATATATCTACCAGTAGATGTATCATTTTTAGGCGGATATTTAGTTGCTGAATTAACAGTATGGTAAAAAAAGAAGACAAAATTTTATTTCTTATATATTTAATATTGTTTTTACTTTTTATTTATATTAGCAATTTAAATATTAATATAATTATTTTTGGTACAATATATTTATTCTTATTATCTTTTATATTAAAGAATTCGAAAAATACATCTTTAATATATAAATTAATATTCCCATTATATATACCAATTGGAATTTTTGGGATTTATACCAATTTGCCTTTACCATTTCCATTTTCATCAATATTTACTTATATAGTAAATTATTGGGTATTTTATTTTATAGCATTTTCTATGGGATATTATTTATTTGAAAATAACTTTTACATTTCAAAAAAATCATTAATATTTTATATAATCTCAATAATATTATTTATAATATTATTTTTTCTTGAATTAATATATAATTCTGCAACTACAGATCTAGATATGGTAGTAGGATATATAGCAAGTTTATTCTTTGTCTTTTTATATTTGCATCTTCATATTTTAGAAATATTATATTCATCTTTATTTATTATATTTGCCATATTTCTATTTCTAGTTATGTATTTTAATAGCAATGAAATATTAATAGTAAGAACAAAAATATTTGAAAAGATATCAAAAATCTATAAATACAAAAAGTATATATTTTTATTAATATTTTTTATAATAATATTACAATCTATCATAACCATATATAAATTATCAATTTATAATAATCTAATTATAGAAAGCTCTGTTGGAGAATATAGTATCTACGAATATGAATCATTAATATTTTTATCTATATACGAATTTATAATTTACTTTTTAGTTTATAGAAATTTAAAATATAATATACCAACAAACTATTTTTTGCTTATAACAGTGGTCTTAATAATATTTTTTGGAGAACTATATTTATCAAATGTAGATTTTATTTCTGTAGCTTTACATACTAGATATTTAATTGCCTTATTGTTTTTCTTTATGGGAATTCATTATAAAATATATAGAAATAGCAAAAGAGTAATTACAAAAGCTTTAGGTATGTCTATTGGTATTTTAATCTTATTACAAACTATAACTGGAGAATTCCTCGAATCAGTATTGTTTGGAGGATCAAGTAGTATATATCTAATATCTATACCAAATATATTAATGGCGCTTGGAATTATACATGGATTAGTAACACCAATCCTTATATTAACATTTATATATTTGCATGTTAAATTAAAAATATGAAGAATCAGGCAGAAGTCATTTATGTAGTTTTATTTCTAACAATTGCTATATTAATAATTCTTTTATCTTTTTATGCATTGACGTATAATTATAATCAAAATATTGTTTTTAATAGGTTTACTTCTTTATCTACATTATCAAACTATTTTTTAGGATATTTACAAACATTATTAACACAAGAAGGTTATGCAGAATCATATGTAGCAGGGACAAATGGATGGGGGAAGGAAAATTGGGCTTCTTATCCCTACTGGTGTAAACTACCCCAAAAATGTGAAAATGCACTTCAATATTATAATAATTTGCTAACTTCTGGATTTGAAACTTTATTAAGTTTTGGAAGACAATATTTAACTGCATATCAATATTATTATCCTTATAACATATCTTTCAATTTTTCAAATAATTATCAAGCAGGAGTTTTTGGAGATTGCAGTAATATAACTTCTGGAGAATACAATTATAATTTTCCTGTTTATGTTCAAGGATTATATATAAATATTACTGGTCCTTCTTCAGGTTCTATAATTCCATATGCAACTACATCAAATATAACAAACAATCCTGCATTTTATTTATATAATTTAGCATTTCAATTTTCTGAAAATGGAGAATTTTCAGAATGCTCATATCAAGATTGCTATAATGAAATATATAATCATGTTACAACCAATAATTGTGCACAAGATTTTGAGCAATTTTCAAATAATCCTTATATTCAATGTAATGAAACGATAATTCCATATCGATGTGTAAATATTCCATCATGCGAAGCATGTTTATATCCACAGGGAATTGCATGCAGGGTAATATTAAAATGTTCTGATAACCAATATAATGTATATTATAATGGCAATACTTATCCACAAACAATAATAATTTCTTCTATTGTTTTTTATGAAAATATAACATATTATTATTTTTTAAATTGTATATATAAATGTACTGAAACGTATAATCTAACAAACAATCAAGTAATATCTGAAAGTTGTACATTAGAAAATCAGCAATATTCATGTTCTTATGAGAATGGTTGTGGTAATGTAAATGTAAATCAACAAGATTGCGAATTAACATATACATTTCCATATTATTATTCAATCTCAATTAAATGTTATAATTGTATAATTGGCTCTTCTCTATGTCCTGTCTGTTCACCTGGAGAATGCCCAAGCCAAACATGTCCAGAAACCATATCTTTCCCAAATCAATGTGTACCACAACCACCTAGTCAATCTTCATGTGGACAAAATAGTGGGGGTGGATCTGGTGGTGGAGGTGGAGGACGTGGAATTATAAGATAAATAAATAGGATGAAAGAACAATTATCTATAGTATTTATAACAATATTAATTGTATTATTTTTAGTTGGAATGATAATTTTATTAGCTGTATTTTCCAATATAAATTTAACAAATTATAAAGAGCAAACATCTTTTTCATATGAACAGGATATACTATATGATTTATTTTCTCCAAATTGTTTAGGATATCCAAATTATCCAGTATATTTTACAACATTAGAAAAAATAGAACAATTTAATCAAACATATTATAATGAACTTCCAAATTGTACAATATTTCCTTATGCATTTAGAGCAGAAATAGACAATTATGGTTTTGGAATAATAAATTTTAATGGAAATTGCAATACATATGAATATCCAATTTCTATAGCTTATTCTTTGGATTATATTAAATTAACCATATGTAAAAATTATTATTCAGATTTTTACTATTTTTTATATTATTTTTGTTTGAGTAACGAAAGTACTTCAAATCAAACATTTGTATTTCTATTTCCAACAAATTTATCCGAAAATATTACATGTACAGAAAATACAAATGGAAATATTATATGCAATTATATACCATGTTATTCGATAAATAATATTACATTTTATCAACTTGCAACAGTATATTTAGAAAGAATTAATCAAACATATTTTAAGATTGCATAAATTTATTAAAAATTGCTATTGATTCAGTAATAATTTTTGCAGCTAAATTATCACATACCTCATTAGAAAATAATTCTACCAAATCAAAACCAATTAAATTAGCATTCCTTAATTCTTTTATAATCTTAAAATAATGATATGGTCTAATTCCAATACCTTCCAACCAATGCCCACATCCTGTATCAAATACATCTACATCAATTGAAATATATAAATTTTTATTTTCCAATATATTTGATATTTCTCTTGAAATTTCTTTTATATTATCCCAAATATATAAAGGATCATAATATTTTATCCCCCATTCTTTTATTATATTCTTTTCTTCAAATGATAGATTAGATATACCAACAAAAATAATTTTTTCAGGTTCAATATAATTTTCTTTTATTAAATGATAAATAAAACTTTGATAATTTGGATAAGGATCTGGATGAATGTCTGGATGCGCATCAAAATATAATAAATAAAAATCTTCCCAATTTTCTTTAACAATTTTTAATATTGGATATGTTATTGAATGATCTCCTCCCAAAAATATATATTTTTTATCTTTCCTATATATTTTTTTAATTTCATTATATATTTTTTCATATAATTTGTCTAGATCTTTTATATCTTCTAAATCTATATCACCATAATCGTATATTTCTTCCATATTTATATCCCCAAATACTGGAGAAAATATTCTATATGATGCATCTCTAATTGATTCAGGTCCTTCAATATAATTTTTTATATGAGATAAACTACCAATTTCAGATGGAATTCCTACTATTATCCATTTTGATTTATCATATTCACCCTGAGCATGTGCAAACATTAAACTAAAATAATTATCATACTTATATTTTTAATGGATAAAGAAAAGATGATTGAAGAGATAAATAATCAAATATTAAAATGTACAAGATGTCCTTTATATAAATTTAAAACAAATTATGTTCCTGGAGATGGTAATCCAAATTCAAAGATATTATTTATAGGAGAAGCACCTGGTAGAGAAGAGGATAAACAGGGAAAACCTTTTGTTGGAAAAGCTGGACAAGTATTAACTGAAAATATAAAAAATATATTAAATATGGATAGAAAAGATGTATATATAACTAATGTTATTAAATGCAGACCTCCAGAAAATAGAGAACCGGAAGAAGAAGAGATAAAAGCATGTTCTTTTTGGTTAGTAAAACAGTTAGAAATAATTCAGCCAGATATAATAGTAACTTTGGGTCATTATTCAACAAAATGGATTTTTGATTATTTTAAATTAAAATTTTCTTCAATAACAAAATTGAGAGGAAAAATATTTAGAGTAAATAAATGGGAAAAAATTGTTAAAATAATTCCAACATTACATCCAGCATCTACATTATATCATAAAGAATGGAGAGAATATTTTGATCAAGATTTTAAAACAATAAAGGAAATATTAAATAAAGATAAAAAGGAAGGAATATTAAAATTTATATGATGATGTTGCGCGCGACTGAATAAATGATGAATACACCTCCTCCCTGAAAAAATATAAAATAGTTAAAATATTAATTATTTTATGGATAATATACAAGATTTAGAAAATCAATTATTAACTCAAATAAGAAATTTATTATCACAGATAAATAACTATGTTTTGCAATTGGAGAGTTTAAATGAATATGAAAAAAATATTAGTGGAAATCCATATAATTTATATAATTATCAAATGCAAGAAGTTAATAATTTAATAAATTCAATGAAATTGTTAATAAGTATTTTAGAGAGTATAAAAGATTATATAACTTTATATTATAAAGAAATAAGTGGAAATCCATATATAACACCAAACATAAAAGTTGAAATAATTGGACAGATAAATAATGGAATAAAAGAAATAAAAAGCATGATCGATAAATTGTTTGTAGAAATAGAAATATTAACTAATAATTTACAGAGATTTTAAATATTCTATTGTATAATTCAACATATCATCATTTATATCTAAACCCTCAATTATATACCTAAATTTTTTCTTCGGAACTAAGATTTTAAATGGTTTTAACTTTTTAGAATATTGGACCAATTCAAAATTTGAATTATATAGATAAATATCTAATGGTTTTAAACAAAAAAACGTGTGAACAAACCCATCTTCAACATCTTTTTTTAAATCTAAAATATATATTGTATTTTCTTTTGGTAATTGAAACATTAAACCAATAAAAGATCTAATAGGACCAAAATATTTTATATTATATTTGTATTCCAATTTCTTTTATATATTTCTTTTCTATATTTTGCTTAAATTCTGTATATCCACAATATCCACAATGATACCTATCTTCATGCTCTGCCATAAATCTTCCACATTTTGGACATATCTTTTTTAATCTAATTACTTTATTATCCTCAACCTTGTATAATTTTAATATTCTCAAATCTTTCTTTTCGCTCATTGTATAATTTTATTT
Source organism: Candidatus Nanopusillus sp. (assembly GCA_046536775.1). Lineage (GTDB taxonomy): Archaea > Nanobdellota > Nanobdellia > Nanobdellales > Nanobdellaceae > Nanobdella. Next base: position 2,163 of record JAWDMD010000011.1, on the reverse strand, counting down.
CTTTTTAATATATGTTTTAGCTCTAACTTTTTCATATCTTCTTCATTCTGATATACATTTATAAATGCTTTTGATCTTTGTTTTCCAAATTCTGTCAATATTTTTTCTACTACAATTAAATTTTTGTCTTTTCCAATCATTGCAGAAACTTTTTCCCTTATATCATCTCTCTTTGGTGTTGGTTCATTTTTATGATCTATCAAAACAATAATTTCTTCTCTATTTAATAATTGATTATTTTCCCTACTTATTATTTTTAGATCCATGTAATTAATTTATATGATATAATTTTTTAAAATAATGAATGACATTATTATAAAATGATCGATATTACTATAATGACCTATAGTTTATCATTCTTAGTAGGATATTTCTCAGCAGATTATATAATTAGAAAATTTTCACCAGAATTCTTTATTGAAATTAAAACAAATACAAAAAAATATAGGGCAAAAATACATCATGCATATCTATCAGTATTTGGTATAATACCAGTAATAATTGGAATGATTACATACTTATATGAATTATATATATTAACAACTCTATTTTTAGGTGCTGCAATTCATGATGCAATATTGGAAATAAGAAAAAGATTAAAAAAATTAGATTATATTAAACAAAGCAAATAATCCCAATATTAAACCTCCAATTCCAATTAAACCTGTTGGAGATATTTTCTCAGATACTATTATTTGAGATTGAGTATAGTTTGCTATTAAATTATTTGGTCCAAATACATATATCGGAACTTGAGTACTAAATGAAGAGGAACCATATGTAGAATTACATACTACACCATATAATAAACTACTTATACCACTAGAAGTTCCTAAAATATTTATATCTAATTCTGAAGATCCGTAAGGACCTATAACAAAATTATTACTGCTTATTCCATTTATACTATAATTTGTAACAATTGCTTTATTATTTGTAGTTGATGGAACTGGAACTAAAGAACATTGAATATTTGTTGGTACTAAATTCTTTATTAAAACAGGATATTTATATTCTTGTCCAACATATAAACTTATTATACTTGATGCAACTGCTATTCCTATTATTGATGATTGATTAGTTAAATAATTATAGTATACATAATTTTCATAGAATTCTACATAATTATTTATTGATTGAATTTGTGTATTACATAATGATCCTGCACACATGGATTGCTGATATGTGAAATCTGAATTACAATTTCTAGAGAATTGTGCCCCATTAAATATTATATAACATGTTTGTGCATTCTCATCTACTATATTAAATGTTGTTATTGATTGCAATTGTGCTCCATTTGGTGGAGAAATTATATAACTTATTGGTAATATTATTGAATAATTATATACATATGTATTCCATCCATAAACTGTAAATGTTATATTATAATCCTGTGGAGAACAATATGGATTTGTTATGTTAATTTCTACATTTAAGTAACCTACTTGATTTGTATTTAATGAATTTATTTGACCTCTAGTATTTAATACTTGTATACAATTTGAATTATAATATACATTTTGTACAGATATATTTTCAGCAGGTACTGGTCCTGTATTTTGTACTGCTAATGTTATATACGAAGGTTGTCCATATGTTACTTGCGTTAATGATGGATTAGTATATATATTTAATGTATCCCAATTAATATTTACATATCCATAATATGTTACAGGACTATATACTGTTAAACCATATGCATTCTGATATGTTACACTATAATTTACTGTACAATCTTGATGTAAACATAGATTTGTTGGGAAATAAATATATAATGGAGAATACTGTTGTTCCTGTAATAAGAAACTACTATTTGGATCATTTGGAAGAGACCAATTTATATTTATTGTAAGATTTCCAACTCCAACATTTGTTATATTACCAATATAAATTGCATCGCCAGGATTTATATTGTAAATATATGGATAATATGTTAAATTTTGCAAATATACAGTAGCATTTGGATTTATTACTAATAAATAATATCCCGGTTCTGGAGATATTGGTAACCATCCTTCTGCCTGTCCTACTATATGACCAATATTACACAAAGTTCCATTTGCATCACATATATAATTTGATGGACTATTGCATATTGTTTTTATATAATCTTGATATATTACATAATAACCTGCATTATTTACACTAAAATTATATAAA
>JAWDMD010000010.1:0-17735 GCA_046536775.1 Candidatus Nanopusillus sp. | reverse complement strand
TTATTGGTGGTTTACTTTTTGGACCTTTAATAAAGTCAAGAGACCAATAGGTATAAAAAGCGGCTGATCCTAGATCTCCAGCAATCCACCCTATTATTAGGCCTATTGGCCCAAATCCCATGAAAAGTAACATAATACCTGTTCCATACCTTAGGACCGCCCAAATAACTTGAATAAAGCCATATTTACCGAATCTCATAGATGCATTTAATGAAATGCCTGCATAATAATTGTACGCGCTAACAAGTAAATCAAGGGCCATGAGTCTAAGTATTAATACATAATTTATGTTGCCAAAGTAGATTAAAGATAAATATTGCCCAAAAAACCATGATATAGCTATAATTATAAATCCTCCTATTAAGCCCAAAGCTATTCCTATCAGATAAAGGCCTCTAGCCTCTTCTTGTTTATTTGTTTGATAATAGCCTGTTATATATCTATTAAATCCATAATTAGGCCAAGTGAATGCAAAATTAAGCAAAACAAAAATAAGGGCAGTTGCTTGGTAGATACCAAGGTATTCAAGTTTTAAAACTCTAACTATTGTTAAATAGAAAGCAAACTGCAACAAATAAACTATTGTATTTGAGCTAATGAGCTTTATGCTTCCAGTAAACACTTTTGCTTTATATTGCATATATACTGCCCTGTATTATTTGAAAAATAGTATTATAAAAATCTAATGTGTTATTTATTATTCAAATTTATATTTTAATGGTATTTAATTATGTTAATTTTTGAAGAACAATACTTCTTTTTAAACTATATAATAGTTATATTATATAGTTTAGCCATAACCATTGAGCATTAATTTAAATTCTTTCATAATATCAAAAGAGATTGACTAGTAAAAGAAAAGGAAATTTGCTTATTGATCTGGCTTCTTTTCTATAATAATATTTAGCAGCATCGATAAATTATCAAAATCAATAATTTTCTATTAAAGGTTAAATAAATTGTAAATTGATATAAAATTTTTAATTTTATTGTTATGTACAAAAAATTAATTAGCTGTAAAAATTATATTAAAGAAACGTTGAAACTATCTATACAAAAATTGATATCATAGAAACAAAGGTGATTATAAATGACAACCATAATTAAACAAACATTAAAATCACTGCTTTATAAAAAATCATTTATATTACTTTTATTATCTATATCTATACCATTGGCATTATCTGGTTCACTGCTTTCTATACCAAATTCAATAAATACAATTGAAATTAATTCAACAAGTAATTTTATAACTATTAATATATCATTAGCTACATTAAAGAATGATAACAAATCAATTCAAGTAAATATATTGTCTAGCAATAACGAATCATATATCTTAAATTATTTTAATATTAATTTATTATATGGGAAGGAAGGTGTTTTAGTGAGTAATTCCTTAAATATATCTAAAAACAGTAAGATAATATTATGTTCTTCAGGCTCATGTAATTCTTATCAAGTAACAGGTATAATAAATACTCCCAATAATTTAAATTTAGTAATATTGCCTAGCTATAATCAATCTACCCGCATAACAGTTGGTGGAGGGCTAAAAAATATCATGTCATCTATGCTGTCTTCTTTACGATATTTATCAATTATATTATCGTTTATATTAATTACTTTATCATTTCCAGCTCAATACTTTTCATATAAAAAAATCTACTTAAGTTTATCCGATGCTTTCAATAACTTAAAATATATTGGTATCTCTCATAATATAATAAAATTAAATTATTTAATTGTATCATTGATAATTTCTACACTATTTACTTTATACGGACTTGCTTTTGGTATAATAATTTTTCAATTAGGAATATCCGTTTTATATCATTTAAACTATGCTAATTTTATTATTAATACCCCAGGTCTTTATTCATTGATAATTGTATCTTTGTATTCAATAGTTGTTTCAACAATATCTTCTTACTTTCAGGTGCTAAATCATGATTAGAGCATTTAAAGGATTTAGAAAATATACTATAATTTTATTAGTATTAATTTTTGTTGCTATAGAAACCTCTTCTCTTATTATATCATCAGAGGTTATTGGACTCTATAATATTTACAACGAAATTAATTCTTTAGGAAATAATGGAATTATTATAACTAGTTATTCATTATCTCCTTTTACTTCATTAATAAACAAGGAAAATTTATTGACTAAACTTAATAATGTTTCTGGAATAAAAAATATTCAATTTATTATATTATCTTTAGGAAATGTAAATGGTAAAGACATTGCATTCATAGGATATAAAGATTATAATAATTATTGTGCGTATCCAAGCATTACTGTTAAAAAAATGATGAATCTAAAAATTAATCAAACGCTTATAGTTTATCCTGCATTTTCTAATTTACCTATAGAATTGATTATATGTGGTTTTGAAAAAAATTTATCTTTTGGAATAGAGGTTAGTAATAATATAGCGTATCAAATCCATGGAAATGGAATTAATAATAATTTAGCTTCAATCGCTATAATAAATTTAGTTAACAATTCATATAAAATAAATGTTATGAAGGCATTACAAATGCCAAGCGAAGAAACCAGCTTATTAGAAAAGGCTACATTAATAGTAGAAAATTTAAATAATCAAAAATTACAACAAGAACTAAATCAAATATCAGAAGTTTATTATAACAAGTTAGGAATCCCAAAGATTGCTTTTACATCTCTAGCTATAGCCTCTATAATAATTCTATCAATAGGCTCTTATATAAATGGGGAAGTGCTGGTTTTAACTGAAAAAGATAACTTAGAGTTGCTACATTTTTATGGAATCTCAAAGGTTAATTTGGCAGTAATTTCGATAATTATCAATCTTTTATCTTTTATTGCATCAATTCCTATTTCAATATTATTATATTATTGTTTTAGTAAATTTGTAATTGTAAATATCTTGGGTTTATATTTAATACCACAAATTAATGAAGAAATAGTAATCTCTACTCTCTCAATATTTATTATATCTTCAATAAGTACTTTTATAAATATAAGGTGGTCCCTATGAATAAAAAATCAATGTTAATAATTCTCATTATATCAATGGCAATAGCTTTAAGGTTAATCCCATTTATTTTTTTAAGAGAACCATTATCAACCGATGTATGGCCATTAATTCATGAAGGGAATTTGTTAATTAATAACGTAAAAATATGGAACAACACAGCATTAGGGGGTTATAATAATAGAATTCCAGGCGTTTTACTATTTTCTCAAATAGTATCTATTTCAACTGGGATTTCACCTTATTACATTTTCTCTTTATTTTCATTTTTAATAATACCTGAAACTATGCTATTATTTTATATATTAGTAGAAAAATTAGGAGGAAATGGAATTATATCTATTGCCTTCTCATTTTTTATAGGGTCATTTTTAATTTTTACCTCATCACTATTAAAAGAGGTTTACGCTTATCCAATATTTTTCCTAATTTTGTTTTTATCTTATTTTTCAAATAAAATAAAAGACCTTATACCAATTATAATTTCTATACCATCGTTAATTTTAACCCATCCTTTACCAACAGTTCTAATAATTGGAATAACATTATTAATCCCCATAATAAAAAGAGGGGTAAATTATGTATCACATATTAATTATGATTACAAAAACGATAAATATCTTATTATAACGGGTATTTTTACATTAATGTCATATTTAATTTATTACTATACATACGGTATAAATGCTATTAAAGGATATTATCTAAATTCCTTTAATTTTACGTTTTTTATTTATTTATTTTTTATTACTTTTACATATGTTATTTTTTCTCCGAAAAATAGAAACTTAAATAAATTTACTTATATGCTAACCATATTATTAGGAATAATTCTTTTGCTGTTGTCTAGTTTCCAAAATATTTCCTTATTTTATGATAAGGAATACTATTGGCAAATAATTATTTTAGGCATCCCCCTTGTATTTCTCGTTCCTTCCGGCTTTAAGCTTGAATTCTCAAAAACTAAAAATCATTTAATCCCTAGCTCATTATTTATATTAACCATTACCTCTATTTTATATACAATTTTTTCAAATCCTATACTTCAAATTGTAACAATACGTCTTACTAATTATTTAATTTTTTGGGGAGGAATAACTATAGGATTAATATCAGGATTTAACAAAAAAATAAAGAAATTTACAGCTTTAATATCATTAATATCATTGTTAACCGGGGGGTTAACAATAACTATATTATCAACAAACCTCATTTATCAACTTCATTGGTTTTTATCATCTAATTGGAGGTATTCATTTGGATTTGTTAATAGTGCAATAACAGCATATAAATTGAATGGATTAAACCTAACTATGTATGGAGATATTAAAGTTAGCTATTTCTTTTCAAATTTAGCTAATATAAATGTAAATCAACCGTTATTGGGAAACTTGAACGGTTTGTTGTTATTATATAAGGGCAATTATTATTTGGGTTATTATTTGCAGGACGGAATTATTAACTTGAAAAGCCTACCCCTATCTTATAATAATCTCGTTTTATCTTCCCCTTATCTAAGTGTTTTTTATTATGGGTGAAATTATATGATGGTTTTAGAAAATGTTTTTTATGAAAGAAACGGAAAAATCGTGTTAAAAAATATTAACTTAAAGCTAGAAGAAGGTAGCTTAATAGAAATATATGGAAAGAATGGATCTGGAAAATCAACTCTTCTGAAAATTATTTCATTAATAGAGAAAGCAACTAGAGGAAAAATAATATTTAACAACATCGATATAAGTTCATTTAATGATTCAAAACTAGCAAAGATTAGATTAAACTATATAGGATATGTTGAGCAAGATTACAGGCTAATAAAAGGTAACAACGTTATAGAAAGCATTATGTTACCGTTAATCCTTAAGAAAGTTGACAAAAAAATAGCATTTAATAAAGCAATTAAACTAATTAAAGATTTCGGACTTGAAGGCTTAGAATATGAGGATATAGACAAATTAAGTGGGGGAGAAAGACAAAGGGTGTGCATAGCCTCTTCCATAATTAAGGATCCAAAATTATTAGTCTTGGATGAGCCATTTTCCAGTCAAGATGAAACAGGAGAAGAAATAATCAGAAAATTAATTAGAAAATTTAAAGAAGAAAATAAAATTATTATTTTTTCATCTCCTTATTTAATAGAGGATTTACCAGATAAATTATATTATATAAAAGATGGAACTGTAATAACTAAATAAAATTTATTTAATAAAATGTACAAATAAAATTTCGGTATTGCGTTATTTATAAATCTAAAAATTTATAATATAAAGGAAAAAATACTAAAAGGGGGTATGCATGAACAAAAAAATACTTCAAATAATACCTATATTTCTTATATTATTCGTATCAATTAAGGCAAATGCATTAACAATTACTTGCAATCAAAGTTTAATAGAAGTTGAAAACTCATATAACTATTTAGCAAAAGCCTCATCACTTGGCTATAGTTCTGACTATATAATTAATCTTAAGGAATCTATCAATTATTTAAATACAGGCATAAATTATAATAATGAAACTTCTTGTATGAACTCCTACATTATATCTAAAAATATATCATTAAATGGACAGAAGATCTTAAATGAAGCAGAGACGCAATATTACATAAAATTAATAGAGAATATTTTTATCATTATTGTATTTTTAGTTTTTTCATATTTATCATATAAATACTTAACTTCAATCTATTGGTGGTTATGGCTTAAAACTCATGAAAACTATGAGGTGAAGAAAAATGATTGACAAAAAGATAAGGAATTTCACTACAGGATTTTTTATTATTATAGCTGTAATAATTTCAATAAATTTTGCCATGAGTTATTGGAAACCTGGTCCATATAGTTTATTAGCTTTACTAAACGATAATAAAGAGCTTGGCGGATATCCAAGCCAAGTTCCAGTTAATTCTTCAACAAGTCTGTACGTATATATAGAAAACCATGAAAACAAAATAGCATTATACCAAATAAAGATTTATATAGTTAATTCTTCTTTTATAGTCAATTCAACGCATTATCCTAATTGGAAACCTTATTATGTATTTTACGATCTAATAAACAATAACCAAAATGATACTATTCCTTTTAATGTAACTTTTAACAAACAAGGAGATTATAAAATAGTTATTTTGCTATATATGTTTAATGGTACAAATTTTGTTTTTACTGGATTATATAATCAATTATATATAAACTCTACGGTGGCATAAAATTGTCTTTTGAAGAAGATATTTTGAATTATTTGAACAAAAATTTGGAAAAAACAAGGATAAAAGAAATATTAAAGTATTTAGAAGAAAAACATGGAAAAATTAATAAAGTTGAATTCTCAAGACAAATTTATTATTTAATACAAGAGAATAAAATTAAGCTAGTGGAAAATAAAAAAAGGAGCTTTATCTCTTATTTCTTTTCTATAGAAAATTCTTGGTATTTGTTTTCTATTATAGTAATAACTCTATCATTAATTTCATCGATCTTAATGAGCAATAAATATATATTAATAAAAGGCATAGTTGTTTCACCTTTGTTGTTTTTTTATCCTGGTTATGGAATTATTGAAAGCATCTATCCTAAAAAAGAAGAATGGAGCGAACTGGAAAGAGGTGCATTATCAATAGGCATGAGTTTAGCTATTTTACCACTATTGGGTTTAATTTTAAATTTACTACCAATAGGTCTAAATGTATATAGTGTTTCTATATCAATTTATATTTTTACGCTTGCAGTATTGTTTATAGCTAAGTATAGAAAATACCAATATGAAAAAATTAGATGGGTAATAAAAAATGAAAGTTAAAGAACTTGGATTAATATTAATAATTATATCTATTCCATTATCAGTCTTTTCCATATTTATCCTAAACTATATGGAAATGTTTTACGTATCATTAGGTATATTAGTTATTGGTCTATCATCTTTTAGTATCGATGATAACAATATATTACCATATACTTTAAGAAAAATGATAGAATCATCTGTATTAAATATAGAAGCATTATTGGAAGAATATAATACTTTAGGTAAGGCTATATACACGGAAAAAGATGATAGAAATATAGCATTTATTCCATATAAGGAAGATGAAAATTATTATTATTTAGTTGATTATATAAAGAAGATACCTCTAAGGGTTTCAAATGATTTAGGCATAATTATTTTCCCTCCTTTTCATAAGGTTGAATATAATTATAAAGTAAGTGATGAATCATGGATAAACAGCATAATTGTTGATGATTTAAATTTGGCTAGCAATGTAAAAATATTAAAGGAAAATAATTTAATAACAGTTAATATAAATGAACCTAAAGGACGTTATTTAAACATTCCTAGATATTATAAATGTCTAGGGTCTTTAGAAACAAGTATAACTTTAAGTGCTCTCTCCACCTATTATAGAAAACCAGTAAGATTAATAGAAGAGATAAAGTCGGATCAAGGAATCATTGTTAGAGCGGAGGTTATTAAAATTGAATAAACAAAAGAAATTTGTTATAATTCTATCAATTTTAATTTCACTAGGTTTCATATCATTAACACTTTTAAATATAGAAGTTTTAGGTCCATATTTAGGATTATATGCAATTTCTTATTTTTTATCATATAGAGTATTAACATCAAAAATTAAAATAACTTTGTTAGGCTTCACCTTACTTTTATTATTTTTGTTTATAGCTGCACTTGAGGTGTTAAATTCAATTGGTTTCAACTTACCAAAAATATAATGTTTTAATTTCACTGTTTTTACTATTTATTATAGGTATAAGCATCGCTTTACCAGCTATTTATTTTTATAATTATAAAAACTTATTTAACATTAATGTTCATGTTAGTCAACAAAATATATTGTTCTCACTAGCTTACTATAAAGTTATGCATGAGGCTTATTTGCAAAATTATTCTTATTCAAAATTAATTCTAAAAAGCATTAATAATTCTGTATTAATAAATCAAAACATAGAAAATTTAATTAATAGGGTTAATATATTTCTTGATTTAATTATAAATCAATTAAACGAAACAAAGGAAAACATAAGTTTAGGCTATTATTACTTAAATATAGGTAATGTATCCTACGCATATAATTTATCTAAAAAAGCTTTTAAATCAATTGAAAATGCAAATTACTCTACTATATGGTTATCTGATCTTTATTCTGAAATATATAATAGCATAGGCCCTTACAATTATTTACAAAAAGGACTAAATGAAATTGAAATTTCTGAAGGTAATTTAACATATCAAATAAACCAACTAATGGAAAAAATTAATTCGTATAAAGGTAATGTAACTGTTAATTTATATTCAAACGTAACTGAAGCATGGGTTGGTAATGTAACAAGAATTTATGGTAATGTAACATATTTACATAACTATATAAGTAATGCAACTGTAGAATTGATTTTTCCAGATTATTCAATAAATGTAACAACAAATTCTTATGGACAATTTTCATATAATTACAAAATACCTTATATCTATGATAATAAAACTTGCATTTATGCAATATTTATACCTAACAAATTATATAATTATTTGCATGAAAATTCTTCAATTATATGCATAAAAAATCTGTTTATTAATCCTAAAATTGAAATTCATATAAATAAGACTAAGATTTTACCCAATACATATTTAAAAATATATGGGATATTGCTCAACATAAGTCCTTATATTAATAAATCTATAATAATTTACATTAGACAAATTAATTTAATAAAAGTGATAAATATAAGTAATAATAATTTTTCAACAAATTTGTTAATACCAGATATACCTAATGGCAATTATACCTTAATATTTATTTTACCGTCAAATAGGATATACAATAAAGCACAGTTTGTAACTAATATTAACGTTTACAGACTTATACCAAAAATTAACTTTACTATGGCTAAAACAGCACTTTCTGGAGAAACAATAACAATAAAGGGCGTGGCTTATTTTAATAATACTTATTTAAATAATTCAGTGATAAAAATAAGCTATTTAGGAAATAATATTATTACAAAAACTAATTCAAAAGGGGAATTTCAAGCTAAAATTACTATTCCTCCAACATATATGAATTCCCATATAAACGTTACATTACTATTAATCCCCAATGAAAGTTATTTTTCTCAAATTTCAGAAAGCAGAGAGGTTTTTATTATAAATCCAATAGCATTGGTTTTAGGGACTGCAATTTTATTATCTTCTCTGAAGTATATTTATGATAAAGAAAGAAAAAAGGAAAGTAAGAATATAAGTAATGAGGTAGAGAAGAATAACAAAACCCCTGAGATATTATCAACTAGAAAGAAAATATTAAGTGATGCATTTTCAAAATTTGTCAGCAATATTTACTTTAATTACGGGTTAATTTTGGAAGATTCAATGACTCTTAGAGAGTATTTTAAAATTTTAAATACCAAAATTATTTCTAAAGAAAAAATATCGAGATTATTAAGTTTACTTGAAAGGGAAATTTATGGTTTTGGGTTAAATTATAATGAATTCGATGAATTAATTACTCTTTTATTGGGTGATTTTAAATGATCTCAAAAATTAATATAGGGTTAATTACGTTTATTTTTGTTATGTTGATTTTAATTTCTTATTTTCCAAATACTCAACCCTTTTCACCATTTAATAATGGATGGAATGGTATTTCTTCATTGTATAAAAATTCTTCTGGACTGATAACTTCAAGCTCGATGCTTAATTTTAATGGAGTATTAGTAATAGTAAATCCAGAGAAAATGCCTACAAATAAGGATATACAAAATCTTAATAACTTTTTAAAAAATGGGAATGAAATTATTATATTTGGTGATGGAAATTTAGTTAATGGGTTAATTAAATTACTTGGGGGAAATATTATTACAAATAATGAAATTGTTTATGATGATATATTTAATTATAAGTCAAATATTTTCCCTTTAGCATTAACTAACAATAAGGAGAAATTAGTTTTATTTTATACATCGTATTTAAACAACGGCACTCCAATAGCTAATACTTCTTTTTTCAGTTACATAAAAAATGGATCAAATTTAATATATGGACCATTTACTGTTTCTTCTGAAGAATACATAAACAAGGGTAAAATAATTGTTATATCAGACCCTTATTTTATATTAAATTATGTATTTAATTTAGGAAATAACCAAAAATTCTTCTTTAACTTAACAAATGGAGAAAAATATTATATTGCAACTTTTCTTCAAAACGAAACACCATATCTTTTTTTAAAAATACAAATTAATAATTTATCAAAATTTATTTCTCAACTTTACATGCAAATAATTTTATTATCGACATTTTTCATTGCTTCAATTTTTGTTTATAGCTTAAAAGAAGAGGCAAAAGTTAATAATTCCTATAATATAAATAAAATAATGAAAGAACACCCCGATTGGGATAAGAATCTTATAAATGAAATTTTAGAGGAGAAAAATAATGAATCCAAATAAGGCTTTAAATATTAAAGAAAAAATAGTAAATGAAATATCTAAGTATTATATAGGTGGTGAGGATTCTATAGAAATTCTATTGGCTAATCTTATATCAGAAGGCCATGTTATTCTTGAAGGAACGCAAGGATTAGGTAAAACAACACTAGCCAAGTTATTTTCTCAAGCTATTGGAGTTGATTTTAAAAGAATTCAGATGACTTCAGATTTATTACCATCAGATATATTAGGCACATTAGTTTGGGATCTGGAAAAAAAAGAGTTCAGAATAAGAAAAGGACCAATATTTAGCAACATAATACTAATAGATGAAATTAATAGGGCACCTCCTAGAACCCAATCTGCATTATTAGAAGCAATGCAAGAAAAACAGGTAACAATTGATATTAACACTCTATCGCTTCCAGATCCATTTTTTATAATAGCCACTGAAGTGCCTAACGATACTGGAGGTATATTTCCTTTAACCATTACTGAATTAGATAGATTTTCATCAAAAATCATTATTAAAATGCCAGATAGAGACAAAGAATTGGAAATACTAAGAAAAATTGATAGTATTGATAAACCTATAGTAGAAAAAATAGTTTCAATTGAAGATTTAAGAATTATGAGAGAAGAGGTTAAAAGTGTTAAAGTTAATGATAATGTAGCAAACTATATGCTAGATATCCTAAATGAACTAAGGAAAAATGATATAAACGATGCGATAAGCGTTAGATCTTCTATTTGGTTTTATAAAATTTCTAGAGCAATTGCTTATCTTAATGGAAGAGACTTTGTTATTCCAGATGATGTGAAAAAAGCTGCATTTCCTGTATTAAGGCATAGAATATTTAGCCAAGAATTAAATGCAGATTCCTTAATAGAAATAGTATTGAAAAAGATAAAGGTGCCTAAAATTTGAGATATGAATTATTTTTATTTTTTTCCTTAATTGTATTAGGAACTGGAGTCGCATTTAAAATTTATGATTTTATATACGTTTCTTTAGCATTTCTTTTGTTTATATTAATAGACTATACTTTTTTATTTTTCATGAAACCAAGATTTTATTTTGAATCGCCCATAAACAATGTTGAGTTATTTAGGGGTGAAGAAGTAGAAATTCCACTATATTATAGCTATAATAAAAAAATTAAAATTATTTCTCCATACAATTTTGTTAGTTTAATAATTAATACAAAAAGTGATTTTAATAAATTTAGAATAAATTTAAAAATAAGGGGTCTAAGATCTGGTATCTATGAAATTAATAAACTTCATGTATTATATAGGTCTATTTTATTCGAGAAAAAGATAGAAGTGTTAATAAGGCCTAAAATAAGATTAACAGTATATCCCAAGTCTTTTTTACTATTTAAAGAATTGCAAACTTATTTTTCCAAAGGATTTACATCACAATCAAATATAATAGGTAGAGGAGAAGAATTTGCATATACTGATAAATTTAGTAATAATGATGATTTTAGGAGAATAGATTGGAAAAAAACAGCAAAATATAATGACATAATGGTTAAGAGATACTATTGGGATCTTTACGGTAATATAGGAATTATAATAGATTTAGAATCTACCGATGAAAATTCAGCTGATGATCTAGCAACAGAAGCATTAAATTTGATTAAGTATTCAAACTTGTTCCAGGGAAATATTTATGTTTACGATGGCCAAAATATTAAAAATCTTAGAAAAGATGTTTATTCCGCTTTCATATACATAGTTGATATGATGAAAAAGTATTATCCAGAAATAAATAGAGTATTAGATTTTAAAGATATCTATGATTATTTGAAAAATAAAAAGAAAGATAATTTTAATACAAATAGCAAAGAAGACAGGTATATTATTCTAACTCAAATTTTAAGCGAACTAGCCTTTAAATATCCAAAAGCTTATATAATTCAACCCACTAAACCTTGGGTTTACATAGATGATATAGAAACATCTTACAATATAAGGAAAATGTATGAAAAAAACTTGAACAAAATCAAAGAATTAGGGTCAAAAGTTTTTAGTTCTTTCAATGAAATTGCAGGTGGTGTTATTGAATTTAAATAAAAAAGGATTCTTACTATACCTTTTTATTATTTTGGGTACATTATTTGGTATATTATATGCTTATTATATGTTTGAATCTGGGTTAAAGGGTGTTTACGGAGTTTATGATATATACGGCCCTCTATCAAGAGAGCCAATGTCAGGTATATTTTTAATATTATCGGAATCAACATTATTTATTGCATCTTTACTTGCATTAAACGAAAACAAAAAATACTATTATATAATAATTTATTCTATTTCATTAATAATATTTCTCAGATATTTCTGGCCCGACTTTTCTAATTATTATTATATGACTGATTTTGAGGACTCTTTTAACCATAATTTTCAGTCAACTTATATAACAACTTATGGGCATATAGAACCAAATACTTATTCTTCTCTTCAACCGGGATTCTGGCTAACATTAGCTGAAATAATATTATTAATATTTGGTAAAACTAATAGCATAACTTCTCAGCCATTTTATTTCATATTAAAGTGGTATACAACAATTTTCATAATTTTATCTATACCAATAGTTTATATAACTATGAAACTGTACGGATTTGATGATAGGAAATCTTCTTTAGCATTAATAGTTTATTTAATAATTTCATCTGAATACTCTTATGTTGTTTCAAATGATTATGCATTATTACCATACGCGTTAGCATCTGGATTCTTCATTAAAGCAATAAAATCGCAAGAAAAAAAGGATTATTTAACATTTTTTATTTTGTCTTTATTTGCTATGTTTAATCATCAACTCATATCTTTATGGCTTTCCTTTGGAGTTCTAGGGATTTCTTTAATTTTACTAATATTTCCTCAAAAGATAGTAACAAAGTCTAATGTTTTTTATTTGTTATCAACTTTTATTATTGCATATTTATTAAGAATAATATATGCATCAGGAAATTTATTACAGTCCAATATCACGTATGTATTATCTAGTATATCTAGCGGCATCAATTCATTATTTGCTCTACTAAGAAAGCCTAGTTCAAGTAGCTTAATAACTGAATCAATAAGAGCTCTACCATCTTATGCATTAGCAGTTAGAATTAAGGAAATTGATTATATATATTTGTTAACAGTCCCATTTTTTACACTTTTTATTTTAAGTTTTAACAGTAAAAAGATAGAATATAAGATAATCTTTCTTTTATTAATATTTAGTGGAGCTATAGCAGCATTTCAAGTAATCGGGATGGGTGGAGTTGGATGGGCTGATAGGTTGCCAAAAGATTTACTTCCATTGCTTGCATTTTCATTTTCGTCTATTATTTTTTATGATAAAGAAAACCTAAATAAAAAGAAAATTAAAAATATTATAAAAGGATTTGGAATCATTTTTATAATAGTTGGCTCAGTATTATCTTTATTTGCTACATTTGCAGGTTATTCTACGGTAGCATTTCCTGATAGTGAACCGTTTGGAGAAGCTGGTATTGGAATTGGAATAACTAACTATACTGCTCCAAACTTTAATTTTTATTATTATGTAGACTATGGTTCAATTTTAACGGAAAATTCATCTCCTAGTTATTATGAATATGCCTTATCATATTTTATCTATGGTGTCTATTCAATAAATCCAAATGTTACATATTTATTAAATAATCTAAATATGGTAACTTCTCAATCAAACGTAATTTTGATGACACCAACAGATTATATATTTGATAAATTTAAATAGTTTATCATTTTTCTTTTAAATAATTCTTTATCCTGTATTCCATTCTCCTTAAATACGTGCTTAACACAGCTAGCATCAAACTTTGGAATCCTGTTGCGGTTAAAATCAAGGCAATTATGGCTTTAACAAAATGATCTATGTGTAAATACACATAATCTATAACTGTGTATATGCCTAATATTATTCCTGGAATCATTAATAATGATCCAACTAAAAAGAAAACCATCACCGGATTATAACGCCAAGACAGTCTTACCATATCAATTGCTATTGATAATCCATGTCTTATTCCTAACTTTTTTCTTCCTTTTCTCTCTCTATATTCAATATCAACTTCTCCTATTTTATTTCCAACAGAAGACATATGTGCTGCTATTTCACTTTCAACGCTAAATCCCTTCATCTCAAAAATAGCTCCTTCTAAAGCTTTTCTTTTTACTAAATACATGCCGCTTAAAACATCTCTTAAATGAACCCCAAATAATATATCAAAAAATTTTGTTAAAAACCAATTTCCGAATCTATATATGATGTTTTGGTTTTTTCTATTTCTTACACCTATTACTTCATCATATTCATCATTTTTGATTAATTTATGCATATCAATTAAATATTTAGCTGGGTAAGTATAATCGCCATCAATGATTAAAATATAATCTTTCTTTACATGCATTAATGCCTCTTTTATGGCATTTGCCTTCCCTTTCTGGCTTTGCGTAAATACGAAAACACCTCTTTTTTCTACTTCATTTCTTGTATTATCAATGCTATTTCCATCAACTACTATAATGTCATCTTTTTCAACATAATTTAAAATATCATCTATTGTTGGGCCTATTCCATCTTCTTCATTTAATGTAGGAATAATAACATTTATATCGTTTAATTTACACAAACTTTCACCATTTTAATAATTAAAAAAGCATTATATAAACCTTACTTCTCTTCTTTTTCCCAAATAATCTCTTTATTGTATAAATTTTTTATTTGGGCAATTATTAAAAATATTTGCGTTAAAATCCAAGTTCTTACGGTTTTAGATATTAATGAAACTAAAAATATTATAAATAATATTATTGAAATTAGATTGTGTAATAGCAGTAAATAAATCCCTATAAATATAGAAAGTAAAAGTAACCATGGATTAATCAAATGTAAAAAATATTCTACCAATATTATTTTTTTATAATCTTTATTTCTAATTTTTTTATAATCTTTTATTGCAACACTAAAATATTGGACTAAATGCTGGGCTCTCCTAACTCTCCAATGAAAATAGCCCTTTTTCGGAACTAACTCATTACAAATAATTTCTTTAACTGCTAAAGACCTTAAATTATTAAGAGTAATTTTATGAGACGCATAGCTATCATCGGCTCCCATATTTTCATCGAAGTTAGTTAGATATTCTTTTTTAAATGCAAAGAATTCTCCATGAGCAATTGAAGTTGAAAATATAGAGCTTTCACCTAGTCTAATAACATTATATAAGTCTCTATAAGACTTTTCTATTTTTTCATCATATTGTTTCTTAATGCATGTTACTGCACCTATTTTTTTGTTGTTTAAAAATTCAACAGAGATTTTTATTGCATCCTTATTAACCCATTTGGAGTCTGCATCAGTTATAATTATAATTTCTCCTTTTGCATTTGCTAAGGCATAGTTTAAAGCATTTGCTTTTCCCATCCTCTTCTCTTGCTTTAATATTTTTACATTATATTTACTTGCTATTTCTACCGTTTTATCAGTACTATTTGAATCAACCAATATTATTTCAATCTTATCTTTTGGATAATTTTGAGATAATATGTCATCAATCTTATCCTTTATAGTTTTTTCTTCATTATATGTTGGAACTATAATTGAAACTAATGGATAGCTTATTTCATTATTAATATATTTTTCAAAATCTTCTTCTTTATTTTTCATGTATAAATAGTAAAAAATCGGTAGCCCAATATGTAATGTAATTAGCGTTATTAACGTTATAAGCAATATTACAATTAATGTTGATATCATTTTTAAATACCCCCCTTATTTTCTCAGTATTAATAATATAAATTTAAATGTTTTATATAATTATTGAGGAGTGAAGTTTGTTTTATTATATTTATAATGTTCCATTATTCTATTGCTTTCAATGCTCATGCAAAGGGCTTATAAATTCTTATTATTATAATGCTTTATATAAATCTATTGGTTAGAGATAATTGATTAATGAATATACTTGTAACAATTATTGAAGATAATTATTAAAACAGACTTAAGAGCATACATGAAAGACACGAAAGCTAAGCAATAACATTAGGAAATCAAGTATTGCTAAACATATCACTTAATCCATTGGAATTACTTTTGCTTAATTGTTAAACTAGGCTAGGTAAATTATTCAAAACTGTTTGCACGTACTATAATCTAAAATACCACGAAAAGAGCAACTGTATGATGTATCTTAGATATTAAATAAGCAATATTATTTAGAAAATAAGCTGATATTAAACCATAACATAAAGCTCCAGCAATTTTGCTTCTAAAGCAAAAGCAATAATGAAAAATGCAAATTAATGCTTATAACATTTGCTATATTTGCCATTACTGCTCTCATAACTAATACAATCCCCCTATGATTTGGTAGTACAGAATTCATTATAGATGGCGTATTTGAGTAAACAAAGAATCCATTACCAACACATGCTAAAAATAAGAATAATGCAAATTCTGGATAGGGAAAATTAAAGTTTAAAGTCATCATCAATAAAAATGATATAAAAACCAATATCATACCTCTAGTAGATAACCTCCTAACTCTTTGTTCTCTATTAATTGCCATAAGTTAGAAAACTCACTTAAACTAATAGAACTACATTTAATCCACCTGGCAAAATTTTATAAAAAGCCCTTCAGTATAGTGTCTTAATCTAATTCCAGCAAAAAACCAATACAATAAATTACCCAATTAATCTAGAATGCCTTAGCAATTATGCCTTCTTAAAGAGATTACTAGCTTTTTATAAGTAGTTAACTACTAAAAATTTATAGGAGTAATAGTACATTTTTATTAGGGGTATTGATTAAAAAATCTTTAGCAATAATCTAAAGAGCACTTTTAATAGATTTGTCCATAAAAGTTTCACAAGCTTACGTTCACATCTAGGGATAATAGAATTATCTGTTATTACTTTTAAACCCAAATTTACCTCAACTTATGTAGAGTTTAATCTTGACATCAATACAATAAGACTCTAGAGAGATGTAAGCAAACAAGACATTTTAAACTTATACATGTTTTCTGCAAAATATGGCGTTAAGTGGGGATCTGATTGGAAGTTAGACCCTGAAAACAATATAATAATTACTCCAGATGGAATAAAATTTCTAATCGATGGTTTTGATACTTTAATTTTCGCTGAGACATTCCTCTATGATATCCATTTCATAGACTTTGACTTAACGGGGAGAACCGTTATTACAGCAGGCGCGTATGTTGGAGATACGCCATTATATTTTGCTAAGAAA
>JAWDMD010000009.1:0-18447 GCA_046536775.1 Candidatus Nanopusillus sp. | reverse complement strand
TGAAAATAACAAAATTGAAAAATGTCCTGTATGTGGATCTACAAGATTAAAACATGAAGCTGGTTGTGTTGTATGTATGGATTGTGGATGGTCAGAATGTATAATTGCTTAATTTTTTATAATTTTAAAAAATAAAAGTGGACCCGCCGGGATTTGAACCCGGGATCTCCGGCTTGCAAGGCCGACATCCTACGACTAGACTACGGGCCCGATTATTAAATTTCTTATATTTATATATATAAATTTATTTCAGGGCTGTGATAAAATATCATGGTAGAAGAAAGAAGTGGAGAATATCGTTTTTAATAACATTATCTAAAATTATAAAAACAATCTATGCGGCGGAGGGGATTTGAACCCCCGACGGATCTACTCCACTGGGTCTTGAGCCCAGCCCCTTTGACCACTCGGGCACCGCCGCTTAATAATTATATTTAGAAATTTTAATAATTTAAATAATATGGATAAAGGAATATTTATTATATTAGATGGATTGGGTGATAATCTAATTAAAGAGTTAAGACATAAAACACCATTAGAAGATACTAAAAAACAAAATATTGATAGATTGGTAAGATATTCAGAATGTGGATTATTATATACAAAAGAAAGAGGACATATTCCAAAATGTATCGAATCAAATTTATCGTTATTGGGTTATAATTTTAAATATAATGAATTAATATTTAAAGCATTAATATATAAAGAACTAAAGGAAAATCAATTTTTAATTGAAATAAAATCAAAAGAGGAACCAAAAATAAAAGATATATATGATATAATAAAGTATAAGGATAATGATTATATATTGATTTTTGATAATTATGATAAAGAAATAATTGAAAAATTAAAGAAATATAAGATAAAAAACAAAATTATATATAAAGATTTAAATAAAAAAGATTTATTTGAAAATAGATATAAAATAAAGGCATTATATTTATCATCAAGTCCTATACATTTATCAATTGCAAAATATTTAAAGATTGATTATGAAAAACCTTTTGGAACTACTGGAAAGATTAATGAAAATTTATTTTCATTTTCAGAATATGCAATAGCAAATAGAAATAAATATGATATAATATTTATTCATATAAGGGCTCCAGATATTTTATCTCACTTAAAAGAACCATTTAAAAAGAAAAAAGTAATTGAAGAAATTGATGAATATCTAATAAAAAGAATAAAAGAATATTTTGATTCAATATTGATTACAGGAGATCATTCTACATCATCAATTAAAGGAAGACACATCTCAGATCCTGTACCTGTTATGATATATTCAAAATATTCAAGATATGGGTTTGTAAAAAATTTCTCTGAAAGAAAATGTATAAAAGGAACTTTGGGAATATTAAATTCAAAGGATATTATAAAAATATTTATTGATAGATTAAAATAATTATTGACCCTGTTTAGATAATTTTTCTAATAAAGAAGGATCTATTTTTTCTAATTCTTCAGGTTTTATTTCCGATAAATCCTTTATCTTTATTCTATCTGGTAATTTATCTGTTGATCTTAATATTCTGACCTGCACTCCAAGTACTCCAGAAGACAATTTTGCATGCCTTATACTCTTTCCAATTATTTTATTTAATTCTCCAGATTTTTTAATATATCCTCTTTGTTCTCTTATTGTAGATGTTCTATCTCCAATTAATTTTCCAGTAACTCTTACTTCAATACCTAAAGCACCAGCCTGCATTACTTGTTCCATTACTCTTTGCATAATTCTTCTTATTGCTCTATTTCCATATCTTTCTATCTGAGATGCAATTAAATCTGCAACAATTTCAGAATCTAACAAAGGATTTTCAATACCAACAACCTCTATACTTGGATCTTTAACATTTGCGATATTTTCTACAATTCTTTTAATTTCATCTAAATTTTCATTTGATCTTCCTAGAACTAATCTTGGTCTTGCACAATGTATAATAACCTTTGTACCCATTGAAACCTTGAAATATTCAACTTTACTAATTAATTTACCTTTAAATCTGCTTTTTAAAGTTCTATCTAGGATTGCTTGTATTTTTTGTTCTTTTAATAGTTCTTCTATATTTTTTGATGCCATTCTTCTATTATTTGTTTAACGATTTGTTTTAAGCTTTTTCTTTTTAACTTCTTAGATGTATCTAAAGATTCTAAATATAATCCATATATTTTAATATGGGATGCTTTCTTATGAACAACAATTAATGTTCTCCTTACCCCATTAGGACCTCCCTTTATCTTTACAACCCTTAATCTTCCAGGGAACTTATCTCCTTTAGAAACGTTAACAGAAACAATTACAACTTTGTTAGGATCTAATCCAAGATTTTTTGCATTATTTTCTAAAGAATTTAGTAGTTTAATAAAATATTTTGAAACCTTAATTGGATATCTTCCATATGGAACTTTTCCCATTACATTTTTATGGTGTGCTTGTTTTTTCTTATATCTATAATATGGAATTGCAATCTTCTTTTCAATAACCATTTCCAAATATTTCTTTGCATATGGTATTGTTAAATATTTAATAAATCTTCCAACTATTTCAGAATCTTTTCTGGATATTGGTAAATTACTAGATGATACAGTAACAATTTTTTTGTTCTCTTTTAATAATGATACTAGTTTTGAATCCATTTAGACATCTATATATAAAAATGTTTATAAAATATATAATATATGTTAGATAGGTTTTTTGAATTATTTGTAATTGTCTTAGTAATATTTTTTATTACCTTATTATTAATGGAGAAAGTTTCTTATATTTATAATATTAATGAAAAGTATCAAATTATATATAATCAATTTATGAATGGAAGAGTTTTAATTAAAGAAATTACAGAACAATATACTAGTGATATTTGTAACCTGACATCAAATAATTTTGATCCAAATATAATGGATAATTTAGCAGGTTTTCCATATGAAATAATATATAAAAATTTAAGTAATACTAGTCAGGAGTATATATTTAGCAACGATAATATAACAAACATGCAAAATTATATAGAATTTAATAGAGTTTGTTATTATGATGGCTCATTATTTTTGGTTAGTGTATTAGTTCAATGAGATCCTTTAGTATATCAATATTTATTGAATTGGGAGTTGTAATAGTTGTTTTATTTTTTATTTTAACTTCAACATATTATAGTAATTTCTATATTAGAGGATACAATAAGGAAGATCTATATGCATCACTAATATCAATAAATTATATGTATCTAAATAATACTCAACAACTAAATAATAGTTTATATCAAATTGTTACAAATATTTTACCATACTATTATGTTGAAATAAATGGACAGGTTGTATTTAATAATATAAATTTAAATGAATCTGAACAAGGTATAGAAACTTTTTATATTATTAATGGCTCAGTAGATTATGTAGATGTATATTGGAAATGAGATCTCAATTTATTCTATTATATCTAATCTTAATATTATTTATGACGTTATACTTTATTTCAAGTCTACAAAATAATTTTTATTATCAACCAAAT
The DNA here is from genome assembly GCA_046536775.1 of Candidatus Nanopusillus sp. Classification (GTDB taxonomy): domain Archaea; phylum Nanobdellota; class Nanobdellia; order Nanobdellales; family Nanobdellaceae; genus Nanobdella. The sequence goes on along the minus strand of JAWDMD010000009.1, from coordinate 14,936 downwards.
ATTGGTAAATATATAGCAGAGGATTTCTATATTAAATTATTATTATATCCAAATTATTCTTTTACTATAAATCAAACATATTATAACATTTGTTTAGAAGAAAATATTATATGCTATGATAATGGAACAAATATAATAGTTATAACTCCTACTTCTGAATATATATTAAATAACCCATAGCCCCTATCGTCTAGTCTGGTCTAGGATACGGGGTCCTCATCCCCGAGACCCGGGTTCAAATCCCGGTGGGGGCATTTGAAAATTTTCAATTTTGAATATATCTTGATTCCTATTATATATTATAGAAATAATAAAGTTTTATTCTAAGTCTTTTGCTTAATCTTTCTTTATATTTTTTTATCAAATTAATATAAGATTATAATTTTTCAGCTTTTTATAGTCTATATTTCAATATAAAATTAAATATTTTTATAAAATATAAACTAACAAAAAATTTTATTGACCAGTCCAAACATATTTTCCACCCTGTTCCTTTATCATTCCTTTGTTCATATATCTTGTAATTAATGCTTTTACAACGGTTGGTTTCTTTCCTAATTTACTTCCTATTTGTTGTGCTAATTTATCTATCTCTTCCTTTGATACACCTTTTTTAAATGCAGATTCTATTTCTGTTCTTAATTGGGATGGTGTCGCCATAAAGAATATATAGGTGAAACGATTATAAACCTTAAATAAAAAAATTTATAAGCTATTTATTTAAAACCTCTTTTTCGTTCTTTAATATCCCTAAATCCTTAAGATAAATTAAAATAGCTCTTTTGCTCTTAAACTCATTACTTTTCGCTTTTTTATATAACTCTCTATATAACTTTTTATCGATTATATTTTTCTCTTTTAGTTCTCTTAACAACTTTCTTATTGCCCTTATTCTTTTAATCCAATTTTCCTTTTTGTCTAATCTAGCTGTTCTATCTCCTCTTCTAGATCCCACCCCCCTTCTTCTTCCTTTTTTCTTCTGTTCCTTAATATAATTTGCCCATGTTCTAGACTGACCCCTAACAGATTTTGTTTTTATTATTCCTTTATCAATTAAATCTAAAATATCAGATCTACTCAAAGCTTTAGAGGCATCCTGTATTTTATTTGGGTCTATCCATATTCTATCCTTTCCAACACCAAGGATTTTAGATGCTAACTTTTTTTGTAATGATAGGTCCATTATTTAATTATTACCTCTCCACCAATGTTTTTAACCTTTTCTATTGCCCCTTCTGATGCTTCTTTTACATATATTTTCATTTTTTTGCTAATTTTTCCAGCTCCCAATAATTTATCGACACCTATTTCATCTAGATCAATTATATAATATTCTCCTTCGTTTTTTATTATTTCTTCAGATAATAAATAATCGAAATATTCTTCTATATCTCCTAAATTAATTATGGATTTTTCAGCATTATATTTAATACTTGTAAATCCTTTTTTATCTTCAAATCTTTCTGGAAATTCCTTAATTAACTTAATATATTTTTGTTTTTTAAATCTCCATCCAGAGAAACCTGCACCACCCCTATTTCCTCTACCTCTATTTCTATCATTATAACCCCTTCTAGCATATCTCTGTCCAAGATTTTTCCTGTATTTTTTCTTTCTATGAGCGACCATAGATAACCAAATATTTTATTAAACAATTTTTAAATTTAATATAATGTATAATTTGCCATCGGGATTAAGAGATTTTCCCAACGAAATAAAAATATTAAGAAATAAAATATTTAGTAAAATAGAAGAAATATTTCAAAGGTTTGGATTTGATCCTATAGAAACTCCAACAATAGAATATTGGAATACATTGAAAGGAAAATATGGGGAAGAAGCTGAAAATAAACTAATATGGAGATTTAAATTACCATATTCTGATAAGGAATATGCATTAAGATATGATCAAACAATACCTTTAGCAAGGTTTTTTTCAAATCATAGGCCAAGTTTACCATTCAAAAGATATGTAATAGATAAATCTTATAGATATGAAAATCCACAAAAAGGAAGGTATAAGGAATTTTATCAGGCAGATTTTGATATAATTGGATCAAAAGAACCAGAATCTGATGCAGAAATATTGAATATAGTGGATTTTATATTTAAAGAATTTAATTTTTCAAATTATAAAATTATAATAAATGATAGAGAATTTTTAAGATTTGTTTTTGAGAAAAAGTTAAATATAAGTGAAGAAAAAATAAAAAAAGTATATACAATAATTGATAAGTTGGATAAAATTGGAAAAGAAAATGTAAAGAGAGAATTAAGCAATATTGTCGGAGAATTATCGGATAAAATTGTTGAAATAATATCGTTAAGAAATCAAGAAGTAATTGATTATCTATCAAAATATGAAGAAATATCAAAAGAAATAAATTATTTTAATAATATTTTAGATCTATTAAATGATAAAAACAAAATAGAAATAAATTTATCTTTAGTAAGGGGTTTAGATTATTATACTGGTATGATATATGAAGCAATTGTTGAAAAACCAAAAATTGGATCACTATCTGGAGGAGGAAGATATGATAATTTGTTAAAATTATTTACAAATGAAGAAATACCTGCTGTTGGTGGAAGTATTGGGGTAGAAAGATTAATTGATGCTGGAATTGAATTAGGAATATTTAAGATTGATAAAAAGACCTATGCAGAAATATGTGTAATATATTTTGAAGATACATTTAAAGATGCTTGGAATATATGTAATAAATTAAGGGAAATTGGGTTAAATTGTTATATTGATTTAATGAGAAGAGATTTTAATAAGCAAATAAAATATGCAGCAGATAAAGATATAAGGTTCTTATTAATTGTCGGAAAAAAAGAATTATCAGAGAATAATGTTTTACTACAAGATAGGTATACAAAAGAAAGAATTAAAATCCAGATCAACAATTTGAAAGATATCTATGGAATAGTAAAAAACAAGATAAACAATAGTTATTGACAGGTTATTAATATTATAAATATTTTTTATTGAGATGAATAAAATCTTAAAAACCTATTTATAAAATTTATCTAAGATAAAATTTATAAATATCAAAAGCGTATTATATCAGCACTACTTTTATTTTTGTATAAAATAGGGCTTATATATACGCTTTTGATATTTATAAATTTACTTTTCATACACAATACCTTTTGTAAAGACCCAATTAATTATAGAAGCAATAAATATGCCAATAAGTTGTGATATTAAATAGTTTATTTCAAATACATAATAAAATAATAGGGCAGATAAATATTGAACGGGTTTTGATAATAAACCTCTTCCTCCAAAAAATAACAAAAACCTTTTCAAAAGTTTTTTCTTCTTAATTTTAAATACAAACAAATCATTTAAAATGAAATTCCATATAATTGAAATTAAAATTGCTAGAAAGGAAGAAATATAAAATGGAAGATAAGCCATCAATAGGTATAAAGTTAATAAGTTAATAACAATTCCAGATAATCCTACTAGATAGAACTTTATAAATTGAGAAACGTCAAACAATAAAAAAACCTGCTTTAAATATGAAAAAATTACTTTTTTGCCTAATTTAGATTTTCCATGTTCTCTTTCTTTAAATGTATAGGGTATTTCTATTAATTTATTATAATTTACTTTTACTAATATATCTAATAGAACCTTATAACTAAATGGATTTGAAACATTGAAATTATCTAATAGATCTTTCTTTATTAAGAAATATCCACTTAATGGGTCTCTTACTTTTAATGTTTCTGGTAGAAGAATATATGCAATGATTTTTGATGTTTTTGATATAAGTTCTCTTATAATATTCCAATTCTCTATTTTTCCTCCTTTAATATACCTTGATGCAATAACTAAATCATAACCCTCCAAAGCCTTTTCATACATTTTCTTTAATAATTCTGGGGGATGTTGTAGGTCAGCATCCATTAATACAACATATTTTCCATCAGAATACTTTAGTCCATCTATAAAGGCTGAAGATAAACCTTTTCTATATCCTCTTTCAACAAGTTTTATATTTTTATATTCTTTTTTTAGTTTTTCTATTTCTTCAATTGTTCCATCTTTTGATCCATCATCTACAAAAATTGTTTCATATTTTATATCATTTAAGCTTTCTCTTATTCTTTTTACTAATTCATTAATATTCTCTTTTTCATTTAATGTCGGTATTATTATTGATATATCTATATTCATCGATTATTTAAAGTTCCTTATTTACTTTAAAAATATTTCTTTATATTATCATTAAATGACAAGATTGGGTGGTACAAATAAGGTAAATCATGTTATATGTAGAAGATGTGGTAGAAAAACGTATAATCCTGATAAGGGGTATTGTTCGCATTGTGGATTTGGGAGAAGTAGCAAAATAAGGGCCTATGTATGGTCATATAAATTTAAAAGAAAATGGTAGAAGAACAAAAAGAAGTTGAAGAAGTAAAAAAAGAACAGGAAGCTTTAGAAAGAATAGGATCGCAAAGGTTTAATATAGAATCCTGGAATCCAAAAACAAAACTTGGTAAATTAGTAAGGGAGGGAAAGATAAATTCTGTTGAGCAAGTATTTAAAAATGGATATAAAATATTGGAACCAGAAATTGTAGATGCGCTAATACCAGATTTAAAATATGAATATATTAGCTTATCATTATCTAAGGGTAAATATAGAAGACCAAAGTTTGTAAAAATGGTTCAAAGAAAAACTGCTGAAGGTAATAAAACATCATGGGTTTCTGTTGCTGTTGTTGGTAATGAAAATGGATATATTGGGGTTGGAATTGGAAAATCTTCAGATATTGCTTTATGTATGGAAAAGGCGTTAAGAAATGCAAAATTGAATATTATACCAATCGCAAGAGGTTGTGGATCATGGGAATGTGCATTTAAAACTCCACATTCCTTACCATTTAAAGTTGAAGGATCTTATGGTTCTATAAGGGTTGTACTATTACCAGCTCCAAGAGGAGTAGGATTGGTAGCACCTGAAGAGATGGAAAAAATATTTAGATTAGCAGGTATAAAAGATCTATGGATGAAATCTTTTGGACAAACTAGAAGGAGATATAATTTCGCAATGGCAGTTTATAATGCATTAAGAAAGACAGTAGAATATAGAATTAGGGAAGAATATGCCAAAAATTCAGGATTAAAGATTGGATTTGTATAAAATGGGATTATTAGCAATTTTAAGGATAAAAGGAACAGTTAAGGCAGATAAAGAGATAAAAGATACATTATATTTGTTAAGATTAAGGAGAAATAATTATATGGTAATAATGAAAGATACAAAAGATATAAGAGGAATGATAAAGAGGGTAGAACCGTGGGTTGCATGGGGAGAAATAGATAAAGAGACATTAAAGGAATTATTATTAAAGAGAGGAAGATTGGAAGGAAATAAGAGATTGACAGAAGATTATATTAAACAAACATTAAATATGGATATTGATACACTCGTTGAAAAATTATTAAATAATGAAATAGATTTAGATTCAATACCAAAAATAAAGAAGATATTTAGACTAAAACCTCCATCAAAAGGTTATCCAAGAAAGGGTATAAAAGTTCCATATAATCAGGGTGGAGTATATGGGTACTATGGAAAAGATATAAATATATTATTAAAGAAAATGATATAAAATGGCGAAGAGACCCTGGAAGATATTTAAAGAAATAGAAAGACCATATACAAGATTTTCATATAGTAAAACCTATAATAAAATCCCCGGTGCTCCAGTATCAAGATTGAGGATGCAGATTATGGGAATGGTAAATTTACCAAAAGATCAGTGGAAATATGTTGCTCATTTAATTGCATTGCATAATGTTCAGGTATCCGATTATTCATTAGAAGCGGTAAGAACAAATATATTAAAATACTTAGAAAATGAAGTAAAAGAATTCTTATTTATTGTAAGAAAATATCCTCATCATGTTGTAAGAGAACATGCATTGGTATATGGTGCAGGTGCGGACAGAATTTCACAAGGAATGAGGCATTCATTTGGAAGACCTTATACAAGAGCTGCTCAGGTATTCTATAAAAATATTGTTCTATCAATATATTATAATAAGCAAGACTTTACAGATAGGATAAATTTCTATCTAGATGTTGCAAGAAAGAAGTTGGCTGGAAAATATAAGAAATATATTGGGGAAAATAAACCTGAAGAAGTTATTTTATTATCTGTTGTTTAGATATTTCGTATTCTAATAATAATAGCTTTTTTAAATCTTTTATATCCCTAGAAACAAATAATCTTCCTCTTCCATATTTTACTATCTCTTTTGCAATCTTTTCTCCTTCATCATTTAATTGTATTCCAATTATTGATATATAATAATATTGGCTTAATTCTTTGGCTAACTTTAAAGTTCTTTCTACAGGATTTTCTCCTTTTGTTGGCAATGCATCAGTTATTAATATTATATGTCCATTTTCTCCTTTATTTAATAAATAATTAAATGCTAAAGCGATATCAGTACTTCCATTTGGTACAATTCTTAATATATCTATTATATCCTTTAATCCTCCAATATTATCATATTCTTTAACAATCTTATCATTAAATAATATTATATCTATTAGATTATTATCTTCCAATATCTTTGATATCAATAATATTAAAGCTTTTTTTGCTTCAAATATTTTTTCCCCAATCATACTTCCAGATACATCCAATAGAATTATATATTTACCACCTTTATTTTCTCTTTTAACATTAACAACAAATCTTATACTATCCTTATTCTTTATATATTTTTTTATAGTCTCTTTTATATCAATTTTACTATATTTATCCCCTATACCAAAATATTTCTTATAAAATTCCTCATCATTTCCAATATAATATGATGAGTATTTTCCATATTCAAATATACCACCAATCTCCTTTTCTATATTTCCTATCAAATACTTAGAATATTCCATTAAAGATTTCTCAGTTAATTCTCTATTTTCATTTATATATCCTTCACTAATTAATATTTCCTTTAATTTGTTTAGCGATTTCTTAAATTCTTTATTAAACCTATAATCCTTATCCTCATTTATCCTTTTTTCATCATATTCAGTTAGTTTTGATAATATATCAGAATATTCTTTTTTATTTTCCATAATTTTATCTATATCAAATATTGGATATCCATCTTTAATCATTTTTTCAATTAATTCATTTATATTTTTCTTAATTTCTTTTGAACTATATTTAAATGATTCTCCAGGTCTATTTATTAAATTTTCTGAATCAACTCCGAAAGTTTTTTCCGACTATAAAAGAATTCCATTGATTTCTTATATATTCTTCTTCATTTATTTCCATCTTATATGATGGTTTTAATCTTATCCTGTGTGGTAGTATTGATAGTAGAGATTCAAATATGTGTTGAATTTCAACATTTTCTTTATTATCTATTATAGCCAATGCCTGGGCTTTTTCATAAATACCAATTGTAGATCTAACTGATGGTTTCTTTTCCAATCTATCATCTTTTCTCAATTTTTGTATAAATTCAATTGTTAATTCCAATAATTTTTCAGAAAAATTAACATCCGAACTTTTTCCATATTTTAATATAATTTTCTTTTCCTCATCAATATCTTTTGGATAATCTAAATTTATTATATCAAATCTGTCCAATAATACATCAGATATTTTTTCAGTTCCATAATAGCTCTCAGGATTCATTGTAGCAATAAATATTATATCCAATGGTATTTGAAATTCATATGTTCCAATCGTTATTTTCTTTTCTTCTAATAATTCTAACAAACTATTTTGAACCTTTGGAGGTGCTCTATTTATCTCATCAAAAAATAATACACCATGTTGGGCTCTGAATATTTTTCCAGGTATAAAAGATTCCAAAGAATGTATCCCATATTTTAATGCTTTTGAAGGATCAATATCTCCAATTAGATCTTCTACAGATAAATCATAAGAACCTTGTATTCTAATAAATCTATCTTCTCCCTTTATTTTTATGAAAGGACCTTCCTTCCATTTTTTTCTATATTCTTCAGAGACAAAAGGAAATTCTTCATAGGCCCATAATGGAATACCATCTGGAAAATCAATTTCTGGTAATATTTTTGCTATATTTTTTGCTAAAGTTGTTTTCCCAGTACCTGGAGGTCCTATTATTAATATATTTCTTCCAGAAATTAATGAAGATAACATTTGTCTCTTTGCATTTTCTTGTCCAATTATAGAATCAAAAGGATCTTTTCCTTCTTTAATATAATTATCAATTATTATATTCCTTATCTGTTCTCTTATTTTGATCATATTAATTATTTTATATCTTTCTTTAAAATATTATAATTATGGTCGTATTTTATAATTTAAAAGGAGTAATAATAGACCTGGATGGAACACTTATAAATAGCTTGAAAGTTTATGATGAAGCTCATAAAAAGATATTAGAAAAATATAACATAAAGTTAGATGGTTCTCTAGATAATTCTGGAATGTCTGTAGAAGAAATAATATATAATATAATAAATAAATATAATTTGAATCTATTAATTGAAGATTTAAAGAAAGAATTTGAAAATGTAATTTTAAATGAATATGTAGAAAAAATAAAATTTAATCCAGGGGCAAAACAAATATTAAATTATTTTAAGGATAAAAAATATAAAATGGCACTTTTTACATCAAATACTAGAAAGTTAACAGTACAGATATTAAAACATCTACATATAGATAATTTATTTGACGTTGTAATAACTTCTGATGATGTAAAACAGACAAAACCAGATCCAGAAGGTTATATTGAAATAGCAAGAGGATTTTCTTTATTACCAAATGAAATATTAGCAATAGAGGACTCTATATATGGTATTATTGCTGCAAAGAGAGCTGGAATAAATGTAATAGGAGTTGCTAGTGGTGTAAATAAAAAAAGAGAATTAATTTCTGCTGGTGCTACGATGGTATTTAAAAATCTAAAAGAGTTATATGATTATCTTATAGAAGAAGATAATAAAAATAATCAAAATAATAACCAATAAAATAATTAATAATATAATTGATAATTGGTAAGAATTTGATATTAATATTGGTATTGGACCTATTAATATTAATCCAGCAAATTTTGTATTAGAAGAATTGGATAACGAATAAATAAATAATAAAATTATTGAAATAAATAGAAAAATAATTGATAAAATCAGAAATATGTTATTATTCATCTAACTTTAATTTATAAAATTTTGAATGACCAAAATGGATTATCAAATCAAATCCATATTTATCTAAATATATTGGTATATCACATCCGCCAAAATCAGATCCAAACCAAATATATATTTCAATATCTTTATATTTTTCCTTTATTTTATCATATATTTCTTTTGAATATGGTTTTAATCCATCAGGAAATTGTAATAATATTTTCTTATATTTTTTTCTATCCAATGTTTCAAATATTTTATCTAATTCAAAATCTATTTCCATTTAAATATTTTTAATATATTATATATAAAACTATTTCTAATATTTAATTCCTTTCCACTTATTTTTTCTGCAATTTTTATTATATCCTTAGAGGCTATGGAATTTATATTATAATCTATTAAAGGTATACCATTGTCCATAGAAATTTGTACATTTTCATCATAATGAACAATTCCTATTATTTTCTTTTTAAAAAATTTTTCAGCGTTTATATAATTTATATCCTTCTTTATCTTATTTAAAACAATTCCCATAGTTTTTATATCTAAGTTATCTAATACTTTCGAAACTCTATAAGAATCAAACATTGCGGATTTTTCATAATTTGTTATTATTATAACTTCTTCAGCAGCTTTCAATGCCTCTATAGCTTCTTTACCAATCCCGGCAGCAGAATCTATAATGATATAATCAAAATCATCATATATCTTCATTATTCCATTATGTAATTTTTCTGTAGAAATATATATTAAGTCCTTTATATCTAAACTTCCAGGAATTATATAAAAATTTTCTTTATATTCTTTTATACAATTGTTTATATCAATTTCATCCCTTAAAAATTTATGTATATTGTTATTTTCATTATCTAAGCCAAGATTTATCGATACATTTGGTGTACTTAGGTTAAAATCAATTAATAATGTCTTAAAATTTAATAATGAGAGGACCCTTGATAAGTTTATAGAAAAAAATGTTTTTCCCACTCCACCTTTTCCAGAAGATATTGTATATACCTTTGCCATTATATATATTTACTAATAATTGTAGAAAATTTTTTAACAGATTCTGCAATGTCTTTTAGAGTTTTTATATTTATTTCAAATTCTTCTCCACCCACTGTCTTAAATTTTATAACCATACTTTTTCTATATTCATTCATTATTCCTGAATCGGAATTTAAAGCAAGTTTTAATAGTTTATAATACTTTAATGATTCTTCAAGTTCTTTATCTTTTGTAATTTCAATCATCTTTTTATATCTCTTAATTGGACTATCTGGAATTTCATCAATAATTTTATTTTCGTATAGTTTCTTAAAATATAATTCAATTGTATAATCATAATATTCAATAACTGATTTTATAAAGCTTTTAACAGTTTCTAATCCTTTATTATTTTTCAATGAAACATTAAATATATGTAAAACTTCTTTATATCTTCTATTATATTCTAAATCTTCTTCTAAATTAGACATGATATATAAATATTTGCAATATATACTAAAGCCGCGAAAATAATTATAAATATTATTATTTTATTTCTGTTTAATTTTATCTTTGACTTTTCCTTTCCAAACTTATATAATCCCATGTATGTAAATAGGGGCATTTGATCGGGCATAATTTATATAGTTAGAAGAAACATATAAAAGAGTGGCCGTAGGAAGGTCTGCTTACCGATAAACCACCGAGGAATCGGAAGGGGAAACCCTTGGCTACATAATAAGAAATCACGGACATATGTTCGATGAAGATGAAGAGTTAATACCTGGAGGTAACTCTGGGTAAACTTGGAGAGGATATATGCACCTTGAGAAATATGACCTGGTGGTAAAAGGCCTGTCCGCTTAGAAGAATATATACTAAAAGCAGCCTACGGCCACATTAATAAGTTTTTCCTACATATACATAATACTTTGCATTTTTATTACAAAATATACATTTTTTATCTTTTGCATCTTCTGGTATAATATCTGTTCCCCCTACATTAAGTGAGTATTTTTCTTTAATATTCTTTGCACATTCTTCTTCCATACAGAAAGGAACTTTAAATGCTACATTTTTATCCAAATTATTTTCTAAATCTTTTATATTATCTATTTTTAATATTTTATTCTCAAAATATTTTCTTGCCCTTTCCTTTAGTTCCTTATCATATTCAATAATTAATCTATTTAATTCATTTAATAAATTTTCTAATTTGACCTCATAATCTTTTGCTTTATTGTTATATTGCCTCACAGATATTGTAACTGTATTTTTTTCCAATTCTTTTTTACCAATAGCTATTCTAAATGGTACTCCTATTAATTCATATTGATTAAATTTCCATCCAGGACTTTTTGTTTCATCTTTATCAATTCTTACCCTATATTTTTCCTTTAATAAATCATATACGTTCTCACAATATTCTAATATTTTGTTTTTTTCATTTTCTGAGTAGTATATTGGGATAATTATTATCTGAATATTAGATATTTCAAAAGGCAATATTAGACCCCTATCATCTCCATGTATTGAAATTACTGCACTTAATGTTCTCATAGACATTCCAAAAGATGTTTGCCAAGCGAATTTTTTATTAACCAATTTATTTTCATTAAATTCATTTTTAATTATATTATTTATTTTATTTATTAAATCTTTATTATCTTCAGATATTTCTCCATTAAATTCAATATTTCCTTCATAAGATTTAATTAATTCTTTATTGTTATATAATCTTATTTTTATTTTATTTTCAATAATTTCTATTTCATATCTATAATTATCTTCATTAAATGCCTCAAATTTATTTTTATCTATTTTTATAAATGGATGTTCATCTTCAAAAACAATATTAAATGCTTTAGAGAAATTTCTTCCCAATAAATGGGTGGTTCCAATTTGTAAAAATCTACCATCAGGTAATATTGTATCTGCAGCTAAAGTATAATCTGCTCCAGCAAATTTATCCCAATCTGGTCTCTTTACCCATATATGTGGTATTGATAAATGATCCCAAAACACTTTTGAATATATTTCCATAGATTTTTTTATCATTCTTTCTGAATCATCCAAATCCTTGTGTACAGTATGCGCTTCATTCCATAAAAGTTCTCTTCCCCTAATTAATGGTTTTGTTGCTTTTGTTTCATATCTATATACTGTATTTGTCATATAAGTTAACATAGGTAAGTCTCTGTAAGATTTTATCCATAAAGAAAACATATAATACATTTCTGTTTCTGATGTTGGTCTTAATACATATTTTATTTCTTTTTCTTCTTCTATAGGTTTTGATGGAGTAACATAAAATACCTCGGATTCAAAACCCCTTATATGTTCGCTTTCCTTTTTAAATACATCATATGGAATTAGTACTGGAAACCAATATGGTTCAAAACCTTCTTTTTCTAATTCACCTTCTAATATATTTAATATCTTTCTAATTGCGAAATATCCGTTTGAATAATAAACAGGCATTCCTTTTACAGAATATCTATCATCAACAATCTTAGAAATTCTTACTATGTTGTTATACCATTCAGAAAAATTAGAATTCTTATCTAAATTGCTTTCTCTCATAGTAAAAAGATCTAGTGATACATTTTTAAACATTATATTATTTAATATTATGTATGTGATCTTCTCTATCTAAGATAGAGAAGTGATCCGGATGATAAAGATGAGGGGAATGAAAGGGAATATATAGTCTCAAGAACCCGCTCGGTGGATGCCTTGGCTCGGAAGCCGAAGAAGGGCGCGGCAAGCTGTGAAAAGCTGAAGGGAGGTGCATGCAACCGTTGATCTTCGGATACCCGAATGGGATATCCTGCCGAAAGGCATCCCGTAAGGGAGGGGAACGCGGGGAAGGGAAGCATCTTAGTACCCGCAGGAATAGAAAACAAATTGTGATTTCCTGAGTAGGGGCGACCGAAAGGGAAGGAGCCTAAACTGAATCCTCTAGAGTAATTTAGAGGAGATGTGGGGTAAAGGAACGGGAGCTTCCCGTTATTATATTCTTAGAACTCTGGTGAAAGTCCAGGGCCGTAGAGGGTGACAGCCCCGTATGGGAGTATAATAATGGGATTTCCCGTTTCCAGAGTACCAGCGGTTGGATTTCCGTTGGGAATTTGGGGGATACTAGCCCCCAAGGCTAAATACTTTCCGAGTCCGATAGTGCATCAGTAGAGCGATCGAAAGGTGAAAAGAACCCTTGGTAGGGGGTGAAAAGAGTCCGAAACCGGGCGGGGATTGTCTGGTAGGGCTAGTTAAGCACCTTATCTGGGAAAATCTGGTGACAGATGAGTACTAGATAGGGTGTTAGCTAGTTCTACCATGAGTTTTGAAGAACTTGCGGGGGAGTATATCCGAGTGGCGAGGTTAAGGTTTATACCGAAGCCATAGGGAAACCGAAAGCCCGTAACCTGGTTTCCAGGTGAGGGGCGCCGTCCCATAAGGGCGGTTTAGTCACTCGGGTATGACCGGAAACCGGGCGATCTACTCCGGGGCAGGGCGAAGCGGGGTTTCCCGTGGAGGCCCGGAGAGGTGGGGCTTATTTCTCTCATGACCTTGGAGTAGAGGTGAAAAGCCACTCGGGCCCGGTCATAGCCGGTCCCCACCGAAACTGACCCTAGCCAGGTCTCGGGTTAGGATCCCTATGGTGTAGAGAGACGGATTCTGTACGGGTTTCCGTACAGAGTCCAACTCCGAAGCCATAGGGTCCGTAGCCCGGGAAGCGGGGGTTGCGGGAAATCCGCAATTCCAAGACGGGAACAACCGAGACCGAGGTTAAGGCCCCAAAGTGCTGGCTGAACGATGTTGAAGGAGTCTGTTCCCTAAGACATCGGGGATGTGGGCCTAATAGTGGCTATCATCCAAGGAGTGTGTAACAACTCACCTGACGAGGGGATAGGCTCCGCAAACGGACGGGTCTAAGCCAGCCGCCGAGACCTCGGTCCGCTGTTTAATAACAGCGTGAGGTAGGTGGGCGTCCCGATGGCCTAGAAGGGTTCCCGAAAGGGAGCTTGGAGCTGTCGGGAATGAGAATCCCCGCGGTAGTAAGAATCAGACGGGTGAGAATCCCGTTGGCCGAAGGGGGAAAGGTTTCCCAGGCAATGAAAATCAGCCTGGGGTTAGTCGATCCTAATCTAGGCTCCGAGTGGAGTCTGGAGAAAGGGAAAGGGGTTAATATTCCCCTACCGCTCCGATAGATGCGGTAACGCAACGCCTCTTCCCGACCTGGAAGGCTAAGTGTACACGGGGGTGGGGTAAAACCCATCTACTGTGCCAAGGGGGATAGGACCGGGGAGTGCCGTCATGGCGAGAACCGGTCTAAACCCTGATGGGCCCGAAAGGGTTATGCTGAGGCCTTCTAGCAATGAAAAGGGAAGGGGTGCGATTCGGGGCGATCGTACCGAATTCCAGAATAGGTCCCCTGGGTGAAAAGCCTAAGGCCGTGGGGGTCAAGCCGGTCTAGGGAACTTGGCAAATTGGTCCCGTAACTTCGGGAGAAGGGATGCCTGCGGTGCAGACCGCAGGTCGCAGTGGCAAGGACGGGTGGACTGTTTAACAAAAACATAGCTCCCAGCAAGCCCGAAAGGGTTTGTACTGGGGGTGACGTCTGCTCAGCACCGGTATCTGAATCCCCCATTCAAGGGGGGTAAGGACCGGTAAACGGCGGGGGTAACTCTGACCCTCTTAAGGTAGCGTAATGCCTTGCCAGTTAAATGCTGGCTCTGCGAACGACGTAACTAGCCCGTCACTGTCCCGG
>JAWDMD010000008.1:0-18584 GCA_046536775.1 Candidatus Nanopusillus sp. | reverse complement strand
TTAGGAAAATTTTTAAATTTATTGTTACTATCTATTACTAGATAGAAGTTATACCAATACATCCTACAATTTTAATATTCTAATTAGAAATATTAAATAATGGTTGAACCATGGATAAAAAAATATGCGCCTAAACATATTAATGAAATAATTAATCAAACAGAAGCTATTGGAAAAATAAAATCTTTTATAGAAAAATATCCAAATGTAAATAAAAAAGCATTATTAATATATGGTCCTCCTGGTGTTGGAAAAACATCATCTATATATGCAATTGCAAATGATTTAGATTATGAAGTTGTAGAATTAAATGCTTCAGATAATAGAAATGCAAGAGTTATATATGAAAAATTAGGAGAAGCAATAAAAGGAAAACCATTTTTCAAAAAGGGAAGAATAATATTGGCTGATGAAGTTGATGGGTTAGCTGGATTTCAGGATAGGGGTGGAATAGGAGCTTTGGTAAAGATAATAGTCGAATCAAGATGGCCAATAATATTAACTGCAAATGATCCATGGAATCCGAAATTTAAGAAATTAAGAGATATTTGTGACATGATAGAATTTAAAAAATTATCAAATACAGATATAATAAGACAATTAAAGAGAATTTGTGCAAATGAAAAGATAATAATTGATGATAATGCATTATCTGCACTTGCAGATAGATCTTCTGGAGATTTGAGGAGTGCAATAAATGATTTACAAGCATTAGCAACAAAGAGTAATCATATTACATTAAAAGACCTAGAAATTTTGGGTTATAGAGAAAGAGAGATCACAATATTTAGAGCACTTGGTCAGATGTTTAAGGCAAATACAATAATGGGAGCTACATTACCATTTGCAGATGTAGATATGGATCCTGAAGAAATTAAAGCTTGGGTTGAAGAAAATATATCAAATGAATATGAAAATATAAAAGAAATATATGAAGCTTATAATTGGTTATCTTTGGCAATTATATTTTATGGAAGAATTTATAGAAGGCAATACTGGGATTTATTAAAATATTTTACAACATTAATGTATGCTGGTGTTTCATTGGCAAAAGAAAAGAGATATAATAAATTTACAAAATATAGAATGCCACAATATATAAGAAGATTATCTCAGGATAAAGAAATAAGAGAAAAAATTGAAGAATTATCAAAAAATTTACAAAAGAAAGTTCATACATCCAAAAATAGAATTAGGGAAGTATATATAAATACATTAATAGTTTTAATGAAAGAAAATGAAAAAATAGGAAGAAAATATGCAGAGATATTGGGTTTTAATGAAAATGAAATGTCATATATAAAAGAGGCTATAAAAAAATTATGAAAGAATTAAATAAAAATAATATAGAAGAAATATTTAAGAAAATAGAAGAATACTATAATATAAATGTAGATAAGTCAATAATAAAGAAATATAGATTTTTTATTGATAAAGATAAAATATATATGTTTAATAGGAATTTTCCAGATTTTTTAGATGAAAAACATATAAAAAATGGTTTATATATAATTAAAATAGAGAAAAACAATAGATATAGATTTAGTATAGAGGGAGCACAAATCTTTGGAGTAAATTCTATTAAAAGTATTGAAATAAAAAAGGAAAATATTTTTTGTAGATCTAATGAAAGCATAAAATTGGAACAAAATTTTGAAAATGGTTTTTATATAGCAAAAGATAATAATGATATTTTGTGTAGTGTATACATTAAAAACAATATATTAAAAGATTTTATACCAAAAGAAAGAAAAATAAATTATATTTTTGCCAAAGATAAACCAGAAAGTACATGTGTAAATAAATAATATACTCCTATATTTAATAATGCACTTAACCATATCATAACTGCTGCATCCAAGAACATTCCAAGTTTAGATCCTCCATCTATATTTTTTAATGTTCCAGCCAATATAAAAGCTTCAATAATAGATATTACAAATATGTAATCTTGTAATATATATAAGGGTGTTGAAAATGTATATATATTTATACCTATTTGAGATACTGCAGAACCAAGTGCTGTAGATACACCCTGAAACATCTGATTTAATAAATACAATATTTGAGCAATTATAAATAGAATTGCTATAAATGCTATATATGTTCCATATATAATACCCCTTAAATTAGATATAAACTGAGATTTTCTAGATCTAAGTTCAATTATCTTTATTAATATATTATATAACATATCTCCTGCTTTTTTTGTATCTCCATTATATGATAAAACCTTTTCGAATACCTTTATTATTTTTTCTGCAATTGAACTACCCAGTTCAACTATAAAATATCTCCAAGATTCAGAATAATTTTTTGTTATATTTATTCTTTTCCTTAATCTATTAATATCATCATTTAATAAACCAAAATCATGTATAATAACATTATCTAATATTTTTGTTTGATTACTCCCAAATATTTCTGAATACTCTATTATACTACTAAAGAATGCTGGAAAATGATTTTCTTTTATTTTTAATGCTCTTTCTAATAATATCATCCTATAACTTATATATGCCAGGGGTGTAGCTGCTATCGCAAATGCCTCTAATAATTGTAATTTTAATACTAAAAATAGTGCTACAAATAATATATAAGATAAGAATGATAAAAGGTAAAATAAATACCTTATTGTTACATATTCTTTTGGTTTTTCTTTTGAATGAGACCATAATCCATCATCTGGAATATAATATTTTGATACATAATATATGAGTAAATTAATTACAATGAATATTATAAAGAAATCTATCAGCAAAAATGTTATATTTGTACTTAATAAGAATGGTATAAATAGTATTAAAGAAAAAGCAAATCCTAAAGATGATAATAATGATATTATAAATTCATCTAATAATCTTATATTTTCTAAACCCTTTTCATAATTTGCTTCATATATTGCTAATTGTGTTTCATACTCTTTATATAAAAATTCTGCAATTTCTTCACCAATATCAATTGAAGTTGCAAATCTTTCTAAAAAACTCTTAAAATTACTATCTGGAATATATGGTAAGACATATCTTATAGCCTCTGGAATTGTATAATTATATTTATTCGTTAAAAAGAGAATTTTTGACATATAATAATTTATATCTTTAAATTCTGATTTTTCTTCAATCGCAATTTCTAATAATCTTCTAGTATTATTTGTAGAAAATGAAAGAGAATATAAATATGCTATATAATATAATAAAGATTTATCCAATGATTTTTTTGTTTTATAATATTCTAGAAATACAACCTCTAATGAAAAAACAATCGCAGATAAATATAGAACAGGATAATATATCTTTAATACTGGCAGATATCTTCCTATTATAATTATTAATGCAATTATTATGCTAAATATTATGGTAATCTTTCTAAGGCCCTTTTTTATAATATCATTAATAAGTTCATACATATCTTAATAGTTAATGTGAGTTATTATAAAGATTTAAATATGTTTTATATATAAGATATAGCCATGGAAAATATGATTTCTGTTTATGATAAGGAGGGTAATAAAATAAAAGAGATAGAATTACCAGAACACTTCAAATTCGAAATAAGGGAGGACATAGTATATAAGGTATTTAGAGCATATATATTGAGTCATAGGGTACCATATGGTTCATATAAATATGCAGGTATGGAATCTTCTGCGTGGACATCAAAGAGGAGATATACATATAGATCATCATATAAAAAAGGTATATCAAGGGTTCCTAGATCGGTATTTGCAAAAATTAATGGTAATTTTATATGGGTAACTAGAGTAATACCAAGTGCCGTAAAGGGAAGAAGATCACATCCACCAAAACCCGAAAAAAATTGGTATAGAAAAATAAATAAGAAAGAAAAAAAGTTAGCAATATTATCTGCAATTTCTGCATCTTCAAATATAGATTATATAAGAAATAGATATACAAAATCTTTTATTTATTTAAATGAAGCAATTAATACTTTTGGTCTACCAATTGTTATATCAAATCTAGAAGAAATAAAGAAAGCAAAAGAATATAGAGAGCTATTTGATAAATTAAAAATAAGAAAATTTATTGAATATGTAAATGAAAATAAAAAACAAAGAGCTGGAAAAGGAAAAATGAGAAATAGAAGAATAAAAAAATATAAGGGAATTTTATTTGTATTATCTTCAGATTCTGAATTACCAAAGGTTTCTATTGATGGTGCGGAGTTTTCAAAAGTAGATCAATTAAACATAGGAAAATTGGCTCCCGGTAACAGATTGGGCAGATTTATTATATGGAGTGAAAAGGCAATAGAAGATTTAAGAAACTTATATATATGAAATTATAAGATGGATATAAAAGATGTTATACTTTATGCAGAATTAACAGAAAGGGATATGTATTTGCTTGATAAATATAATAAGGTTATTTTTATTGTAAATAGATCTTCTACAAAGAAAGATATAAAGGAAGCTGTTGAAAAATTATTTAATGTTAAAGTAAAAGGGTTAAATACATTAATAGATTATAAAGGAAGAAAAAAAGCATATGTCACATTAGAAAAGGAATACAAGGCCCAAGATATATTATCTAAATTAGGATTAATATAAAATGGGTGGAAATACAATATTACAACAGAGGTTAGGTAAGGGAAAGAATATATATAAGGTTCCAGATTTTTATTCAATAGGAGAGTTTTCTTTTAGACCTTTAGATGAAAAAGAAATGAAGAATAAGGTAAAAGGTGTTGTCATAGATATAATAAAGGATAGGGCTCATTATGCTCCAATTGCTAAGATAAAATTTGAAACGGGGGAAACAATTTTAGTTCCTGCTGTTGAAGGTTTATATGTTGGAAAAGAAATTTATGCTGGTGTAAATGCTCCAATAGAGAAAGGAAATATTTTACCATTAAAAGTTATTCCAGATGGATCAAATGTTTGTATGATAGAAATTTCTCCTGGTGATGGGGGAAAGATTGCAAGAACATCTGGTACATCATGTATATTAGTTCAAAAAACAGGTAAATATGCAATATTAAAATTGCCATCTGGAAAAACAAAAATAGTTAATTTATACTCTAGAGCAATCTTAGGAACAGTTGCTGGAAGTGGAAGAACAGATAAACCATTTGTTAAAGCTGGGAATAAATATTATTTTAAAAAGGCTCATCATAGAAATTGGCCAATTAGTAAACCAACTGCAAGAAATGCTGCAGACCATCCATTGGGAGGTAAACATAAGAGAAATAAAGGTGGAATGACTCCATTACCCAAACATGGATATCCAATAAAGTATGGTAAATATGGCTCAAGAAGAACTGGAAGAAAGAAAGCAATATAAGATGGCACAAGAAAATATGTGGTTAGTTAGTTTGGAGGAATATATAAAGGCAGGTGTTCATATAGGTACAAAAATAAAGAATAAACAAACAAAAAAGTTTATTGCTAGAGTAAGATCTGATGGATTAGCAATTATAGATGTAATAAAATTAGATGAAAGATTGAGATTATCAGCAAAATTATTATCAAAATATGAGCCATATCAGATATTAGCAGTTGGAAGAAGAGAGACTACAAGAAAACCACTGCAAATGTTAAATAAATATACAGGAATAAATGTTTATCCAAAAAGGTATCCTCCAGGATTATTAACAAATCCCGCTTTAGATATATTTAAGGATGTTGATGTTGTTATAATAACAGATCCTATACTTGATAGAAATGCATTATTGGATGCATATAGAACTGGAAAAACAACAATTGCTTTTGTTGATACAAATAACTCTCTAAGTTATATAGATATTGCTATACCAGCAAATAATAGAGGAGCAAAGTCTTTAGCCTTATTATATTATATTATTGCTAGGGAATATTTAAGAAATAAGGGATTATTATCCAAAAGGGGAGAATTACCTATATCTTATGAAGAATTTATGGAGAAGGGTTTGGAAGAGGAAGGAGAATAGTTTTATATATTAAAGAATTTTATAATATTATATGGCATTTGATTTTATAAAAAATATTTTTGGAAAGAGAAATGATGAAGATTATAATATAGATCAGCAAAGAGACTTTATGAATTATCCACCAGAAGGACCAGGAAATTATCCTCCAGGTCCATATCCAAATGAACCCTTATCACCACCTCCATTGCCACCGCCACCAGTTCAGAATCAAAATGCATTTCAACAAAATCAGTTCCCAGGACAAGTAAATCCTCAAGCATACTTACCAAACTTTCCACAGAATTATGGATATAATAATCAATACACAAACCCCGATTATAATGCAATACAGATGTTAAATACAAAATTGGATACAATTGCGACAAAGTTAGATAATATAATTGCTCTATTAAACAATTTACTTCAATATTTTCAATATTATAGGCGTTAATGAATCTATATCAACTTTTTTATCAATATTTTATATATCCAATAATAGGATATCAATATCAATACAATATATATAATACATTTTTATATGGACTATTATTTGTTATTGGTTTTATTCTTTTTTATTATCTTTTTATAAAAAATAAAAAAATAGTTATTGATAGATATTTTTTATTAGATCTAATTATTTTAACTCTAATATTTATTATCCCAAGGGTAAATACAGATCTTGGTTATACAATAAAAACATATTTATTATTTACGCCATTATTAGAATTATGGATTTTAATGTCTTTTTTACCAGTTCTATTTTTATATAAATATAGAAAATATTATTTATATATATTATTGGCAATTTTAATATTAGAAATTCCATTTTTTATCTTTGGAAGACCAATAAATTTATTACCATTTTTAATATTTATTCTATTGTTTTCTCTTTTAATCTATTTATCCTATAGAGAAAAATTATTTTATTTATCAATATTTGGTGAGATATATGAGATTATTTTTTCAATTATTTCAATATATTATTTTAATTTACAATCAGAACATCAATTATTAAATATTCTTATTTTTCAATATAACAATCCTCTATTATTTTATGGATTAAAACTATCTTTAACATTATTTATTGCACTATATACAAAATATTATTTAAAGGATGATCTGGGAAATGTAATATATATAATGTTATTTTACTTAGGATTCTTACCAGGCTTAAGAGCTAGTATAATAGATATATTAATATGAAATATAGAGAAATATGGAAAGTATATGGAAAAGTATTTGATAAAAATACATTATACTATTTAGATAGATTATACAGAGATCATTATATAAAAGATGATTTGGCATTGGTATCTGAAGGTAAGGAAGCAATCATCGTAAGATCTGGAAAATTTGCAATAAAGATATATAAAGTAATGTCAATAAGTTATAAAGAGCAGGTAAATTACTTAAAAGCCGATCCTAGAATATACAAATTTCCAAGAACAAAGATTGGGATAATATATACTTGGGTAAAAAAAGAATACATGAACTTAAGAAAAATGTATAAAAATTTAGTAAGAGTTCCAATCCCATATTCATATAAAGGAAATATATTAGTAATGGAATATATAGGTTATGAAAAGGGACCATTATTATTACATGATTATTATAATTCGATTGAAAATAAAGAAGAATTATTTTTTGATATATTAGATCAATATAAAAAAATATATAACAAGGCTAGATTAGTTCATGGCGATTTTTCAGAATATAATATAATTATATTCAATAATGTTCCATATATAATAGATGCATCACAATCAATACCAGTTGATTCTCCATATTCTGAAGAATTTCTCAGTAGAGATTTAAATAATATATTAAATATATCTAAAAGGTTGAATTTAAATTATGATCTGAAATATATAGCTGAGTACATTGGTATTTAAAAATTATTTTTAATTTTCTATATAATGGATGTTAAAGAACTTGAATTACAAATGTTAATAGAAGAATTAAGTAAATATAATGGTAAAGCTACAGAACTAATTTCGTACTATATACCAGCTGGATATGATTTAACTAAGGTTTTAGATCATTTAAGTTATGAATATTCAACTGCACAAAATATTAAGGATAAAAATACTAGACAACACGTTATGGATGCATTGGCAAAGATAATAAATTATCTAAAAGGGTTGAAAAAGAATCCAGATAATGGTTTAATAGTATTTTGTGGAAATATTTCAAATAGACCTGGAGATGTTGATATAAGGTTATGGGCAATAGAATCTCCTGAAAAATTAAATATAAGATTATATAGATGTGATTCTAAGTTTGTATTAGATCCGTTAAAAGAATTAATATTACCAAAACAAATATACGGATTAATTGTTTTAGATAGAGGAGAAGCTTCTATAGGAGTATTAAAGGGTAATCAACTAATAGTATTGGAAGATAAGCAATCATGGGTTCCTGGTAAGATAAGGGCTGGAGGACAATCTTCTGTAAGGTTTCAAAGACTAATAGAACAAGATGTTCATTTGTGGTTAAAATATTTAGCAGATGAAATTAGAAACTACTTTGAAAAAGATCTGGATAAATTGGTTGGTATATTAGTTGGAGGACCGGGGTTGCTTAAAGATCAATTTGTTAATGGGGATTATTTACCATATCAACTTAAACAAAAAATTTTAGCTGTATATGATACAGCATATTCAAATGAATATGGACTAAAAGAATTGTTAGAAAAGGCAAAAGATATATTAGAAAAAACAGAATATATAAGGGAAATAGAATTGGCAAAAACATTTTTTGAGCATCTTGGAAAGGGTACTGGTTTAGTAGTTTATGGGTTTGATGATGTAAAAAAAGCATTAGAAATTGGTGCAGTAGATACAATATTAATATCTGAAGATTATAAAGATAGGATTAAAGAATTACTTGGATTGATTGAACAAACAAATGCAAAAGTTGAAATAATATCAAAAAATCATCCTGAAGGGGAACAATTTTCGAACTTTAAAATAGGTGCAATATTAAGATTTAAAATATGATAGATTATAACAAGATATTATCTAAAATAAAACCATCTGAGGAGGAAAAAAAGAAGGTATATATTATAATAAATGAATTTTTTGATATATTAAGATCAAATAATTTAGAGCCATTCTTGGGAGGATCATTTGCCAAGGATACATGGATAAAAAATGATTTTGATGTAGATACTTTCCTATTATTTAAAGATGATAAAAACATATCTAATAGTGTTGAAAATGTATTAAAGAAAGAAAATTTAGATTATATAAGGATAAGGGGTTCTAGAGATTATTTTAGAGTAATTTATAAAGGTTTAACATTTGAATTAGTTCCAATATTAAAGATAAATGATATAAAGGAAGCGAAAAATACTACAGACCTTTCACCATTCCATGTTAAATATGTAATAAGTAAATTAAATAAAAAAATGAGGGATGAAGTTAGGTTACTAAAATTATTTACAAAGAATATAAATGTTTATGGGGCAGAATCTTATGTTAAAGGATTTTCTGGATATGCAATAGAACTAATATTAATAAATTATGGATCTTTTGAAAATACAATAAAAAATGTATCTAGCTGGAAACCAAAAATAATAATAGATTTAGAAAAATACTATAAAAATTATGATGAAATAAAGAAAAATCTATCAAAAGATAAAATAAAATCTCCAATAATAATAATTGATCCAACCGATAAATATAGAAATGTTGCAGCTTCAGTTTCTTTACAAAAATTTTCAGAATTTATATATTATTCTAGACTATTTTTATTATCTGAAGATAAAGAAAAATTCTTTTTTAATAAAATATATAGGAATTATGATGAAATAAAAAGATTGGCTGAAAAATATAGTGTAAATATGATATATTTAAAGATTGAGGGAGATTCAAATAATAAAGATATAAAAAATAGTAAAGCTTTATCTCTGTTTAATAATATTAAAAAGTGGATAAATAATATTGGATTTAGGATTTTCAATTACTATTATTTTTTCGATGAAAATTATTTATATGGTTATATATTATATTATCCAGATAAATTACCAGAATATGAAATAAAAGAGGGTCCTTTGTTATGGGAAGAAAAAGACTATAATAGATTTTATGAAAAACATAAGAATGAAGAATTAATAATTAGAAACGGAAAAATATATACAATTACAAAGAGAAAAGTAAATGATATAAATAAAGCATTAGAATTTATAATCAATAATTATAAAAATAGTATTAGAAAGAAAGTAAAGTATTTATATATTAAAATAGGAGAAAAGGAAATTGAAGTTAAGTATTAGTTATATTTTTAAAAAATAATAGAAAAATTTCTATATGAGTAAAATTTCTACTGGGATATATCCAATAGATAAATTGTTGGATGGTGGCATTGAAACAGACATTATTACATCATTTTATGGCCCTTCTGCATCTGGAAAAACAAATATTGCGATAATAAGTTCTTATAATGTTTCTAAGTTAGGAAAAAAGGTTATATATATTGATACTGAGGGTGGTTTTTCTCCTGAAAGATTAAAACAGATTGCAAAGGAAGATTTTGAAAACATAATGAAAAACATATTATTATATAAACCAGTAAATTTTTCTGAACAGAAAAAAGCAATATATTTAACGTACGATTATATAAAAAAGAATTCTAATGATGTTGGATTAATTGTTGTAGATTCTATATCAATGTTATATAGATTAGAAAGGGGTGATAGTAATGTAAATGAAGTAAATATAGAACTTGCAAGACAATTACAGATATTTTCAGAAATTTCTAGGAAATATAATATAGCAGTTCTAGTTATAAATCAAGTATATTCTTTGTTTGATAATAAAGATACAATTGGGGTTGTTGGAGGAGATTTAATAAAATATTGGTCAAAATGCTTGATTGAATTGAGAATCTTGGATAATGGTATTAGGGAAGCAATATTAAGGAAGCATAGATATTTACCAGAAGGAATATCTATAAAATTTAAAATAGTAAATGATGGAATTATTGAATATAAAGAAATCTAAAAATTAAATTTTTTTATTATCTCCTCAGCTTCTTCTTTTGATAATTTATGAGTATTCCAATTGAATATATTTTTATATCCATTTTCATTATATTGTGGTATTATATGTATATGTGCATGAAATACGGCCTGTCCAGCATTTTTTCCATTATTTACTATTATATTATAGTCCTTTGATATCTTTTCCTCAAACAATTTTAAGAACTTTGTAAAACTTCTATAAAAATTCTTTATATACTCATCATCAATATTTGATATTCTATCAAAATGCTTTTTTGGTACGAATAGTATGTGTCCTTTATTTATTGGGTTTATATCTAGAAATGCTATAGAATATTCATCTTCATATAGTATATATGAAGGTATCTCTTTATTTATTATCTTACAAAATATACATTCTTCCATAAAAATTTAATATATAAAAATTTTATATGTTTAATATTTCTTCTAGTACTTTTTTGATGTCTTCACTATCTGCTACGTATTTAAATTTACTAAATACATTTGAAAAAATAACTTTCTTATCTTTAATGTTCGTTGATTTTACGTATTCTTCAATTTCCTTCTTTAATTTTTCTTTATCTCTCTTATACAAATTATTTTCTTTTATTATGTCTTCAATATTCTTATTATATTTAATATAATGATAATATATTATTGGTATTGCATTTTTTACAATTTTTTTATTTTTTAAATAATCCTTTATCTTATATATAAAATCTACATCAAATTTTTCTATTTTTTCTTTAAATAAACTTTCTGTATCTCCGATCATCTGAAAGAATAAATAATATACAATATTTGGATCTATATCAAACGATATTTTTATTATATCATTTATATATTCATTCCATATTATATTTTCAATTTGTTTTTCATTGTATCCAAGAGATTTTAACATTTGTTTAACAAATTCTGGATCAATAGAATTTAATATTTTTTTATCCTCATTTAACAGTTTAATATATAGATCTTTGTCAAATTTTTTTAAATAGTATATATCAAATATTTCTTTAATATCTCCATAACTTATGTTATATCTTATTATATTATATTCGTTATTTTCAATAATATCTTTATTAATATGAATATAAGGATGATCTGTTTCTGGATACATTCTTTCGGAACCTGGTTGTGGTCTTAAAAAAGATGTAGTTCCTTCGTCATTTGCTTGTCTAGTATCCTTTGGTACTCTTTTAATTGATTCATTTATTCTATTTATTATTAAGCCAAAAACTTTTTTGGCTGCTTCATAGTCTTTTGATATTAACAGTATAAATGCATCTTCATCTGAACAGTTTAACATTCTTTTAACATTGTTGACTTCCTCTTCAGATATTCCATAATTTGGTAATTCATCTGAATGTAATATTCCTTTTAATCCAAAAATTTTTGCAATATCGGCGAATTCAGTTCCTATTCTCCTATTTGGCAATATCTTAAATTCAATCATTCCTTTCATTTTATCAAGTTTTATTCCATATACTTTAGCTCCATTATTTATATTTGATTTAACTAGTTTTGATTTTGTATCTTTAAATATTTCAGTTAAATCATGTATCTTAACCTTAAATATCATTAAATATAAATTAAAATAAAAAATAAAAAATTATTTTTTACCCTTTGCTTTTGATGCCTTCTCTTTCCTTGTAACTTTTGAAGAATATTTATTTAGTAATATTTGTAAGTTATTTATAATATTTTCCAATTCTATTATTCTGAAATTTTCTTTTTCAGTCAATAATGATCCACATTCTTTGCACATAAAATCATTTTCATATGCATCGTCGAAGTTATATGCACTTCCACATTCATTACAATAGTATAATGTTTTTGGAGTATTTTGAATTTCTTCATTAATTCTATTAATTTCTTTATCTATTAATAAGCTAAATAATTTTTCCTTATCCTGTACCCTATTTCCCCATCTGAAATCAAATTTTCCATTATTATTTATTATGCTTATTGGATATACTATGTTGTTTTCTTCTAATATATATAAGAGTTTCCTAATTTCTTCTTCTTTTATCCTTAATTGTCTTTTTATTTCTCTTTCTGTAAATTCCTTTTTATCCGCTATATATTCTAATATTTTTAAATAGTTTTCATTAAGCAAGTAGCTCATAATACCTATAAGGTTTTTTGACATTTATAAACATTGTTGATTAACATCATGTTAATAATATTTAATATAACGTTAATGAATATCTCTCTTAAAATTTATAAATATTAACTTAATGTTAAATGATCTTAACAGTATGTTAATATATAAACTTAGCAAAATTGTTTTTTATAATATTTGATAGTTCTTTTAGACTTACTCTTTTTATATCTGAAATGAGTTTATAAAGATCTTCTAGCATATCTGGGTGAAGTATAATGCCTTTGTAATTGTATGGTCCATCGGATTCTGTTATTATGTTTTCTATATTTGCAATTTCTATATATTTTTTATATTTTTCATTTACTATTGTTGCAACATTTATACCTATAAAATATCCTTTATCAATTATTTCTTCCAATAATTTTTCATCTCCACTATACCAATGAAAATATGCCTTTTTTATATCATACTTTATTAAAAGATCAAATACATCATTTGAAGCATTGGGAGTATGAAGATTTAGATTTAAGTCATATTCTATTGCCAAATTCAAGAATTTTTCAAAAATTTCTTTCTGTTTTTCGAATGTTTCTGGCTTGAATTTTTTATCCAATCCAATTTCCCCAAGTATTTTTACCTTATTATCTTTTATTATATCTTCTATTATTTTAAATGTATTTTCATTTACTTTTTCTATATTCCAAGGATGAATTCCTATGGCAGGTATTATATTTTCATTTAATTGAGATAAAACTATATTTTTTAATGATGATTCTAGATCTTCGGAGACCGATAATATTATTATATCTTTATCTTTTGTTATTCTTTTAATTTCTATTTCATTAAATTTATATAGATGACAATGAGAATCAATATACTTCATGTTATATTTAACTGCTTATTTTGATAATATATATTAATTATTGAGCAATTTTCGTCTAATATTATATAGTTACTATTATTGCATAAATTAGAATTATTATCCGATAATTCACATCCCCAATTATATGCATTTGGATAAGATATCCAAGATTGATATAATATAGAATTTCCAGATACTAGGCATGTATTGCTTAAGTTACTTATAGATAAATTGTACTTTGCATATATACATAGAGCCTGGCAATATTGAGCAATTTGAGATATTTGATATAATTCATTCTGATTTAGGTTTTGGTTATTATTTATTGGATATAATAAAGGGGCAATTGTAAACCCAGCTGCTAATAGTATTAATAGTGTAAATCCTACTATTATAGTTTCCTTTCTGTCCATCAATAAAATTTATTAAGAAGGATTAAAAAATTTAAGGTTTTCTAATAGAATCCCTTAGGGACTTTAATTCTTCTACCGTATCCCTTAATTCTTTTGTAGATTCGGATATAGCAGGTATCATTGTTCTTATCAGCCTATGTAATGCTTGTATTTCTGTTGTTGCTTCTTGCATTCCTTTATCGTATTCTTCTAACTTCCTTGTTGCCAAATTATTTATTTCAGTTATTTTATTATCTACTTTATCAATTTGTTCTTGCATTTTATTAATAAGATATTCCACCTTTTCTTTCCATATTTTTATTTGGGATAATTCATCATTTATTTCGCTTAATTTATCTTTTAATATTTCATTTATTGTATTGTTTATGTATTGTTCAGTCCTTTCATCCATAGAAAAACCTCCCTGCCCAAGATCGGGTTGACTTTGAGTTTGTTGTTGTGGTAGAAATTGATTTGGAGTTGGGTTTGGTTGTGGAGGAAAGTTCCATGATTGATTAAATTGATTTGGCGGATTTTGTTGTTGTAATGGCATTTGTTGGTTCATTTGACCAAAAGAGAAATTCTGAAAATTATTTGTCATAGGATTAATATTATTACTTTGCTGAAATTGATTAAATGGTCCATTATTTTGTGGCATTGGATTATTAAAGTCCTGAAATAAATTATCTAAATTCTGTTGGTCATTCTGATCTTTATTACCCTTCTTACTAAATACCCCAAGTAAGCTTCTCATAATTCTTAATAAAAATATTGAATATTATAAATTTAACTCTTCTGGTTGTATAAGTTATCAAGATATTCCATAATTTTTTCTTTTACTAATTTATCTAATTCTTTTTTGGTAACAAAATCAAATGGATTTATGTAATCTAGAATAGAATTTATAATTTTTAATTGATCTATAGTAACAAAATTTGATAATTCATCTGTTATAGCTTTTATTTTTATTTCTATATCATTTATTTCTTGTTTTATGTCATCTATTTCTTTTTTAATGTTCTCTATCTCTAGTTTAAAATCATCTAAAGAACTCCTAGTAGTTACATCCATAGTTTGTAATATATTATTGAACATCGAAATTTTCTCTTCCAAATATTTTAATCTTCTAAGTGTCTCCGGATCATTCATAGTAAAACTATTATATTTTAATACATATTAATCTTTATATGCTAAATAGTTTGCAATATGAAATTAAAATGAATGGAAAAGAAAGAGTATTATATGTAAATGCCAAAAATTATAATAATATTGCTACAATTGAAGACGATCCAAATATAATGGAATATATATTAAATATACTATCTATAGATCCATTTTTAAATACAATAATAATTGAGCAAGATGAAAATATAGAGTATTATGAAGATAGTATAAAAATATTGAATAGTTTTCTTGATGTATATTATTCTATTAAAAATAATATATCGGAATATTATAGATATTTGTTAACTGGAAATCCATTATATTCAGAAATAAAAACCATAATAGATTATTTGGATAAGAGATATTTGAAGGATCCGATTGGTACATATATATTTATAAAAAGAATGAAAAGAAAATTAATGTCATTATTAAAAAATAATAAAGATTTAGAAAACCAAATATCAAATTTAGTATCATTAATAGATAATTTTCTAATAAAATTCGAATCCTTACCATCATATAAGTATATTAAACCATTTTTGATCGGATATCAAATTGGAAATAGGGAGATATATAGAAGATTATTCTTGGGAGATATAAAACCAAAATTTATAGATACAAAATATATAAATAAAATTTCAGAGAGTTATAATATTATAGATTCTTATAGATTAGATAAAAATACAGAAGTTTTTATATTAAAAAATCCTGAAGAAACAGTTTTTAGATATTATATATTTCCAGAAGAATATAAAATATTCTCTGAAGAAACATTTTTATCTCATAAGGCAATAGAAATTTTACAAGAATATGAACCTAGAAAGGAAGATTATTTAGATGTAGAGAGATTAAGAGAAATATATAATAATATATTAGATAATATAATAACGAAATTAATGTCTATATATAATATAAATATAGATAAAAATAGATTGGAATTAATTAAGAGTATAATTATTAGATATACAATTGGTTTTGGAATAATAGAAAAGATAGTATTAGATGAAAATCTAGAAGATCTCTTCATAAATCCACCAGCAGGTATAACTCCAATATATTTACAACATTCTAAATATGAAATGTCTGTTACAAATGTAACTCCAACTAGGAAAGAAGTAGAATCTTGGGCTACAAAATTGAGGTTAATATCTGGAAGACCTTTTGATGAAGCAAATCCTGTTTTAGATACAGATCTAGTAATTGGAAATAATATATTATTAAGAGTTGCAGCATTATCACCACCATTATCCCCATCTGGATTATCATATATAATTAGAAGACATAGAAGCAAACCATGGACTTTACCTTTATTTATAGATAATAAAATGCTAAATTATCAGGCTGCAGGCTTATTATCTTTTTTAGTTGCAAATGGAAGGACGATTTTAATTGCTGGTACAAGAGGAAGTGGCAAGACATCTCTATTAACAGCCTTAATGTTAGAAATACCTAAGAAAATTAGGATGGTAACTGTAGAGGATACTTTAGAAATACCAACGGAGTTTTTTAGATCAATAGGATATAATATAGTTCCTATGAAAGTTAGGAGTCCTTTTTCATTAAAATCTGCTGAATTATCCGCTGAAGAGGGTTTAAGAGTATCTTTAAGAATGGGAGATAGTGCTATAGTTGTTGGAGAAGTTAGATCAAAAGAAGCTTTAACATTGTATGAAGCTATGAGAGTTGGTGCCGTAGCAAATGCAGTAATGGGTACTTTACATGCAGAAAGTCCTTATGGTGTATACGATAGAGTTGTAAATGATCTGGGGGTTCCTAAGACATCATTTAAAGCTACAGATATAATAGTTATTGTAAATCCAATTAAAGAACCTTCTGGATTAAAAAGATATAGGAGATTGTTAAAGATAACTGAAGTAAGAAAATTATGGGATCAGGATCCATTAAGAGAAAAAGGTTTTGTTGATCTAATGGTTTATGATGCTGAAAAAGATAATTTGGAACCAACACTAGAATTAATAAACGGTGATTCAGATGTATTAAAGGCTGTTGCATCTAGGATAAGATATCTATCGAAATCTTGGGAAAGGGTATGGAATATAATAGAAACAATAGGTTTATCAAAAAAATTCTTAGTAGATATAGCAAGAGAAAAAAATAGAAAAGATATTTTGGAAGCAGATTTTGTTTCTATGTATAATGAAGTATTTTATCAGTATGTAGATAAAAGTATTAAGGAATATAATGAAATTGCAAAAGATTATATATTAGATAATATGAAGAAATGGATATATCAGAAATTGAGTTAAATAGGTTAGATATTCAAAATTTAGAAAGTAAATTAAAATTATATAAATACTTCTATTTTGGTAATAAATTAAAATATTATGAAAAAATTGTTAAAACATTTGGAAATATAATAAAGATTAAAGTAAATGAAAATAAAAGAAGAAATTTTGAAAAAATAAATGAAGAACTTTTTTTAGATGTAAATATTAATCAAATAGATTCATCATCAATATTTTTTCTAATATTATTTATTTTTATAGGAATAATTCCTTCAATAATAATATCTCCTTTATACTTTCTATTATTTATTTCTCTTGGTTTACTATCTTACATATTGATCGATTATTATTATATTATTTTGTATAATAATCTAAATACGAAGAAAAAATCTCAATTAATAAGTCTATTATTATTATTAGCTATTAAATTAAGACAAAACCCAAATGTAGAACAAGCTATGTTATTTGCGGCAAAAAATATTAATTTACCGTTAAAAATAGATTTATTAAAATTGTTAAGAGATATATATAATAGAAAATATGTTTCTGCATCGGAAGCCTTAATAGAATATTCAAGATCCTGGGAAAAAAATGCTAAATTCTTTTATACCGGTGTTATGCTTATTTTAAGCGCACTATATGATCCAGATAAGGATAGGAGGAATTTTCAAATAGATAAATCTATGGAAGAAGCTTTAGAAGAATTAGTAAATGAACTATATGAATTTTCTAGAGAGATAAGGTCTGCAATAAACCTTACATCTACTTTAGGTATAACTTTACCAGTTATGTTATTAACAATATTTCCCCTTGCATCAATATTCTTAGGAAATATGTTTAGTCCCCCAGTTTTGTTTATATTATTCGATATTTTAATACCACTTATAGCATTTTATTCGATTAATTA
>JAWDMD010000007.1:0-21923 GCA_046536775.1 Candidatus Nanopusillus sp. | reverse complement strand
AAGATTTGCTATATTGGTTTATGAAAACCATTCTTTTCCAAGTGAACATACAATTATTGCAACTTTATCCTTTATAATAACGGGAAATATTTTGGTATTGATAGCTCCAATATTAAGAATTATTACTTTAAAACATTGGTTATCTGATGCATTATTTTCTATAATCTTATCTATTGTTTTTTACATATTTTTTGATCTTATCTTTAATTTTTCTGGGTTATTCAATCAATTAACTAGATTTTTAATTTAAATATCTTTATGGACTATATACTAAACAAATAATAATTATGTAGTAAAGAATTATTATTATGATATGGTAGTGACCATAACCTTTATAAAATTTTCATATATAAAAAGTAAAATGGTAACGAAGGATATACAACAAAAATCTCAAGAAGAGTATAAAGATGGACTCGATGAAATATTGGGGTTTGGGGGTATTTTAGAAGAAGCAAGGAAGGATAATCTTATAGAAATTGCAAGAATTTTACCACAGGCAGTGGCAAAATATGTTTTCGATGGAACAATAGAAAGATACTTTCCAGTAAATAGAGAATCTGGAGAAATCGATATATATTGTGGAGGAAATGCACGTTCACAATCTCCAATATTTAGAGCAGAGGGAAAAAAATTATATATTGGAAAATATGTATATGATTTTGGAGGCGAAGTATCTATTAAAGATGATAAATTAAAATTAGTATTAGTTAGGGGAAGAGCCTTGAATGAAGAAATATATTATAATGGAGAAGAAGAAATGAACAAAGATAGATATGAAAGACAAAAGATCGGCTTATCTCATTTAAGAAAATTATCAAAAATGGATGAAATATTAGGTCTTGCTTTTCAATATTTAGAAGAGCAATTGCATGCAAAAGGTATCGGTGAAAGAAAAAGAATAGACATGGAATACAATGTGTCAAATGGTGAATTGAGGATTAAAGTATGTGGAGACGATATTATGGTAAATCCTGAAGACAAATATGGAAATATGCTGGATGCATCTATAGATCTGTTTGGCACAGAAAGAAAATGTATTGAATTGGAAGGTGAAAAGGGAATGGGCGGAATAATGTTGAATACAAATTATCGTATAGAATACAAACCATATTTCTTAAAAAAAGAATATATTCCTACAGCGCTTGATTATATATTGAGTGAAAAAACATTGAAACAAAGATACGATTTAGAAGAGCATATAAGAGAAAAAATAAGTAAAATGCTTTCTGATAAAGATAAATAATGATAAAACTATTAAAATTTTTATTTTTCTATTATGCTTAATATTTTTTCCAATATTTCTTCAGGTTTTTCTTTTCCATCAATATAAATTATATTATCATCTGGAAATATTTCCTTTAATTTTAGGAAATTTTCTCTTACTTTTTTTAAAAATTCAGTATTTTCATAACTTGTAATATTTTTGTTCCTTGAATTTATTCTCTCTACTGCAATTCTTGGATCTACGTCTAATATAAATGTAATATCCGGTCTAATTATATATTTTGATACACATTTTAGCCATTCAATATCTATTCCTTCATATAAAATTTGATAAGAAAATGTGGAATAAATACTCCTATCGGAAATTATAATATAATCGCTATTTAAATATTTCTTTAAATCAATGTTTTTTATACTTCTATCAGCAGTAAATAATAATGCCAATAAATATCCATAATCTAAATTTTTTTCATGTTCTTTTGAAATTATTTCCTTTATTTTTTCAGATAAATCATTATCATATGGTTCTTTCATTAATGTTGTCTTATTATATTTCTCAGATAATTTACTATATAGCAAATTTGCAATTGTTGTTTTTCCAGCTCCGTCAATTCCTTCAATTGCAATATATCTATATTTTTTAATCATCTATTTTTCTTTTTAAAAAAATTTTATAATCTAATTATGTCGCCATTTTTTGGTGAATATGAATATATTCCAAATTTTCTATATATTTTTGATGCTAATTCATATGGTTTTGGTATTTCACCATGTATTGTAATAACTTGTTTTGGTTTTGGTCTTAAATATTTAATAAAAGATATTGATTCAAAATGATCTGCATGACCTGAAAAACCCTCATATTTATTTACCTTCATTTTTACATTTATTTTTCTATCATTTAATACAATCTCTCTTTGTCCATCTAATATTGTTCTACCCAAAGTACCTTGTGCTTGATATGAAACAAAAGCCAACAAGTTCTTTTCATCTTCCGCAGCATAACTAAAATAATCTAATATGGGACCTCCTTGCATCATACCAGATGTTGCAATTATTATTGAAGGTTCACTAGATGTTATAATTTGCTCTCTTTCTTTTTTACTTGATCTTATTACATTTTCTCTTTCAAATGGATTTTTTCCAGATTCTATCTTTTCTCTAATTTCTTTACTTAAAAATTCTGGATATGCTGTGTGAATCATTGATGTTTCCCAAACAATTCCTTCTAAATATATATTTACTTCTGGTAACATTTTATTTTCAATTGCATTTAGTAATGTTAACAAAACATCCTGTCCCCTTCCTACTGCTAGTACTGGTATTAATACCTTTCCTCCATTTTCAATCGTTTCCTTTATATCATGAATAAATAATGCTTCAGTTTCTTCTCTTGATGGGTGTTTATCATTAAATCCCCCATATGTACTTTCGATTATTAATGTTTCTAATCTTTGATATATTGTATTTGGTCTTTCTAATAGAGGCATTTTATTAAATTTATAGTCTCCGGTATACAATACATTATGTTTACCTTCAATATTTATATGAGCCATTGAAGATCCAATTATATGGTTTGCATTATGGAATGATATTTTTATATCACCAGTTATATCAGTTACTTCAGAATAATTTAATGTAATGGAATGCTTTAAAAATAATTTAATTTCTTTTGTTGTAAATATCGGATTTTTATTTTGTTTGTTACTTACTTTTAAATAATCTAATAAAACTAAAGCTGCAATATCTCTTGTTGGTTCTGTTAAATATACAGGCCCCCTCCATCCGATTCTAAATAAATATGGAATAAATCCAACATGATCTAAATGAGCATGTGAAATAATTACAGCATCTAGATTTTGTATATCAAATTCAGGTATATTTAATGTTGGATATCTATCTTCTGAATAATTTCCTGCACCCAGTCCGCAATCCAATAAAATATTACTTTCTTTTGTTTGTAACAAAAATGAAGATCTTCCAACCTCTCTTCCAGCACCCAAAAAAGCAATTCTATAATGATCTAACCTCTGAGATTTTCTTTCTAATATTTTTTCTCCAATTTTGTCTAAAAATTCAGATTTGTATAAAGAATTTTTATGTAAATATGTCCTAATAACATTTATTATTTTTGAAGATTTTAATGGAGCTCTTTGTATTATAATATTACATAGAGTTTCTTCTCTTAATTTATTAATTAAATTTAAATCAATTTTTTCTGGTTCATATGTTTCAATATATAATACAGATCTATGCTTTTCAAGATAAACATCCTTTATTTTTATTCCATCTAATATTTCCCTTACTTTTTCCTTAATATGTTCTTCTCTCTTTAATAACCTTGGATTTATTCTTATTTCAATCCTTTTCTTATATTTTTGTGCTAAATTTTTCCCTATTTCAGGCCCTTTTATAAATAAATCTACATTGTTTACATATATCACTATCTTTGGTCCTTCGAATATTATCTTGTGTATATCCTTTGATTGGAATTCTTTTAATAATTCTTCCTTAATATTCATCATAAATAATGTAAATACCTTTTATAATTAAGTATAAGATTTAAAAAATTATTTTTTCTGTAATTCTTCCTTTACCTGATAAAGTTCTTTTTTCAATCCCTCTTTTGTTAATGTCCAAATCTCAATACCGTATCCAGATCCCAAATCTCTTTTTATAGCAGCTAATATTGCTTTCTTTGCTAATTCTCTTGCTTCTTCCTCACTCATATTTTCTTTATATTCTGTTTCTAATACACCTAAAGCAAATACCATTCCAGAACCTGTAGATGTAAAGTTATCAAATTTTTCCAATCCTCCAGCCTCATCTATTGAATATATATTGTAATCATCATTATCTTTTCCAACAACTATTACTTCTGTAAAGAATGGGAACCATTTATAGTAGTTCATTAATGATGATAGAAAACTTGCAGCTTCTTCTGCAGTTGGTTCATTTTTTGATCTTAAATATTTTAATTTTAGATTTGCTTGTAATATTTTTACCAAAGCCTGAATATCACCAACTAAACCAGCAGCTCCAATTAATATATTATCAGTAATCTGATGCAATTTTTGTACTTTATTATGATATACCATCATTCCTGCCGTTGATTGTTTATCCGACGCAATTAATACCCCATCCTTAAATCTTATTGCAACAATCGTTGTTCCAGATGATTCCGTCATAGTTCTATTATAATGAAATATATTTATAAGCTATTTTTTTGTATATTTCTTTATTACTTTTTCTTGGAAAGAATTTAATACATAATCTACGTGTTGTTTAATTGCATCAAAAGTATTAAATTCACCTTTTAATCCCGGGCATACAAATTTTCCATTTTTAAATACATTAAATTTTACTCTATAATTCTCAGATATATTGAATACAACAGTAACAGCCGGAAAAGCCTCAGGATTATATTGAGAATCAGGTATTTCATCTGCTAGATTTACTATATCTATATTATCATAATCAAATTTTCCATTTACAACAATATTCTGTACCTTTATTTTATATTCTTTTGGAAGTTCTATATCGATTTGTTTAAATAATTCTCTTAATTTTTCTACGACATATTCTATATCTTCTAATCTTTTTATTCCAGATATATTTATTGTTCCACTATTAAATACCAAAGCTTTAACATTTTCTTCCTTACCTCCACCCTCTTTTAATGGTATAATCAATCCAGGAAATGTTTCCGGATCGTATTGAGCATAAGGAATTAGATTTGCAATTTTATCCAATGGCAACTTTACATTAAAATATATTGTAACAACAGCATTGGAAATTTCCCATGTAACCATTTTTAATAAATTTAATAAAAACTTATAAAATATTTAGCCTATAGAATATACTCATTTCATATATCCTTTCTACATTGTTTAGACCCTCATTTGAGTCCTTTATTATTATTATGGTATCAGTATCTTTTTCTAAGGTATCTTTATATTTTTTTATTATATTTAGAAGCTTTTCATCAGCATATATCTCTATATTTGCCTTTTGACCTTTTCTTAATTTGTTTTCTTTTCTTATATCTTGTAATCTTCTTCTTATTTCCCTGTATAACCATTCCTCTTCCAATTCCGGATAATTTTTTGTATCAAATCCTAACTTAAAGTCTCCAAAGCCTATATTTACATATATGAAATTCTCAGCAATATTTTCAAATACAACTTCTTTTACATTTAGATAATCCTTTAATAATTCTACAATATCTATATTATCCAAAAAGTTTAGTAATCTCCTACCATCGTAGTTATATAAATATAGGGTTTTTAATGGTCTTCTTATGTTTAAATTTAGCGTATTTCTTAGCTTTAATGCATTTTCTACAACTGCATTAAATAATTTATATTCTTCTTCAATTTTTTCATCTATGTATTGTTCCTCAACTTTTGGTAGGTCTTCTAATATTATTGATTCACCTTCTAATCCATATAGATTTCTTAATTTTTGATAAATATATTCGGAAATAAAAGGGGTTATAATTGATCCTATATTTATTATATTATATAGAGATTTATATATTACAAATAATACCTTATCAGGTTCTGTTTTTATTCTTTCTCTTGTCGCTTTTATATAAAATCTCGATAATTCTAATATCATATCTTGCAATATTCTTCCAGCCTTCCATATTAAATAGTTATCTAATGCATTGTATATCTCTTTTTTGCTTTTTTCTATGAAATGTAACATATATTTATCTACCCACCTTAAATTTTCTACATTTATTTTTGCTGGATTTATATTGTAATATTTAGAATATTCTTCTAAATATGTTGAAATATTTAATAATGTATTTAGTACCTGATATTTAACTTTTATATCTTCCCATTGTAATTTTATATCTTCATATGCTTCTACAATAGATCCTAAATAGAGTCTCATAGTATCTGCCCCATATTTATTAATTATATCATATGGAGAAACAACATTTCCCAAAGATTTTGACATTTTTTTTCCATATACATCTACAACATATCCCCCAACATATACATTTTTATATGGTATATTATTATAGTATAATTCTCCTATCATTGCTAGGGAATAGAACCACCCTTTAATTTGATCATAGTTTTCTGTTATGAAATCTACAGGATATGTATCTGTTGCAACTGTTGCCGAACCAGAATCAACCCATACATCCAATATATCTGAAATTCTTTTCATTTCTTCTCCACATTTTTCACATTTGAATGTAAATTTATCTACGTATGGTCTATGTAAATTATAATTATATAGATATATTATTTCATAATCTCTTGATCCATATGCCCTAACATAATATAAATCATTTAATTGATTTAATATATCATATTTAAAATTATTTACAATTACTACAGATTTATCTTCATATTTACTAAATACATCATATAATCTATTTATATCGTTTATTTCATCTTCATAATATATCTTATTTTCTTTAAAGTATCTTTGTAATAGTTTTTCAGCATAATCTGTAAACTTTACTACTATTATTAATTCCTTAAATTTATTTCCAGTTAATTTTTCCAATTCTTTAACATTTCTAACAAATTTTACATGTCCATTTTTATCAACCCACATTGGTATTGGAATTCCCCAATATCTTTGTCTGGATATTACCCAATCCGGTGCAGATTTTACAGTATTTATAAATGCATTTTTTGCTGCCTCAGGTATAAAATTAACATTTTCAAGATCTAATAATGTTTTTGATTTTATTGAAGATATATTAATGAATATTTGTTCTGGGGATCTAACAATTACCCTATTTCTACATCTCCAGCATATTGGATAATCATGTTCATACCATTCAAAATACACTAAAGATTTTTTCTTTAATACTTCTAATATAAATTTATAATCATCTTTCTTTGCAATCCATCCTTCAAAATATTTTATATCCAAAATAGTTCCGGTTTCATCTGTTGTATTGAATGGAAGGACATTATATTTTTTAGCAACATCATAATCTTCAAAACCACAACCTGGAGCTGAATGAACTAAACCAGTACCATCCATCGTATTTACATATT
The DNA here is from genome assembly GCA_046536775.1 of Candidatus Nanopusillus sp. Taxonomy (GTDB): domain Archaea; phylum Nanobdellota; class Nanobdellia; order Nanobdellales; family Nanobdellaceae; genus Nanobdella. The sequence continues at coordinate 14,667 of JAWDMD010000007.1, read as the reverse complement.
CTTTAGATAGCCAAATCCTAAATATCCCACTTCTTTCAGATTTAATCTTTTCTATATAATCTTTTAATTCATCATAGAATAAAGGTTCATATTCCTTAAATTCCAGATCTTTTCCATAAAATTCATCCACTATTTCATATTCAATATTTAATTTACTCATTAATTTTTCTAATATATTTTTTGCAATAATCCAATATTCATAACCATTTTCTCTTTTAATGTTCATTTTTATAGTCTTATGGTTATTATAATCCAACTCTAGTTCTTCAACATAAATCTTTGGAACCTTTACTTTTACATATTTTAGTTCAGGATTTATCATAATACCTAAATTATACAATAATGTCCATGGGGTTGTTGTCCAAATTATATAATATGTATTTTCCATATCTTTTGATTTAAACTTTACATAAATTGCGTTTGATATTTCCTTTTTATATGTAGGATCTTCATATCCTAAATCTATTTCTTGTTTTGATAATGATGTTTGACAATGAGGACACCACCAAACAGGTTTCTTTTCTTTATATATTAATTTATTTTCATAACCTCTTGCCAAAGCCTCCCATACTCTTTCAATAAATTCGTTTTTAATTGGTAAATATGGGTTGTCTATATCTTGCCAATGTGCTATATCTTCATAGAATTTTGTAAATTCGTTTATTGATTCATATGCAAAATTAAAACATTCTTTAATAAATTTATCAACACCAATTTTTTCTATTTCTCTTTTATCCCTAATCTTTAATTTTTCTTCAACTTTTACTTCAATTGGCAATCCATGCATATCAAAACCTGCTTGATTCCATACACTAAATCCTTTCTTTTGGTAGTATCTTAATATAATATCTTTAATTGTTCTATTATAAGCATGTCCCATATGCGGAGAACCTGTTGTATATGGAGGACCCTCCAGAAATATATATCTTTTATCTTTCTCATTCTTTAAAATCCATTTTTCATATATATAATTTTCCTTCCAGAATCTTTTTATCTCTTCTTCTATATTTCTATTCCAATTTGTATTCATAGATCCGATATTCTACCATAACTTTATATATTTAAAATAAAGTATATAAGATGTTTTCTTACAATAAAGATTATGATAAAAATAAATAGAATAGATATGATAATATTAGGGATAATAATTTTGTTAGGAGTTTTAACTTATCTATTAACAAATTCAAAGACTCTATCAGTAATACCATTTATAATGGGAGTATTTTATTTACTTGAGAGTAAGGAATCTGAATAAATATAAATTTTTTATCAAAATATTTTGAATGGAAAAGGAAAAAGAAAAAAGTGAAGAAAATAATGAAAGGAAAGAATGGAAGTTTAATCTTAGTGTTGAGAAATCAATAATAATAGGGTTTATAGTATTGGCAATATCGGTAGTTTTAGGATCTTATATTGTAGCAAATTCGATATCAAACATAAAGATATCTGGATCGTCTAGTAGTTCTTCAAATCAATTGCAAACATACTTACAAACATTAACACAAGCTCCATTGCCAAATATTTCAAATATAGATCCAGTATATGGAAATCCAAATAATGCGAACGTTATTGTATATGAATTCTCAGATTATGCATGTCCATATTGTGATCTATTTTATTTACAAACATTTCCACAAATTGAGCAAAATTATATAGATAATGGAAAAATGGCATGGGTATATATTGATTTCCCACTATATCAAATACATCAATATGCAAATATAACATCACAATATTTAACATGTGTATATACATTGTATGGATTTAATACATGGGATCAATTTGCAAACTGGACTTGGTATAATCAAATGCAAAATATATCGTGGGATACTCTCTCGAGTCAACAAGATGTATATAACGAATTTAATAAAGAAGCTCAAGCTTTAGGATTGAATGTTAATGAAATAGATTCATGTGTAAATAGTTCAGAATATTATTATCAAATATATAGTGAAGAAAATTATAATATGAATACATATGGAATTGATGGAACCCCAACATTTATAGTGGCTGTAAAGACATCTTCTATTACATTCCAGACAGTTCAGCAGGTTAATAGTGTATTAAATCAATTAAAGCAATATGGATTGAGTCCTTCAGTATATACAACGCCAGATTATAGTTATATAATGTTTGAATTTGCAGGGGCTTTACCATACAATTTATTTAATAGCATATTTCAGCCTTTAGTATCTGGCTGAATTATATATAAATTTTTTTATAAATATAATCTTAAATGGCGAGAGAAAAACCACATATTAATTTGGTAGTAGTAGGGCATGTAGATAATGGAAAATCAACATTGGTAGGAAGGCTAATGGTATCTTTGAATTTAATAGATCAGAAACTATTAGAAGAACTAAAGAACGCAGCAAAGGAATTTGGAAAGGAATCAGAATATCTAGCATTCTTATTGGATAGATCAATAGAAGAAAGAAAGAGAGGAGTAACAATTGATATAGCTGCAATTAAAATACCTGCAAAGAAATATGTATTAACAATATTGGATGCTCCAGGTCATAGAGACTTTATAAAGAACATGATTAGCGGTACTGCACAATCTGATGCAGCAGTATTAGTTGTCTCTGCGGCACCAGGTGAAGCAGAAACATCACTAAGTTCAGAAGGACAGGGAAGAGAACACTTATTATTATTAAGAACATTGGGAATTCCACAAATTATTGTTGCAGTATCAAAAATGGATGCTGTAAATTATGATCAAAAAAGATATGAGCAGGTAAAGAATATGGTATTAACATTAGCAAAACAAGTTGGTTATAATGAAAAACAAATAAAAGCAATTGTTCCAATAGCTGCATTCTTATCAGATGAAAATGTAACACAAAAATCACAGAAAATGCCATGGTATACTGGTCCAACAATATATGAAGCATTTGATATATTGGATGAACCTCCAAGATTGATAGATAAACCTCTAAGAATCCCAATTGGAGATGTATATAATATTAAAGGTGTAGGACTTGTACCAACCGGAAAGGTAGAATCTGGAAGATTAAAACCAAACGATAAAGTAATATTCTTACCATCAAGGAAACCAAATGGTGTTGTAGGTGAAGTAAAATCTATAGAAATGCATCATGAAAAATTAGATGAAGCATTACCAGGAGATAATATTGGATTTAATGTTAAGGGACCTGAAGGTGGTGATATATTAAGGGGAGATGTATGTGGAAAAATGGGAGAACCATTACCAAAATTGGCAGAAGAATTTACTGCAAGAATTTATGTATTATACCACCCATCTGCAATTGCTGTTGGATATACACCAGTAATACATATACATACTGCAGCAGTAGCATGTAAGGTTGTAGAAATACAATCAAAAATAGATCCAAGAACCGGACAGGAAGTTGAAAAGAATCCACAATTCTTAAAGACTGGAGATGCAGCAATTGTAAAGTTTGTACCAACAAAACCAGTAGTAGTAGAGAAATTTGAGGAGTTCCCAAATACATCATTGGGAAGATTTGCAATTAGAGATATGAATAAAACAATTGGAATTGGACAGGTATTAAGTGTAAAAGAAAAGCAATTACAATTAAAGTAGTTTTTTAATTTTATTTTAATTTAAATAATTCTAAAATTTTATGGGCCCGAGGGGACTCGAACCCCTGACCTCCGGCTTTCTTAGGAGCGTAGCCTTATAAGGCCGGCGCTCCACCTCTGAGCTACGGGCCCTTATAGATATTTTCATTTATTAATTTTTTATATTTTTTCTTATATGCATTTTTTGTAATATAAGATATATGGATGACACAAAGGAAGTTGAAATTTTAGATGTAGGATTTTTAGGACAAATTTTTGATGCTTCAAAAGAAGAAATTGAAAAATTTATTAAGGAAGAAGAAAAGTCTGTTATATTAGATTATGAAAAAATAAAATCATATTTAAATAATAAGCAATTAGATCTTCTATTAAATAAGACAGAAAATTTTCTAGAACAAATGGGTGTATACTTTTCTGAAAGATTAGATAGGAAAGTAAAGGTAAGGATAAAGAACCTTCCTGAAAGTTTAAGATATTTAAGGATAAGGGATATTAGATCTGAAAATAAAGATAAATTAATACAGGTTGAAGGTATAATAAAAATATCTTCAGAAGTAAGACCTTTCATTATAAAAACAAAGTATTTACATGAAGATTGTGGTGGAGAATTTTGGGTTGAAAATAAGAATTTTTTAATAGAAAGACCAAAAAAATGTCCTGTATGTGGTGGTATAAAGGGAAGATTTATTGAAACAGATCATGAAACAATAGATATACAGAGATTATTAATTGAAGAACCTGCAGATCAAATTGAAAAAGGTGAACAACCTGCTCAAATTACTGTAATGTTAAAGGAAGATTTATGTGAACCCAGGATGGAAAGGAAAACATTACCAGGAATAAGGGTTAAAATATATGGAATTGTAAAAGAATTAAAAAATTCAAATTTTAAAGCAATATTGGATTTATATATAGATGCAATTTATGTTGAACCTATAGACAAAGATGTTGAAGATATATCAATATCCCCAGAAGATGAAAAAAGAATAAAGGAGTTGGCAAAGTCTACAGATGTATTAAGTTTGATTGCAAATTCTATTGCTCCAGGTTTATATGGAAAGTATTATGAACTAATTAAAAAAGCAATTGCATTACAATTATTATCTGGTGGAAAAAGAAGGAGGGGTGTTGATGAAAGAAAAAACATACATATATTAATTTTAGGAGATCCTGGTGTAGGAAAATCAAAATTATTAAGATATGTATCGGAAATTGCTCCAAAATCAAAATATGTAGTTGGAGTAACATCATCATCTGTAGGTTTAACTGCCTCTGTTAGAAAGGATGAAATATTTAAGGGTGGATGGGTTTTGGAGGCTGGGGCATTGGTATTATCCTCTGGAGGACTTGTATGTATAGATGAACTTGATAAATTATCTATAGAAGAATTGCAATCTTTACATGAAGCAATGGAACAGCAAACAATAACAATTGATAAAGCAAATATTCATGCAACACTAAGGACAGAAACATCGATTTTAGCAGCTGCGAATCCAAAGTTTGGTAGATGGGATAAGATGAAAAGTATAGTCGATCAAATGGATTTACCACCAACAATAGTTAATAGATTTGATTTGATATTTGTTCTTATAGATGAACCAAATCCACAACAGGATGAAACAATTGTTAATGAATTATTGAAAGGTTTAAAAGAAGAAAAAAAGGCACCATTGGATAAAGATTTATTAAGGAAATATATAATATATGCAAAGAAAATTGAGCCACAATGGACAACTGCAGCTCTGGATATTGTAAAGGATTTCTATATAAAATTAAGATCTAGCTCTGGAGAAGATACAATACCAATAACTACAAGACAACTAATGTCAATAATAAGGATAGCTGAAGCTTCTGCAAAAATAAGATTATCTCCAGTAGTTACTGAAGATGATGTGAACCTTGCAAAAGAATTATTATTGTATAGCTTGAAAGAGGTTGGAATAAATCCAGAAAATAATAGATTAGATATAGATATAATAATGTCTGGAATTTCTTCTACACAAAGACAAAAACTATCAAAAGTATTGGATATAATAAAAGATTTACAAAAAGATTTTCCAGATGGTATTCCATTAAATGAAATATTAAATGAATCTAAGAAATATAATTTAGAGGAAGAAAAAGTAAAAGAAACAATTGATAAATTATTAAAGGAAGGGTATATATATGAATCTGGAGATAAAAAATATAAAGCTGTATAAATATGTATTTACCAATATTTTCAAAAGATCTAAAGAATTATAAGGATAAGAAGGTTTGTTTAATTGGAAAAGTAATAGATATTCAGGAGGAAAAGAAATTGGTTAGGTTAAAATTATTGGATTCATTTGGATATTTTGATGTTGTTTTATTTGATATATATAATATTAAATTATTTGATACTTTACTAATTCTAGGAAATGTTTCAGAATATAATAATAGTTTTTCTGTAATTGCAAGATATGTAAGCATATTAAATGGAGATGATGAAATTATATGGAGAAAATTTTTCATTAAAAAAATAAAAAGAAATATAAAGAAAAATAATAAAGAAAATAATATGGATGAAGAAAATGATAGAGAAGAAAAAATACCCGATGAGGAACTACCTGAAGAAGTAAAATTAAGAAAACAAATTTTAGAATTTATAAGAAATAACGATAAAGGTGATGGGATATCTTTAAAAGATATAGAAAATTTCTTTGATATAAGTGAAGAAAAGCTATCAAATATTATAATGGATCTATTGTCATCTGGAGAGATTTATGAATCTTCACCAGAAAAATATAAAGTTATATGATACCAACATACGAAGAAATGTTAGATGAAGCATATAAGAAATTAGGTAGTATGAAGGTTTTACATGGATCTGCATTGGGATCAATAAATATACCATTACCAAAAATAAATTATGTTGGAAAATGGACATCTATAGAAAATTCTGGAACAATTTGTGATATAATAAATAGAGATATAAATTTATTAGCGGAATTTCTACAAAAAGAATTTAGTGTTGCATCGAAAATTGAAGATAAAAAAATAATATTACAGAAAAGGATAGAATTTGAGAAAATAAAAGCAAAGATAGATAAATTTATAGATATATTTGTTAGATGTCCAATATGCAAAAAGTTGGATACAAGATTGGAAAAGAGGGAAAGGGTATATATTATTAAATGTCTAGCATGCGGTGCAGAAAGTCCAGTAATATATAAATTAAAATGATTTTGTTAAGGAAGTATAGAGATAATTATGGATATGTTTTGGTTTTATGTGATAAAGATTTATATGGAAAAACATTTGAGGAAGGAGAATTTGTATTAGAATTGAATGAATTTTTCAAAGGAGATGAAAGGGAAAAAATTGATGAAAAGGATTTTGAAGATATATATTTTATATATGCTGTTGGGGAAGAATCTATAAATATATTAAAAGAGAAAAGGATAATTGAAGAAAAAGATATTAAAAAAATTGCTGGGATACCATATACTTTTATTATCTATTTATGAAGAGAATATGTCCATCTTGTGGAAAAGAAGTTGAAAAACTATATGATGGATTATGCTATGAATGTTATTTAAAAATAAATAAAAAAGAAGAGAAAAAAGAAAAAGTATATATATGTAAGTATTGTGGAAGAATAAAATATCATAATAAATGGTATAATAATCTTGATATAGATGATTTTGAATATGAATATATTGTTTGTCCTAGATGTAAAGGTTTAAGTAAAAAAGCAAATCTGATTTTGCAAATAAGAGGATATAATAAAAATATTGAGGATGAAATATTAAAAATAGCAAAGAAAAATAAAGATATAATAAAAAAAGTGAATGAAATAAATGAAAAGGATTTAGATATATATTTATATGTAGGAAAAAATAGGATAAAGAGCTATTATAATATATTAAAAAAATATGGAGAAGTAAAATTAAGTAAAAAATTGTTTAGCTACAATAAAGAAAAGGGAAGTAAAAAATATATTGTAACAATATTACTGAGGGATAAAGAAGATACACAGAAAACCTTATAAAAGTTTACATAATAATAAAAGGGTATGGATTGGGAAGACCTAAAAAGGAAGGTAAATGAACTGAGAATGAAAGAGGAGGATGAAGGAGAAGGTTGGGATGAAGGAGAAGAAGATTGGGAAGAGTTTGGTGATGAAGAATGGGATTGGGAATAGTAAGTTGCTAATGTTTAATTTATAATATTTTTTTTAAATGTCTCTTTTCGAAGAAGAAGGAATTCCTGTCCCTAAAGATAGGCAGGTTATAGGGATAATTGAAGAGGTTGTTGGTTGGGCGCATGCAAGAGTAAGATGTTTTGATGGAAAAACAAGGATATGTAGAGTTCCACAAAATAAGAAGATGCATAGAAATATATGGTTAAAAAAAGGTACATATGTATTAGTAGAACCCTGGGAATTACAATCTGATAAAAAGGGAGATATATTGTATTCATATACAAATTCAGAAGTTGAATGGTTAAAAAAGAAAGGATATTTAAAGATTGAGGAAGAATTTTAGGGCCCGTAGTCTAGTGGCAGGACGTTGGGCTCCAGACCCATTGACGGGGGTTCGAATCCCCCCGGGCCCAAGACCGAAACCAATTTTAAATATTATAATTATTTGATATATTTCCAAATGTTTGATTTAAAGCATTATTTGATGTATTTGATAAATTTTGTTGAGATGATGAGATTATCGAAGTTTGAGGGACTACAAAAATTATAACTACTACTAAAACAACAAGTCCAATTATTAAAAGAATTACAAAATCTATGGCATCAGACCTTTTCATATTTTAATTTATTATATAAAAGATGGACTTATAGCAGATTAGCGAACACATATCCCCCCTGCCGAACCCTTGCAAAGTGTACCTGATGGACTAGATGTAGTGGTCGATTGTGTATTACTTGTTGTAGTAGATGTACTACTTGTAGATGTACTTGATGAACCAGATCCTCCATTTACCTGATTTGATAAATTATTGATTAATTGGCCAGTCTGATTTGTTTGATTCAATGCCGGATTTAATACATTATTTGTTCCAGTTACTCCTTTAGAAAATGTACCTGTAAAGAGTAATACTATAAAGGTTAAAACAACAAGTCCTAATACAATTATAATTATTGTATCAATTGATAATGACTGACCTTTTCTTACCATAAATTTTTATGCAATTGCCAAATTTTTAAACTTTTTATAAAAATCAATTTTTATGTGGATAATAAGAGAAAGATTAAAAGATTATGATATAGAATTTTCTGAACCTCCAAAAAATTTAGATTATGATATATCAATTAAATTATTCAAAGAAATTAAAAAAGGAAAAGATCCAAATATATTAATAAATGAAATAATTGAAAAAATAAAGGATTTTGTTTTGGATTATAAATTTATAAATGGGTATTTAAATATTAAATTGAATAAAGGAAAATTATTGGAAAATTATAAAAGATTATTTGATTTTGAAAAAAAGAATATTAGAGTATTTTTGGAGCATACATCTGCAAATCCAAATAAAGCATTGCATATAGGGCATTTAAGGAATTCAACTATTGGAGATTCTCTATATAGATTGTTTAAAACATTAAATTATGATGTATATGTAATAAATTATATAGATGATACTGGAGTTCAGGTTAGTGATAATATTTTGGGAATATATTATTTAAAGATACCTGAAGAACCAAAAGATTTCAACTTAGAAAATGTAATAAATAATATTAAGGAGTTTTTAATAAGAGAGAATCTATATAAGGAAGAATATGAAGAAAAAATCAGGAAAATATTTTTGGAAAGAATGAATATATTGAAAAATTTATATGGATATGAGGTTCCTGAAAAGTTTGATCATTATTATGGGGATTTTATATATGTAATAGTTAATAAATTATATGAAATAATTCCAGAATTGGAAAAATATAAATATAATATTATAAAGATGATTGAAGAGGGTAATAATGATGTATATTATTTATCTAAAAAAATATCTGACAGAATTTTATTTGAACAACTAAATACATTATGGAAATTTAATATATATTTTAATCTAATCATTAGAGAATCTGATATATTAAGATACAAATTATTTGATAGTGCATTAAAAATATTGGAAGAAAATAAAATGATAAAAAGGAATGGTACAGTTTCTTTGGATTTAACAAGGTGGGAGGATATATATAAAGCATATTCAAATAAAGAAAAGGTTCTCGTAAGGTCAAATGGAACTACTACATATATTGCAAAAGATATTGCATATGCAATGTGGAAGCATGGTATAATTAGACCAGGTATTAAATTTAAAGAATATCTAAAACAACCAAATGGAGAATATGTATATGAAATAAATAATAATGGAAAAGAAATTGAACCATGTAAGATTTCAGTAAATGTAATTGGAATGGAACAAATGCATAATCAATTAATGGTAAAAGAAATAATTGAAGAAATTGATAGGGAATCTAAATATATATATTATGGATATGGATTGGTTAGATTGCATAAAAATACTGCAAGAATATTTGGAATAAATGAGGATATAAAAATGTCTGGAAGGAAAGGATTATATATAAATGTTGATGATCTATATGAAAAATTGTATAATATTGCAAGTGATAAGTTTAAAGATAAAAAAACTGTTGAAAAGGTAGTAAAAAGTTTTATATCACTAGAAATGTTAAAGTATGATAGAAATACAACAATATTGTTTGATATTGATAAAATGTTAAATTTGGAAGAGGGAAATGCAATATACTTTTTATATACATATGCAAGGATAAAATCATTATTAAATAAAGTTGATAAAATACCTGAAGAATTTGAAATAAATGAATTAAATAAATATGAAGAAAAACTAATTATTAATTTATTTAGGTTTAAAGATTTAATTTATGATATTGAAAAATCATTGGAATTAAATCATTTGTATAGATATCTAATAGATTTGGTTAGATCATTTAACGAATTTTATCAGAATGTTCCAATATTAAATTATAAAGACAAATATCCACACAGATTATTCTTAGTATATTTAACAAAAGAAATATTGGATAAAATATTCTATATACTGAAAATTGAACCTGTAGAAAGTATTTAAAAATATAATATATATTATGAATTTATGTCAATGATAAGGATTAAAATGTGGGGAACAGATTTAAAAACAATGAATCAGTTTACTAATCAATTGTTAAAGATAATTGAACAATTGGGTATCGAAAAGAGAGGTCCTGTTAATCTACCAACAAGAATAATTAGAATACCCACTATGAGAACATTGGGAAAGAGAGGTACAAAAATATATGAAACATATCAAATAAGAGTATATAGAAGATTTTTGGATGTTGCAAATGATGAGAGGTTTTTCAAAAATTATTTTATAAATATGCAAATTCCATCGAAAGGATTTAGGATATCATTAAAGATACTAAAATGAGTTATATTTTATTGAGATATAATGGATTATATATATTTGATGATAATTTAGAAAATTTTCAGAAAATTAATGTTGAATTAGATTCAGAGGATTTAAAGGGAATATATAAAAGTAAGTTACCCGAAAAGGTAAAAAATTATATAAAGGAAAAGGACATTTTTATTGGACAAAGATTTGATGGATATAAATATACAGAAGATATAAGTATAATAAGAAAGGTATTAGAAAAAATTGGAGAAGAAAGGATTAATAATAAATTACTTATTGATTTATTAAAGGAACAAATATCGGATTCAATAAGTAGGGATGAAATGATAATCCAAGCAATAAGTTTTCTTGATGATTTAAATAAATCATTGAATTTATTTATGGAGAGATTTAGAGAGTGGTATGGATTATATTTTCCAGAAATTTCTCAAGAAATTGAAGACCATGAAAAATTTATAAGAACAATTATAAATTCAAATAGGGAAGAATTAATGAAAAAATATAATATTAATAAAACAATGGGTGGAAAAATATTTAAGGAAGAAGATTTGGAAATAATAAACGAAATATCATTAAAAATAAAGGAAATATATGATTTAAGAAAAGATTTAGAAGATTATATTGAAAAATTGATGAAGGAAATCGCTCCAAATTTATCAGAAATTGCTACCCCAAAAATAGGTGCAAGATTAATATTATTAGCTGGTGGATTAAAAGAACTATCATTATTACCTTCTTCAACAATACAGGTTTTAGGTGCAGAAAAAGCATTGTTTTTGCATCTATCTAAAGGTATAAAACCTCCAAAACATGGTGTAATATTTAATCATCCATATATACAAAAAATATCTCTAAAAAGAAGAGGAGCAATGGCTAGAACATTAGCATCAAAAATATCTATCGCAGTAAAAGCAGATTTGAGTGGAAAAATAATATATCAGAAATTGAAGGAAGAATTGGATAAAAGATATAAGGAATTATCTGAAAAATGAAATTAAGACCATTAAAGGAGAATAAGAATATATTTATTGATGAAAAAGGAAGATTATATACAAAGAATTTGGTACCTGGAAAAATTGTATATGAAGAAAGATTGGTAAAATATAATAATGAAGAATATAGGGAATGGATTACAAATAGATCTAAATTAGCAGCAGCAATTAAGAAAAATATTGGAGAGGTACCAATTGATAAAGGTGATAAAATATTATATTTGGGTGTTGCATCTGGTACAACTGCGTCTCATATTTCTGATATAGTTGATAAAAATGGATTAATATTTGGTGTAGATATTTCTCCAAGGATCTTAAGAGATCTAGTTCCAGTATTATATGATAGAAAGAATATTATCGGAATATTGGCAGATGCTGATAAACCATGGGAGTATTTAGATATTGTTACAAAGGTTGATTTATTATATCAAGATGTTGCACAACCACATCAGATAAAGATATTTATTAAAAATATTGAATATTATTTAAAGAATAAAGGATATGGATTCTTAGCAGTAAAAGCCAGATCAATAGATGTATCTAGAGATCCAAAGGAAATATTTAGGGAAGTAAGAAGGGGATTGGAAGATTATGGATTAAAGATAATAAAAGAAGTAAGATTAGAACCATACCATATTGATCATTCAATGTTTTTAGTTCAAAATAAATAATTTTTAAAGGTTATTATAAATATATAAAAAATGCTACATGCTATAAGAGAAATTGATAGAAATGGGAGGGAAATATTTAGATGTCCATTATGTGGTCATATATTTGTAGATAGTAAGAAATATAGCAGACATTTGATGAAATCCCATTTAAGGAATGTTTCAATGAATAAAAGGAAATGGAAAAAATTCATGAAACAATTATTATTAGTTAATATAAAGGAAAAGAGTAATATTGAATTAAAAGGTTATGAGAAATATTTAAAGATAAAATCAAAAATGAATAATATGGAGCTAGATAGTGAATAATTTTGTCTTTTCTTTTCCAGATAACTCTCTAATTATTCTTTCATAAATTATGTTTTGTATATTTTTAATTCCTTTTACTCTATCTTCAATATCTTTAAATGATTCAAATGGTTTTTTCTGTCTTTCTTCTATAATTTTTTGCACAGTTACTTTTCCGATATCTGGTAATAATTCTAAAGTATGAATTCTAATATTCAATGGACCAGCTTTATTAAAGAAATCTACAAACCTTTTTTCATTTTTAGCTATTAAGTCCTTTATAGCCTTTTCTAAATTTGCTTTTGCAATTTCTGGTAATTCATCAAACGACAACCTTTTTAATATAGATCTTACTTTATCCCTTTGTTTATTTCCAATATATAATTCTTCAAATAAATTTACTGTAGCACCAGGTTTTAATGTTAGTAGTAATAATGTAAAGTAATCCCTTCCTACAGCATATACTACTGGCTCTTTTATATTTTTTGTGGGATCTCCCCCAGGTAAATAATATATTACAATTGAATAATCTTCTCTTCTATCCATATTTCTTTATTACATCTAATATTTTTTCCATATCTTGTTTGCTTAGAGAATGCGTATATAATACTGTTCTTAATTCCTCTTCATTTTTTGGCAACATTTCCAATATTTGTATTTTTACTTCATCCGGTAAATTTATATCCTTTAATTCTTCTAATATTTCTTTTTCCTGTTTTTCATCCAACTTATATGTAACATTAAGGAATTTTAATGTCCTTTCTTCTACATATAATAAATTTCTCTTCTCTTTATTTTTCGATAATATATTTTTAACATTTGAAGGTGTTATAATCTTTTTATTCAGTACTTCCATTTATATATCTTTTTAAATATTATTTAAAAATATATCATGAACTTTTAATTTAATGACTGCAAGAAAAGGAAAGGGGTCTAGGAGAAAAACAAGGGATAAATTATCATTACATGTAAGGGAACATGGTAAAATAAAGATAAGGAAAATATTACAAGAATTCAATATAAATGACAAAGTTGTAATAAAGATTGATCCTACATATAATAAAACAATGCCACATCCAAAGTACCACGGAATGGTTGGAATAGTTTTGGGAAGGAGGGGAAAATGTTATGAAGTTTTAGTAAATGATAAAGGAAAAGAAAAAACTATAATTGTTCATCCAGCACATTTAGAAAAATTTAAGGAACAGGTTTCGCCTGCTCAGACTTCTTAGGTATATTATTTAAAATAATTTCTCTCATTTTTTCCATATCCTCTTTTTTAAGCAAAGGTAATTCAATTGTTAAACTTACGCTTTTATTTAATAAAAATGTATGGGTATAAATTTTTATTGTATATGACTTTTTAATTCTCTCATATGAACTCTGATATATTTCTATATTATTTATATATGAATTTTCTATTGACCTTATATTTTCATTTTCAATTAATATCAATCTCTTATTTGTAAATATTATATAATAGTTTTTTGCTTTTTCATAATATTTCAATGCAATATAATATACAATTGAAGTAATAAAAAATAATAAAGCTAAAGATAGTATATTTGGGTTATAATATTCTGAAATTAAGAATGTAACAAAATATATAGAGAAAATTAAATATACTGGAAATGTATATCTTAATGAATATATTGATGGATTATAATTAATAATAAATAATGGATCTTCATTTTCTAATTTTATTTTTTCATTAATTTTTTCTTTTTCAAATGATAAAT
>JAWDMD010000006.1:0-21944 GCA_046536775.1 Candidatus Nanopusillus sp. | reverse complement strand
GATGGTACACAATGGTATGAATGGAATTATACATATTTCTTTGTGAATAATTATAAAGAAAATATTAGTATGCCAGTAACTCGAACTTTATATGGAGCAGGATGGGTAAATGCAACAGCACCTTTTCATCAATCTCGATCAATAGGTTTGTGGGGATTACCAACATTATATAATGCCCTTTCTCAATCTCAAGCTGTACAAAATGGATACTGTATGCCATTAACAGAAATATTTCCAAATTATAATTTTACAGAAGCCTCTGTATATTGTCCTCAGGGTGAATGGAATTTATTTCCAAATTATGAAGGACCTAGCGTAATAGCTCAGCCTACCTCTAGTTTGCCTAATTTCTTTTCTGGATATTTATGCCATTATAAGGAGGGCTCATGTCCCGTGACTGATAATCCCAATCTAACATCTATACCATATTATTATCAAGGTCCCCCTACTTATAAAACAGCTACTGATATAAATAGACTAGCAGAATTTATAATTCCACAACAATATTTAAATGATATATGCCAAGAAGAATTTGGTACATATTATATAGGCAATTCTGATTGCGAAAGTAGTCAGGGCAATCAAGAATTAATTGTTGGATCATTTTATAGAGGTATAGTAAATATATTACCAAATTGTCAGCAAGTATTTATAGATTATCCATGGCATGAGGTAATAAGATTATATATTTCATTTTTAAATGAAAGTGGAGAACCAGATTATGTATTTTTAGCAGCAGATCCTTTATGTGAATACAATCTAAGCGGAGGGATAATAGATTGTCCAACTGGTGTATTTAATGATACACAAAATGTAACTGGAGTTATTGTTGGAAAAGAATGTCCTTTGGTTTACTTAGGAAATATTAATATAAACAGTGAAGGATTTTATAGATTTAATATTACTAAATGGGTAATAGACGATAGAGATCCAAACACGAATCAATTTATAATTTCTGCTGTATATTATGATCCTCATCCTGGAGGAAATGGTGTTGCAATGGCAAGAGCATATTGTATTACAAATACAGGAAATACTGAAGAACTAAATGCATATATATATCAAGGTAGCCAAAATAGTATAAGTTTGGGATATTCAATACCACCAAATACAAATACATATGTTTATTATATATATTTACCAGTAGATACACCATTCCTAGGCGGATATCTTGTTTCTGAATTAACAGTATGGTAAAAAAAGAAGATAAAATTTTATTTATTACATATTTAATATTGTTTTTACTTTTTATTTATATTAGCAACTTTAATATTAATATAATTATTTATGGTGCAATATATTTATTCTTATTATCTTTTATATTAAAAAATTCAAAAAATACATCTTTAATATATAAATTAATATTTCCATTATATATACCAATTGGAATTTTTGGAATTTATACTAATTTACCTCTACCTTTCCCATTTCCATCAATATTTACTTATATAGTAAATTATTGGATATTTTATTTTATAGCATTTTCTATGGGATATTATTTATTTGAAAACAATTTATATATTTCAAAGAAATCATTAATATTTTATATAATCTCAATAATATTATTCATAATACAATTTTTCCTTGAACTTATTTATAATTCTGTAACTACAGATCTTGATGTAAAAATAAACTATATACTATCGATGTTCCTTAATTATGTGGGTTTACATCTTTATGCTTTTGAGATAATTTATACCTTATTATTTATTATACTTACAATTTTCTTATTCTTAGTTATGTATTTTAATGGAAATGAAATATTATTATCAAGAACAAAAATATTTAAAAGAATCTTTGAAATCTATAAATATAAAAAATACATATTTTTATTAATATTTTTTATTATTATAATTCAAATCTTTCTTTCATTAAATCAATTATTAATATATAAAAATTTAGTTATAAATAGCTTAAGCGGAGAATATTATTTATATGAATATGAATCCTTAATATTTTTATCTATATATGAACTTATCATTTACTTTTTAGTTTATAGAAATTTAAAATATAATGTACCAACAAACTATTTTTTACTTATAACGATGGTCTTAATAATATTTTTTGGAGAATTATATTTGTTATATACAGATTTTACTCCTACAGCATTACATACTAGATACCTAATTGCCTTATTATTTTTCTTTGTAGGTATACATTATAAATTATATAGGAATAGTAAAAAAGCAATTACAAAAGCATTGGGTATGTCTATTGGTATTTTAGTTTTGTTACAAAATATAACTGGAGAATTCCTTGAATCAGTATTATTTGGAGGCCCAAGCAGTATACATCTAATATCTGTACCAAATATATTAATGGCACTCGGTATTATACATGGATTAGTAACACCAATCCTTATATTAACATTTATATACCTACATGTTAAATTAAAAATATGAGAAATCAAATAGAAAGTGTCTATGTGGTTTTATTTTTAACAGTTGCTATATTAATAATCCTTTTATCTTTTTATGCATTAACATACAATTATAATCAAAACATTGTTTTTAACAGATTTACCTCTTTATCTACATTATCAAATTATTTTTTAGGATATTTACAAACAGTATTAACACAAGAGGGTTATTCAGAATCATATGTAGCTGGAACAAATGGATGGGGAAATGAAAATTGGGCTTCTTTCCCCTATAGATGTATATTACCACAATCATGCGAGAATGCAATTCAATACTATAATAATTTGCTAACTTCTGGAATTGGAAGCTTAATAAGCTATGGAGAACAATATTTATCTGCGTATCAATATTATTATCCATATAATATATCTTTTAATTTTTCAAATAGCTATCAAG
Organism: Candidatus Nanopusillus sp.; assembly: GCA_046536775.1. GTDB lineage: Archaea > Nanobdellota > Nanobdellia > Nanobdellales > Nanobdellaceae > Nanobdella. The sequence continues at coordinate 19,128 of JAWDMD010000006.1, read as the reverse complement.
CAGGAATTATCGGAGATTGTAATAATATAACTTCTGGAGAATACAATTATAATTTTCCTGTTTATGTTCAAGGTATATATATAAATATTACAGGTCCTTCTTCTGGTTCGATAATTCCTTATGCAAGTACATCAAATATAACAAATAATCCTGCATTTTATTTATATAATTTAGCATTTCAATTCTCTCAAGATGGAGCTTTTTCGGGATGTTCTTATCAGGATTGCTATAATGAAATATATAATAAAGTTACAACTAATAATTGTGCACAAGATTTCGAGCAATTTTCAAATGATCCAAACATTCAATGTAATGAAACGATAATTCCATATCAATGTACAAATATTCAATCATGTCAGATATGTTTATATCCACAAGAAATTGCATGTAGAGTAATATTAAAATGTTCTGATAATCAATATAATGTATATTATAATGGAAACACTTATCCTCAAACAATAGCAATTACTTCTATAGTTTTTTATGAAAATATAACATATTATTATTATTTAAATTGCATATATAGTTGTACTGAAACATATAATACAACAAACAATCAAGTAATATCTAAAAGTTGTACATTAGAAAATCAGCAATATTCGTGTTCTTCTCAGAATGGTTGCGGTAATGTGAATATAAATCAACAAGGTTCAGAAGAAATATTTACATTTCCATATTATACTTCAACCCAGGTTGAATGCTATAGTTGTATAATTGGTGGACAGCAATGCCCTGCCTGTTTACCTGGACAATGCCCAAATCCAACATGCCCAGAAACAATATCATTCCCAGATGAATGCATACAACAGTATATCTAATCAATTTGATAATGAAAGAGAAGATATGGAAAGAATATTTTTATTAGATATATTCATATAAAATGAAAGAACAACTATCTATTATATTTATAACAATATTAACAGTATTATTTTTGGTTGGAATGATACTTTTGTTAGCTATATTTTCTAATATAAATTTAACAAATTATAAAGAACAAACTTCTTTTTCATATGAACAAGAAATAATATATGATCTATTTTCTCCAAATTGTATAGGATATCCAAACTATCCAATATATTTTACAACAGTAAATAATATAGAACAATTTAATCAAACATATTATAATGAACTTCCAAATTGTACAATATTTCCTTATACATTTAGAGCAGAAATAGATAATTATAGTTTTGGAATCATAAATTTTAATGGAAATTGTAATACATATACATATCCAATTTCCATAGCTTATTCTTTAGATTATATTAAACTAACTATATGTAAAAATTATTATTCAGATTTCTATTATTTTTTATATAGTTTCTGTCTAAGTAATGAAAATAGTTCTAATCAAACTTTTGTATTTCTATTCCCAACAAATATATCTGGAAATATAACATGTACAGAAAATACAAATGGAAATATTATATGTAATTATATACCATGTTATTCGATAAATAATATTACATTTTATCAATTTGTAACAGTATATTTAGAGAGAATTAATCAAACATATTTTAGAATTGCATAAAAGTTTTAATGAATCTCTATATATAATGGGTGAAACTATCATAGATAGATTAATTGACGAAAACAAAAATATCAATAAACATATATTTATATTATATTTAATAATATTCCCAATATCTATAATATTTTTTACAAATTTATATTATATTTTATTTGGAATATTTTACTCCTTTGTTTTATATTATTTCTTGAAAAACACGAAATTCAATATGATAAAAATTTTATATTTATTAATTTTTTTATTGCCTATATTAAATATTTTTAATAATATTTTACTTAAATATTTTGTTTATGTATTTTTTTCATTTATTTTATTTTATTTCTTTGGAAATTTTGTCGCAGAGAATAAATTATCTATAAATAGAAAACAAATAATAATATTAATAATTTCTCTAATATATGTTTTATTTATAACATTATATAATATTATAAATATTTATTCTCTATTTTTTATATCCCTTCTAGGATTTTTATTCAATTTGGATGATAAAAAAATATATCATTTAAGTTTATTAAATCTTTTAAACAAATATAAACAAATTATCTTCTCCATAATTTTTCTTTTTTTATCTGTACAGTTAATACTTTCTTTAATTGTTCAAAATATTTTAATATTATTTACTATATCCTTATTCTCAATATTAGAATTTATTTTAATGCTAATGATTAAAAGAATATTTGATAATAAGCCGGAGGGATTCACAATGTATATTTTAATATTAATAATATTTCTATTTATTTTCTTTACAATTCTATTTTTCTTAACAAAAATCAATATAATTTACATTATTCAAAATATTATAATTATGTTTTTATTTTTCTTTACCGCAATTCACGCGTATTTATATCATAGGTTTCCAGACAGTAAAAAAATAATTTTGGGAATTGTTTCAGGAATACCATTTATATTAATGAATTTAGTAAATTATTTCTACTATACTTATCAAGGAACTTTAATTAATTTTCCTTTATTCATAATTTTATTTTCAATAAACTTACTAATATTAGCAATTATAGGATTAGTAATAATTTATATACATTCCATATATAAAAAGCATATTTAAATTTTTCAAAGATTAATTATAATTTATCTTTATTGTTGAACATTGCAATAGTTTCTACTACTATTTTTGATGCTAAATTATCACATACTTCGTTTGAAAATAATTCTACTAAATCAAAACCAATTAAATTAATATTTCTTAATTCTCTTATAATCTTAAAATAATGATATGGCCTAATTCCAATACCTTCCAACCAATGTCCACATCCAGTATCGAATACATCTACATCAATTGAAATATATAAATTTTTATTTTCTAATGTATTTGATATCTCTTTTGAAATCTCTTTTATATTATCCCAAACATCTAGAGGATTATAATACTTTATTCCCCATTCCTTTATTATATTCTTTTCTTCAAATGATAAATTAGATATTCCGACAAAGATAATTTTTTCAGGTTCAATATAATTTTCCTTTATTAGATGATAAATAAAACTTTGATAATTTGGGTATGGGTCTGGATGAATATCTGGATGTGCATCAAAATATAATAAATGAAAATCTTCCCAATTTTCTTTAACAATTTTTAATATTGGATATGTTATTGAATGATCTCCTCCTAAAAATATATATTTTTTATCTTTTCTATATATCTTTTTAATTTCATTATATATTTTTTCATACAATTTATCTAGATCTTTTATATCTTCTAAATCTATATCACCATAATCATATATATCTTCCATATTTATTTCCCCAAATATTGGCGAAAATATTCTATATGATGCATCCCTAATAGATTCTGGTCCTTCAATATAATTTTTTATATGAGATAAACTACCAATTTCAGATGGAATTCCAGTTATTATCCATTTTGATTTATTATATTCACCCTGAGCATGTGCAAACATTAAACTAAAATAATTATCATACTTATATTTTTAATGGATAAGGAAAAAATGATTGAAGAGGTAAATAATCAAATATTGAAATGTACAAGATGTCCTTTATATAAATTTAAAACAAATTATGTTCCTGGAGATGGTAATCCAAATTCAAATATATTATTTATAGGGGAAGCACCAGGTAGAGAAGAGGATAAACAAGGAAAACCTTTTGTCGGAAAAGCCGGACAAGTACTGACTGAAAATATAAAAAATATATTAAATATGGATAGAAATAATGTATATATTACTAATGTTGTCAAATGCAGGCCTCCAGAAAATAGAGAACCGGAAGAAGAAGAAATAAAATCGTGTTCTTTTTGGTTAGAAAAACAATTAGAAATAATTCAACCAGATATAATAGTAACTTTAGGTCATTATTCAACAAAATGGATTTTTGATTATTTTAAATTAAAATTTTCTTCAATAACAAAATTAAGAGGAAAAATATTTAAAGTAAATAAATGGGGAAAAAATATTACAATAATCCCAACATTACATCCGGCATCTACATTATATCATAAAGAATGGAGAGAATATTTCGACCAAGATTTTAAAACAATAAAAGAAATATTAAATAGAGATAAAAAGGAAGGAATATTAAAATTTATATGATGATGTTGCGCGCGCCTGAATAAATGATGAATACACCTCCTCCCTGAAAAAATATAAAATAGTTAAAATATTAATTAATTATGGATAATATTCAGGATTTAGAAAATCAATTATTAACTCAAATCAGAAATTTATTATCACAAATAAATAATAATATTTTGCAATTAGAAAGTTTAAATGAATATGAAAAACATATTAATGAAAACCCCTACTATTTATATAATTATCAAATGCAAGAAATTAATAGTTTAATAAATTCAATGAAATTATTAATAAGTATTTTAGAGAGCATAAAAGATTATATAACACTATATTATAAAGAAATAAATGGAAATCCATATATAACACCAAATATAAAAATAGAAATTATTGGACAAATAAATAATGGAATAAAAGAAGTAAAGGGCTTGATTGATAAATTATTTGTGGAGATAGAAATATTAACCAATAATTTACAAAGATTTTAAATATTTTATTGAATATCTTAACATATCATCATTTATATCCAAACCTTCAATTATATATCTAAATTTTTTCTTTGGAACCAAAATTTTAAATGGTTTTAATTTTTTAGAATATTGAACCAATTCAAAATTTGAATCATATAGATAAATATCTAATGGTTTTAAACAGAAAAATGTATGAACAAACCCATCTTCAACATCTTTTTTTAGATCTAAAATGTATATTGTATCTTGTTTTGGTAATTGAAACATTAAACCAATAAAAGATCTAATAGGACCAAAATATTTTATATTATACTTGTATTCCAATTTCTTTTATATATCCTTTTTCTATATTTTGCTTAAATTCTGTATATCCACAATATCCACAATGATACCTATCCTCATGCTCTGCCATAAATCTTCCACATTTTGGACATATCTTTTTTAATCTAACTACTTTATTATCCTCAACCTTATATAATTTTAATATTCTCAAATCTTTCTTTTCGCTCATTCTATGATTTTATTCCTTTTTAATATATGTTTTAGCTCTAATTTTTTCATATCTTCTTCATTCTGATATACATTTACAAATGCTTTTGATCTTTGTTTCCCAAATTCTGTCAATATTTTTTCTACTACAATTAAATTTTTGTCTTTTCCAATCATTGCAGAAATTTTTTCCCTTATATCATCTCTCTTTGGCGTTACTTCATTTTTATGATCTATCAAAACAATAATTTCTTCTCTATTTAATAATTGATTATTTTCCCTACTTATTATTTTTAGATCCATGTAATTAATTTATATGATATAATTTTTTAAAATAATGAATGACATTATTATAAAATGATCGATATTACTATAATGACCTATAGTTTATCATTCTTAGTAGGATATTTCTCAGCAGATTATATAATTAGAAAATTTTCACCAGAATTCTTTATTGAAATTAAAACAAATACAAAAAAATATAGGGCAAAAATACATCATGCATATCTATCAGTATTTGGTATAATACCAGTAATAATTGGAATGATTACATACTTATATGAATTATATATATTAACAACGCTATTTTTAGGTGCTGCAATTCATGATGCAATATTGGAAATAAGAAAAAGATTAAAAAAATTAGATTATATTAAGCAAAGCAAATAATCCCAATATTAAACCTCCAATTCCAATTAAATTTGTTGGAGATACTTCCTCAGATACTATTATTTGAGATTGCGTATAGTTTGCTATTATATTATTTGGTCCAAATACATATACTGGAATTTGAGTACTAAATGATGAAGAACCATATGTAGACTTACATATTATACCATAAAGTAATTTACTTACACCGCTAGAAGCTCCTAAAATATTTATATCTAATTCTGCAGATCCATAAGGACTTATAGTAGATTCATTACTATTTATTCCATTTATACTATAACTAGTAACAATAGCATTATCATTTGTGGTTGATGGAATTGGTATTAGAGAACATTGAATATTTGTTGGTACTAAATTCTTTATTAAGACTGTATATTTATATTCTTGTCCAACATATAAACTTATTACATTTGTTGCAACGGCTATTCCCATTATTGATGACTGATTTGTTAAATAGTTATAATATGTATAATTTTCATAGAACTCTGCATAATTATCTATTGATTGAATTTGTGTATTACATAATGATCCTGCACACATATATTGTTGATATGCAAAATCTGAATTACAATTTCTAGAGAATTGTGCTCCATTAAATATTATATAACATGTTTGTGCATTGTCATCTGTTATATTAAATGTTGTTATTGATTGCAATTGTGCTCCATTTGGTGGAGAAATTATATAACTTATTGGCAATATTATTGAATAATTATATATATAAGTATTCCATCCATAAATTGTAAATGTTATATAATAATCTTGTGGAGAACAATATAGATTTGTTATATTAATTTCTACATTTAAGTCACCTACTTGATTTGTATTTAATGAACCTATTTGACTACCAGTATTTAATACCTGTATACAATTTGGATCATAATATACATTTTGTACAGATATATTTTCAGCAGGTACTGGTCCTGTATTTTGTACCGCTAAGGTTATATTTGAAGGTTGTCCATATGTTATTTGTGTTAATGATGGATTAGTATATATATTTAATGTATCCCAGCTAATATTTACATATCCATAATATGTTACAGGATTATATACTGTTAATCCATATGCATTTTGATATGCTACACTATAATTTATTGTACAATTTTGATGTGGACATAGATTTGTTGGGAAATAAATATATAATGGGGAATATTGCTGTTGCTGTAATAAGAAACTAGTTGAATTGTTTGGGAGATCCCAATTTGTAATTACTGTAAGATTTCCAATTCCAACATTTGTTATATTACCAATATAAATTGCATCACCAGGGTTTGTACTATAATTGTATGGATAGTAAGTTAAATTTTGCAAATATACAGTAGCATTTGGATTTATTACTAATAAATAATATCCTGGTTCTGAGGATATTGGTAACCATCCTTCTGCCTCTCCTACTATATGACCAATATTACATAAATTTCCATCTGCATCACATATATAATCTGTCGGATTATCACATACTGTTTTTACATAATCTTGATATATTGCATAATAACCCGCATTATTACTAAAATTATATAAAGTAAAGTAAGAACTTCCTGAAGGTAAATGTTCTGGTGGAATTAATAATAATCCTTCATTTGAATATGTATTATAAACAGTATTTCTATCTATATTATATTGTGTAAAGTTAAATGGTAGATTTGATATACCTTGTATATACTGGAATGAATTTTGGTTATAATATTGATTTGAACTATATAACCAAGCAGCAACTGATGGTGTAACAGTACGCGTAACGCCATCACTACACAACCAGTTATATCCATAACCTACATTAAATCCTACAGAAGTATTTTGTGCTATAACATATATTCCATTATAGTATGTATAATATGATCCTGAATATGGTCCATAATATGCGAAACTTATAGATAAAGGATTTGAATTAGTATTTGTTATTGTTCTTGCATGCTTACATGATTCTGTAGTAAATTCTCCAGAACTAGCTACTAATACCTGTAATGGATTGTTAATAAATGATTGATTAAATAAAATATTATTATAATAATATTCTCCATAATATGTATAATTTCCAATATTGTTATCATAATTACTTACATATAAATCACATAGATTCTGACCCCAATCTGGATCTCCAGATCCTGAACAATTTGTTCTAGTAACTACACTTGTTCCATTTGGTAAAATTAATGTAAAATTAAAGTATGTATTATTTAACAAATTATTTGAAGATGGACAACCTAGAATTATTTGTCCTGCATCGTCTGATCCTTGATATATTGGATTTGTATAATATTCAAAATAATATGGATAATTTAAATATATTGATCCATTATAATTATATTGATCACAAGATGACAATTGGAAATTTTTAATACCTCCTGTACAATTCTGAACAGTTATATTATAATCTATTATTGTAGAATTTATATTATTTGACAAATTTAATGGCAAATTATTGAAGTATACTGTATAATTATATGTATAGTATATATTTCCATTGTATTGATATGTATTACTTGCATAGACATTTGAGGGATTCGATGAATTATAAAATTCATAAGAAACTGTTACCGATCCGTTAAATCCCTGTGTTGTTATATTTAATGAATCTGAAGGTGTACATATTTGATTTGAGCTTAGATATAGTTCTTGAGAATGTACATTAAATAATATAGGTAATAAAACTAATGCAAAGATAAATAATCTTTTCTTTTTTAGTATCATAAATAATATTATTGCAATAAATATTATTAATATTACCAAATAATAGTTTGGATAATTATAATTATTTTGCACATTATTTATTGGCTGTGTTTGATTTTTACTTATATTGTTTTGTATTACTGTATTATTTATTATCCATAGATTTGAATATTGGGATGAATAGAAGGAAATATAATAAACCCCATTACCCAATGTATAATTTAAACAATTATTATTTATATTTGTAGTATATATTATGTTTGATTCAGAATTATATCCTATATTTAATATTCCAGAAATATTTGAACATATATAGAAGTAATTGTTTGTATAATTTACATAAAGTAGATTACTTATTGGAATTCCATATTGATTTGATTGATTTAAAATATAATATGTACAATATCCATAATCTAAATTGTTATTTGAATATAAGTTTATACATAAATCAAAGCTAGTAGAATTTAATGGTAATTGTAGATTTACATAAGTAAATTGTGTACTATTCCAACTTATATTTCCTAAGTATATATTTTCTTTAAATCCTAATGTGTTTGAATAAACTTCTGCTACTACATTTTGGGTAACTGGATATGTATAGTGATCTGGAGATGGTGCTACTATAAATGTTAAATTTCCATTACCTTGTAAATAAACACCATCTAATCTTGTTGTTGGACCTAAAACAATAAATCTTAATCTATATATTGATTCTGTTTGATTATTATATAATAGGTTTATTATTAATGAATATGCATTTGGATTCAATGTTGCAACATTTATATATGGAATATTTATTGTATTATATCCTTCATTTAATTGTACATTTTCAGTATAATTATATACTGGATTATATAAAATATCATCCCATGGAGATATTAGAATATTCAATGTAGCATTTGTATTTATACTCGAATATACACCAACTGTTAAATTAATATAGTTTGAAACACCATAACCGGAAGGTCCACTTAATGAAGAATAATAATATCCTGATGATGATAATAAACTACCCCATGTATATAAATCAGGGGAACTTAAATATGTATCATTTTTTATAATATAAATTTCTGGAACATTATTTGGGTTATTTATATAAAATTCTTGATATGATCCTGGATAATATATAAATGGCAAACCATTTATTTCACTTAGAGGTGTATATAAATATGCAACAATATAATAATATCCAGAAGGTAAATTATATGGAATTGTATAATTTAATGGTATGTTTAAATATTCTCCCGGTTGTAAATATATATTTTTTATTACATATTCATATACTTCATTATCAGATGTAAATTGGAATGGATAAATATTATTATTATCATTTTTTTGTATTATTTGTATTACTAATGATGTATTAGGTATATAATAAATATCTCTATAATTTATATAAACATTATAATATAATGTTTGACCTACAGATAGATTATTATCCAATAAATTTATACCCAAAAATGTTACTGGTTTATATAAAGATTCTGAATGCCATATATTATATCCTTGAGAAAAAACTGAATATAAAGAAAATAAAAGAAAAGATAATAAATATATTTTTCTCATAAAAATTCATTCATAAAAAAACCTTTAAATCTTATTAGCAATTGCAATCTCTATAACTTCATCTATTGTTTTTACAGGTGTTATTTTTATCTTATCAAATAAGTCTTCCGGTATATCATTATAATTACCTTCTGGTACTATAACTTCTTTTAATTTAGATTCTATTGCAGCTTCTATTTTTGCTATTACACCACCAATCGGCAATACTTCTCCCCTTATTGATAAAGATCCTGTCATTGCTAAATCCTGTCTTACTGGCCAATTCTTTAATGCAGATATTATTGCAGTTGCAACAGTTATTGAAGCTGAATCTCCTTCTACACCTTCATATGTTTGCAAAAATTGAACATGAACTTTATATTTCTTTAAATCTTCTCCAAATTTCTTTTTTACTACTGCAGATACATTTACTATTGCTTCTTTTGCAATTTTTCCTAAATTTCCTGTAGCAATAATTTCTCTACTACCTTTTCCAGGAACAACTTCTGCCTCAACTGGTAATACCAATCCAGAATAATATAATCTTGATCCAATTACTGCCAATCCATTTACTCTTCCAATTTCATATCCTTCAGTTTTTATTATTTGATATTCTTTCCTTCTTTCAATATAATATTTGGATAATTGTTCTTCAATTGTTAATGCTTTTTCTTTTGCTTCCATAACATCTTCTGGTTCAACATACTCTTTTCCTTTTGATTTCGCAATGTCTCCTGCCAATCTTACCAATCCACCCAAATCTCTTAATCTTAATGTTAGATAATTTTTCCTTCCAGATCTTCTTTGAGCTTCTTTAATAACTTCTATTACTGCCTCTTTTGTAAAAGATGGTATATTACCAGCTTTTTTAATTTCTTGTGCAACAAATTGGGCGAATTTATTTGCAATTTCTTCAGTAAATAATATTTCAGAATTCATAAATACTTCATATCCATATCCTCTTATTCTTGATCTAAATGCTGGATGTAATTTTTGTAATGTTTCCAAATTTCCCGCCGCCACAAGTACAAAATCGGTAGGGGCTGGAGTAGTTCTTACCATTGCACCAGCAGATCGCTCAGATCTTCCAAATATTGGATATTTCTTTTCTTGTAAAACAGATAATAGTTCTATCTGAACCTCCGGTCTTAATGTCGCAATTTCATCTATAAATAATACACCCTTATTTGCCTTATGTATTGCACCCGCAATTACTCTCTGATGAGCTGGAGTTTCAAGACCTCCAGACTGAAATGGATCATGTAATACATCCCCAAATAACATACCTTCAAATGCGCCTGTAGCATCTACAAAAGGTACAGAAGTTCTATTTGAATTATCTACTAATAGTTTTGGTACATTTTTCATTATTTGTTTTTGCATTACTTGGAAAGAAAAAGATAAACTTGCCATTAAAATCATGAATCCAATAAATGTTGCACCAGCCATTATATAATTTCCTGCATAGTAAAAGTACATTGGAGTAAATGCAGATATAAATAATAATATAATATAAAAATATTGGAACATTTTTGTTTGCTCCAATATCTTTTTTCTAATTTCTTCTACAATTTTTTTACCAGTTCCCATTGGAACTGTCCTTATTATTGGTTGGTACTCATCATTTGGATTTGGAAATACCAACATATCCTCTAAATTTCTAACTTGATCCTTATCTTCTGATAATATCTCTGCTAATGCCTGAGCTAACATAGATTTACCAGTACCTGGATCTCCTATCAACAAAACATGTCTTCTCTGCTTAGCAGCTTTTTTAATTATATCTAATGCCCTATCTTGTCCAATAATCTGCTCTGATATTTTTTCAGATACATCTATTTCTTCCGTAGTCTTAAATTTGAATATATTATATAGATCTTTTATTGAGATTATGTTATTTTCAGGCATAATATATTTTATAAAGTTAAAAATAAAAAGATGAAATATGTTTGAATATATAAAAATAGATAGAAGAATAGTATATTATTTAATAATTATAGGATTTTTCTTATCCTTTAATCATTGGGATAATTTATTTATTGGACTAGCTAATTTATTTTTCTCAATAATTTATACAATAATTTCATACTTTATATTTTTATTTATATTTAATTTAGTTTCATCATTTTATGGTTTATATATTTATTTAGATAATGTTATTGCAGAATTAAAAATATTATTTTATAAAAGAGAATCATATTCATTCTTTTATTATTTATTAATCATTTTGGAAGTAATATTATTCTTCATATTTAGATATAACTTGTTCGTATATGTTATTATATCTATTTTTGTGATATTGTTCTTTTATAATTATATAAAACAACTAAAAATAAAGAGTTCAAAGAAAACTGAACTAAATTTTGCATATATAAGGAGGTATAATCTAAGTTACATAATTACAATTATAATATCAATAATTACTCTTGGGTTATTTGTTCCAGTAATATTTTCCATGAAACCAATAGTAATAGAATATAAAAGGCTTGGAAGGAATAAAAATATAGAAGTAAGAAATGATGAATTATTAAGGATATTCTTGTTTTCTACAATAATATTGTGGATAATATATTCATCAATAAAATATATATCATACTATTCAACATTATTATATGGTTTTGTTTATTATTTCTTTAATTTCTTATTTTTCTTTACATATTCATCAATAATACCGGTAGGAATATTATTATCTCCATATCTATCAATTAGAAGAGGATATGTATATTCCAATAAATTTATTGGAGATATATTAATATTATCAAATACCCCATTTTATATTGCATCTATTGTAACTATTGCTTTGTTACCAATATTCTCAATAATATTTAGTCCAATAGAAGTAATAATATTTTCTCTAGCAGTATTTTCTATAATATGGATAAGAAGGCAATTTGACGTTCTAACAAAATGATATAAAAATTATTAGAGATGATATTCATTGATTAATAGTAAAAAATTGATAATGCTTAAAAGGTTACCTTTATAAACATAATATTTAAAAATTTATTATGGTCCAAAAGCTTATAAAAAATCCTGAATTGAAATGTCCAGTATGTGGAGGTACAGAATTTATATACAATGAGAAGACAGCAGAACTAGTATGTGCAAAATGTGGATATGTAATTGAAGAAGTTCAATATTTAGGAAAGGAAAATAGGACAATAAATTCAGAAGATGCAGAAAAATTATCAAGAACTGGTAGTGCAATGAGATATACCAATATACCAAGTATGATATCAACAGAAATTGGAAGAGCAGAATCAAAGGATGAAGATATTACACTAACTAGAAAATTAAAAAAATGGCAGCAAAGATCTACAAGTTCTTATGAAAGAAATCTAAAATTAGCACAGCAAGAGTTAAAAAGGATTTCTTCATTCTTACAATTACCAAAACAAGTAGAAGAAACAGCATTGAAGTTATATTTAGATGCTGTCGAAAAGGGGTTAATTAGGGGAAGATCTGTAGAAACAGTTATTGCTGCATGTACATATATAGCATGTAGAATACATGATGTTGCAAGGACAATAGATGAAATAGTTAAAGCATCAAATATACATAAAAAAGAATTGGGAAGAACATATAAGCACTTATTACAAGCATTAAAGATAAAAATACAACCAATAGATGTTACAGAATATGTACATAGATTCTCTTCATTATTAAACTTACCACCAGAAGTAATATCTACTGCAATAGATATCGTTAGTAAAGCAAAGGAATCTGATATAACTGCAGGCAGAGGTCCAGCAGGAGTTGCGGCAGCTGCAATATATTTAGCATGTGTAAAGCATGGAATACAAAAGACTCAAAAAGATATAGCAGAAGTTGCTGGAATAACTGAAGTTACAATAAGAAACAGATATAAGGAAATGTTAGAAAAATTAAATCTTAAAGATATTGAAGCAAAGATGAATAATGTTGAGGAATGGTAATATTACCAAAGGCTCTAAAAATTAAAAATAGATATATTTTAATAGATTTTTTCGATGAAGAAAAATTAAAAAAAGATTTTATTAAATATTTTGGATATATATATTATTATGATTTACATTTGAATAAAATAGAAATAAATAAAAGAATTATTTTGTCTATAAACAAAAAACATCTGTATAAGATAATTTTTTTATTATATCTACAAAATATAAAAAAATTTAAAATATTTAAAATATTAAAAGGTGCAAAATCCTTTTTAAATATATCTTAAATTTTATCCTTATGGAAACTGATGTTGGACAATTTGGACCAATGGATAGAGGATGGGCAATATTCTCACCAGAAGGAAAATTAATATTAGTAGAATATGCAAAACAGGCTGCAAAAGCTGGATCAACAGCAATTGGAATATGTACAAAAGATGGTATATTAATAATTGCAGATAAGAAAATTCCAAGCAAATTAATTATAACAGACTCTATTGAAAAAATTATGGAAATTGATGATAACATAATTGGAACATTCTCTGGATTTATACCAGATGGTAGAGTACTTATAGATAGTGCAAGAGAAATTGCTCAACAGCATAAATTACAATACGGAAAACAAATAGATATAGAACTATTAGTAAGAGAAATAAGTGATATAATGCAATCTTATACAAGATTTGGTGGGGTAAGACCTTTTGCTGTATCATTAATAGTTGGAGGAATAGATAAAGATGGTGAACCAAAGTTATTCTCATTAGATCCTTCTGGAATATTCTATAGATATAAGGCTGTTGTAATTGGAGAGGGCGAAGACAAGATTACACCAATACTGGAAGAAAAATATAAAGAAATGGATTTAAATGAGGCAATTAAATTTGGAATAGATGTATTAAAAGAGTATTTAGGAAATAATTTTGCATATGAGAGATTAATATTATCATATGTAAAGAAAGGTTATAAAATTAAAACACTTGAAAATCATGAAGTAAAAGAATTATATGAAGAATAAAGATACAGAAATAAGTATAAAATATAAGAAAGAAGGTTATAATTTTGAGATAATTGTATATTTAAGAAAGGCTTTTGAATATAAGGAAGGAAAGATACAAGATATAAGGGAAGTATTGGCTGCAGAAGAAATTTTTAAAGACTCTAGAAAGAATGAAAGAGCATCAGGAGAATCTCTAAAGAAAGTTTTTGGAACCACAGATGTTCTTGAAGTTGCTAAAGAAATATTAAAGAATTCTGAAATTCCATTACCAACAGAATATAAGAGAGAATTAATCGAAGAGAGGAAAAAACAAATTATTGAATATATAAGAAGAATAGCATATGATAGCAAAAATAATATGCCATTAACATATGAAAGAGCAAAAGAATTATTTGAAATGATAAAATATAATGTAGATATAAATAGACCTGTAGAAAAACAAGCTGAGGAGGTTTTAAAGGAAATAAGAAAAAAATATCCATTAAAGATCGAATATAAAAATATAAAACTTACAGTATATCCAAATAAATTAAAAATAATTGGAATAATAAAGAGCAAATATAAAATTATAAAGGAAAATTGGGGTGAAAATTATGAAGCAATATTAGAAATCCCGATTGGGTTATTATCGGAATTTTATTCAGATATAGGAAAATTGTGCGGGGACGATTGTATGGTTGAGGAAATAAAAAAATAATTATCCAGATTTTCCCTTATCTCCACCTTTTGCTTCTTGTTTTTCAGATCCTTTTCCACCTTCAGAACTAACACTAGTACCAGAGAATATCAAAAATACTCCTATTATAACAAAAAATATTATTGCAAATAATATATAAGGATTAAAAGTTATCATATAAATCTGTGCCTGTGGAGATGTACCAAGCGTTATTGATAAAAAATACTTTTGATATGCATAATACATAGCTAATAAAGCAAATAAAACAATAAATAGTACTATTATTGCTGGTATATATCTAGCACTACCTGACCTTCCTTCACTTGAAATCATTCTTTTTTCTATTAATTCAAACATTTTACCATTTGTTAAGAGAGATCCTAAAAGTATAAAGAAAAAGAATACTAAAATCATTGAAACTATAAAAGCTACAAAATATTGAGTATATAATACAAAACCAGTAAATGTTGTTAATAATAATGATGCAGAAATTGATATAATAAATGCTAATATACTATTTATATCTTTCTTTTCTCCCTTTTCATCTTTTTTTGTAATACTATCCATTAAGAATTTTATTAGAAAATATAATATTCCAAAATAAAATAGAAAAACAAATATTATATTTATTCCTAATAAATTTACCAGGTTTATTATAAAATCTGCAAATGATGCCATATATCAAAATTAATTTTTATTACTTTTAAATTATTACATGGACTCATAAATACTTATATATTCGTTTATATTATTTTTCCAATCAAATTTCTTAGATATTTCATACATTTGTTTTTTTATTTCCATTTTATCATATAAATCCAAATTATAATATTGTAAAAACTTATTATATATAAATTCTTTATCTAAATTGTTTGGATCTACATTAATTATATATTCATGACCTATATTTTTATTTATTAAGTTTCTATAAAATCCCATTTTATTGGATAAAACAATTGGAACAAAATTATTTAATGCTTCTAGGGGCGTATATCCATAAGGCTCATATCTTGATAAAAATATCCCAAAATCAAATGCTGGTAATATATATTCTGGATCCAAACTAAATAATACATCATTTCCTAGATAAACTGGAACATATATTACTTTTACATAATTATTTTTATTATTATCTAAATTATTTTTTCTTAATCTTTCAACTATAATATTATTTTCTACATCATGAGTACAGATTGGTGGATTTTTATTCTTTATTCTATCTAACTTATCTAATATATTTTTTCCATTATATAAAGATCTGATAATTAAATGTATGTTTTCTTCTATATTTTCCTTCAATTTAATATATTCTTTATAAGATCCAATTATATCATTATTTTGTCCTTTAATACTATAAGGAACAAAAATAAATGCAATAGTATTTAATCTATTTTCATCTAAATATTTTAATAGATCAATAAATAGATCTAAACCTTTATTATATGGCTCATATCTACCAATAGTATATATTAGTAAATATTTTTCTGGTAGATCATAATATGGATAAAAATACCAGGTTAAAAATTCATCTATCCACCTCTTTGAAATTTTATAATAATTAAATAATTCTTTTTCTTTTACATTTATATAATTATATGTTGTATAATCTGGTTTTCTCTTATATATTTTATATGCTTCCTCTCCTAAATTGTCAGATACCACTGTAAATATATCTGAATTTAATATTGCTTGCTTTTCCAGTTGATGTTTTGAATTTATTCCCAATCTATATGAATCTTTATCGGGATCTATTATATTCAATGCATTTTCTACATTTGCATTTTTTTCAGATAATGTTCTCCCAATAACTGTCCCATGAATCGTTAATATCGTTTTATAATTTAGATTATTTTTCTTTATATATAATATTGTACCACCAGACAACCATTCATGTGCATGCAGTATTTTTCTCTCATTAAAATATTTATCTAATTTTTCTAAAAATATACCAACAGCAACAGACCATAATAATGGTTCATCAAAAGTAAAGTCTGAATTTAGAGAATCTATTTTATACCATTCCCAATATTTATATTTCCATAAATTTCTTTCTTTATTAAAAAATTCATCAAATTCTATTAGAAATACATCTGGCTTTGATTCAATATTCCAATATCCATAATGTACTTTAATTCCATCTAATTGATAATTTATCTCTTTTATATAATTTGGAGGATCTAACTCTATAAATTCTGAATTATTTTTATATGGACCAATCAAAAAGTATTTATCCTTATATTTTTCCTTTATATGCTTTGCCTTAGTATATATTACAGTGTATATTCCTCCTACCTTATTGCATACTTCCCAAGATTGTTCAAATAGTATCATCTAAATATAATATCAAATATGCTTCTTTTCCTTTTATTACCAGTTATACAATATGCTAGTTCATCTATATATTTCAATGCTTTTGATTTCTCATTATAAAATGAAATTGGTTGATATTGAAATTGATAATTACTAAAATCTTTAATTATTGGAATAATTGTATATACCTCTTTGTTAAATACATCTTCTATAAAATCTATCTCAATACTTTTATCATATTTATTTAATACAATTTTAACCTTATTTTTATCTAAAAGCTCATATAGTTTTTTGTTTACATATAAAGAATAAAAATCTGGATTTATTACTAGAAAATTTATATCTGATATTTTTTCAATATTTAATATGTAGTTTATATTTGGAAGGACATCAAAAACAATTACATCATAATATCTTTTCAAATAATTTAAATCATTAACACTAAAATCTAAATTATCTATAATTTTTAAATGAAAGTATGGTAATACCTTTATTCCCTGATATATTTTATTTCCAAAGAATTTTTCATTATTTAGAAATATTAAATTTGAAGAATAGGTTCCATTTGTATCTATTATCAATACTTTATAATTATATTCTTTCTTTAAATATGCTGCGAGGTTATTTGCTAATGTAGTTTTTCCAACTCCTCCCTTTAATGATATAAAAGATACTATCATAATCCCAATAATTTTGAAAATTTTACTTCAGCCTCTTCTTTTGAAATTTTTTTCTTTACATATATTTCATGAGCTTTTAAGAAATTTCCTATAATTTTTATATATTCATCCTTATCTTTTGCTTCTTTTATCTTTTCATATAAACTTTCCTCTTTTAATGAATTTTTTATCCATTCTGGAAAATGATCTTTATGATAATTGAATTTATCTTGATCTGTATTGTATAACCAAATTAATAGGTCTTGAAGACCATATAATTTTTGTCCATCAATAGTGATAAAAGCTTGTTTTTCATCATCAACTTCAATCATATTAAATTTTATATTATTATATCTTTAAAAAATATTTATGACAGGCATTGTATTTTATTTCCATGCACATCAGCCAAGAAGAATAAAATATTATTCCTTTTTCGATATTGGATCAAAAAATTATTTCAACGATGATCTAAATAAAAGGATATTAGATAGGGTTGTATATAAATGTTATAAACCAGCATTAGAAATAATATATGATAATATTACAAAATATGATATAAAAGTATCATTTTCAATTTCTGGAACATTAATTGAGCAATTAGAATTATATCATCCAGAAATTTTGGAATTATGGAAAAAATTAGTAGATA
>JAWDMD010000005.1:0-24389 GCA_046536775.1 Candidatus Nanopusillus sp. | reverse complement strand
TAACAAAGTACTTTGAAAATATATATTTTAATGAAAAAATAGATCAAGAAATAAAATTAGAAATATTTAATCAACTAATAAATAAAGGAGGAAGAATTGTTAGATATATAATAATTCATACAAGTAATAAAAAAATTAAATCCGAAGATTATGATAAATTATATAATGTTATAAATTTAATGGGAAGAGATTTGTTTACAAAATACCCAAATATACTAAAATATTATCCTCAATTTGTTTCTTTTAGATTATATAAATTGATAAAGTCTGAAAAAGATTTAGAATATTTAGAAAACGAATTAGCTAAAAGAGACCCTTATGAAGTTATAACCAATTCTAAAATATTGGAAGAAATATATAAAGGCATAATAAGTAAATATAGTTTAACTTTGGATTATCTGATAAAACTTTTGGACCATATAGTTAAAAAATATGGAAGGAAAAGAAAATTAATTACAAAAATATTAGATGCTATTGAAGAAATAAAAAAATTTGATAAATCAAGTCATTTATCGACGATTCTTGCATATAGATTATTCTGCATTAAAGATAATATAGGAAAAATAGGAGCATGGTGTGATTATTTTTCACATGAAAGTACATATTATAAGTGGATTCTTATTAATGTTAAGAAAAAATTAGAAAAGATGAGTAGATAGCTAACTATATAATTATTTTATTATATTTTTTAATGAAAGATTTCATTCAAATTAACTAAAAGATATAAATCAGTAATAAAATTTATATTAAAATCTAAAGCTATAATAGTTATATTTAAAATTACTTTCAAATATTTATATAGTTTTATACATAAAAAGAAAGAATCTTTTTATATTTATCATCGAATGAATATAAAATAATTCTCTTTGCTTCCTTAATTTTTAATTGTCATAATTTAATTAAAAATTTTATAAAAATTTCTTAACTTTTCAATTTATCTTCAATATATGATTCTAATACTTCATCTATAGTTTCAATAATATTTTTTGATATCTCCCTCTTTTCTAATAGTTCATATGCTTTTAAATAAGAAATTAAATAGTCTTCTCTAGGAATTTTACTAATCCCTACTTCTTTTTTCTTTCCTATAATTTGATTAAACATTTCTTCTATAAATTTTTTTCTGTTTAGATATAGATCTTTCATATTTGCATTTTCTAATATACGTATCGTTGTTAATTCTGTTATAAATTCATCAATTTTGATTTCTATATTTTCATATTCTCTATAAAAAGGACTATAAGGTTTTATATGTTCATTGATTATCTTATATAAGTTTATATTTTTCTCATCTAGTCTACTAGGAATAGTGATAATATAATTAGATTTCATATACCATAAATCTTTATAGCCAGGAAACCTAGGACTGTCTAAATTTGCTAAATGTATAAATTCATGTATAGCTGTTGGAGCTAGAACTCCATATTGAGAAGATAAATCATCATTTATTAATATTATTGTTGGAATATTTGATATATTTGGAACGGATCCCTGCCCTGTAGCTATGTTTAGTGTATATAGATCTATAATTTCATCCAAATTTGCTCCTTTTTTTAATATGTCGTCTAAAAAATCCTTTTGTGGTATATCTTCTCTAGAAATAACCCTTCCATTTATAGTGTTTTTAACATCTATAGGTAATTCAGAAACATATTTATTAGTGCAGTATTTTAATTGAGCTTGTTGATCTTGTATTTTATACTCTCCAGTTAAAACACATTTTATAATTTCTCTAAGCAAAGAACGATCAATTACATATACTCTTGGATTTCTTTTTTCATCATTATTGGCAATTTTTAAGAGCTTATCTAAATAAGAACCCTCCTTTATATTATATCCCTGTCTTTCTACTTCATTTTTTACTAATTCTGACCATTTATATTCTTCGTATAACTTATTCATATTTACTATTTATTAGTAGTAAAGCTTTAAAAAAATAAATGTTTTTTACGTAAAACTTATATGTTTTCTTTATTTGAATTAATATTTGTATACTTTTTTATATAATCTAAACCTTCAAGCAGTAATTTTGACAAATATTCTTCTTTGAATTTTATATAAGATTGTTCATATGTATTTAATAATTCTGAAATTTTTAATAATCCATCATAGTAATTATCTAATTCTCTTTTTATATTCAATATATCCTTTAAGTTCTTAGCATATTTTGGATCTTTCTCAATATTTTCTAGATTATTTTTTATATATTCTAAATTTTTTACTGTACAAGAAATTTGTCTTTCAGCATCTTTAATTTTTTCTATATAGTTTCTATCCCGCCAATTTTGTATTATATTATATACATAGTTCAATGATGGTTTGTACTTTTTAATATCTTCTATCGAATTTCTTATTTCTGTATACTCTTTATCATTATTATTGGAAAAAACTTTTATTTTATCTAATTTATCTAGTATATCATCAATATTTGGGGAAGATTCAACTATCTTTTTTATATATTCTAATTTTTTCTCAAAGTATTTTTTAAATTCTTCATCATATTTATCATAAATATGGATGTAAACTTTAAATAGTAATTTATCGATTTCATTTGTTCCTAAATTTAAAATTTCATTTAATATTGTAGATATATCTTCTTTATTATATCCAAGTGTTATCAAATCAATCAATCCTCCGACAAAAAGATATGTACTTTCTATTCTGTTTTTACAATCTTTATAATATCGAGTTATAATTTCTTCTAAAAGTTTAAACTCTTTTTCATTAATTTTTCCTATTCTTAACTCAAAATTTAATAATTCGCGTATTTCTTCTGACTCAGTAGTCATTATGGAAATCTATATAAAAAGGATTTTTAAACTTTAATAGAGCATCTATTCTCATTGAAACATTAAAATCTTTGAATGATAGATTATCATATGCATTTAGTATTTCAAATATCCTCTTAATTAAATCTTTTATTTACAATAATGATTTTAATACTTCGCCCATTACTTTATTAATATTCTCTAATATTCTTTCATATAATTATTTTTATCTTTTTGTTCATATATATAATGTGCTACCAAATAGGAAAAGTATCGATTTTGTTTAATAATATATTGCATTCTTTAGGATAATAACTAAATTAAATGGGTAAATCACTCTTTTATAGAAATCTTTTTATAGTTATCAAAAGATAAATATAGCTATGCAGTATAGAATGGAAAAAGGATCAGACTCAGTTCATGCTCTTAATTACTATTATGATCAAGTGGTTAATTATTACAAGAGAGTATCTAATAATATGAGTATAATCAATTTCTTCAAGGGAAACATTCAAAACTATGTATTATTCAAAGTAAAACCAACATTATATATACTTAAATACGTAAATGCAATCAAGATCTTTGATAAATACACCATATTTTCTTTTTCTACATCTCTAGAGAGTAATATAATCTTATATCTTGAAAGTGAGAAAGAAAAGGCATTAAGGAAAATCCGAGATATAATAAAAAGTGGTTGAGGCAATAAAGGCAATAAACCTTACTAAAGCTTTTGGTAAGTTTATAGCAGTCGACCATATAAATTTTGAAGTTAAAGAAGGAGAAATATTTGGTTTCCTAGGACCTAATGGGGCAGGAAAATCAACTACTATAAAAATGCTAACTACAGTATTGAAGCCTACAGAAGGAACTGCTATAGTTAATGGATATGATATAATTAAAGATCCAGCAAAAGTAAGGAGCTCTATTGGAGTAGTACCTCAAGAATTCACTGCTGATGAAGACTTGACAGGTTGGGAGAATGTGATGTTGATGGCTGGGCTTTATGGTATAAGAAAGGATTTAGCTAAAGAAAGAGCTAAGGAATTACTCGATATGGTTGAATTAACCCAGGCAATGAACAGAAAAGTACAAACATATAGTGGAGGAATGAGGAGAAGGTTGGAAATAGCGATGTCTTTGATTAGTAGACCCAAAGTTCTGTTCTTAGATGAACCTACCATAGGTCTAGATGCTCAGACTAGAAGTGCAATTTGGAACTACATTATGAAGCTTAAGAAGGAGTATGGTATGACCATTTTTGTTACCACCCACTACTTAGAGGAAGCTGACCTTTACGCTGATAGAATAGCTATTATTGACCATGGTAAGATACTTGCTATAGGATCACCTAAAGAGCTAAAGGAAAGTATAGGTGGTGATGTAGTTACTCTAAGTACTACGAGTGATGAGGAAGCTATGAAATTATTACAAAATCTTGATGGTATATTAGATATAAAGAAAGTCGATAATATGCTAAGGATAAAAGTGAAGAACGGAGAAGAGATGGCCCCGCAAATTCTTGAAAGATTAATAAAGAATGGAGTTAAAGTATCTAGAATGTCAATAACAGAGCCTACAATGGATGAGGTCTATATGGAGTACACGGGTAGAAAAATGAGAGATGAGGAGAGTGATTCAAGGGAGGCATTTGCAATGAGAAGAACTCTAAGAAGAGCTAGGGGATAAACATGGTTGAAGAAATACAAAAGAGAGAGGAAGTAGATAGGTCTCCTTTTCATGGTTTATGGACTTTAACAAACAGAGAATTAAAGAAGTGGTATAAGGCTCCAGTAATTCTTCTTTTATCTATTATACAACCAATCTTCTGGATAGCACTATTTGGGAAGGCTATGAGTTTACAGAGTCTTTTCTCTGGTACAGCTCTTTCAATACCTGGGTTGAATATACCTAAAAGTATAATTGACCAGATCGGACAGGAAATATTGAAACAAACCTTTGGTACAACAGATTACTTTTCTTACCTAGCTGCAGGAATGTTATCATTTATAGTATTATTTACTTCAATGCAAAGTGGTATGTCAATAGTATGGGATAGAAGGTTGGGAGTATTGGATAGACTTTTAACGACTCCAATATCAAGGGGTAACATAATCATAAGCAAAGTGTTGTCTTCAATGATTAGATCATTAGTACAAGCTACTATTGTATTAGTTGTAGCAGTATTGTTAGGGATGTCTTTTTATCCAGGGATAAATATCTTTGACTTTCTTGGAGCTTATGCCGCTTTATTCCTAATGTCCTTTGGACTTTCTTCTCTATTCTTGGTAATAGCCATTAGGGCAAGCTCATGGGAATCTCAAATGGCGGTTATGAACTTACTTAATCTGCCATTACTATTTACCAGTAATGCATTTTATCCCATAAATTCAATGCCTTCCTGGTTAAAACCAATTGCTGAGATAAATCCATTAACTTATTCAAATGCAGTAATAAGGGGAATGCTACTTGGTATACAAACAAACCTAGCAATAGATTTTATATATCTCTCTGTGTTTGCTATAGCTCTATCTGGAATTGGTATAATCCTATCATGGAAATATATTAGCTCTTAAGAAAAATTAGATTTTTAATTTCACTATTCCTTAAATTTTAAAACATATAAGAGACTATTTTATGCTTGGAAATTTTGAGTTAAAAAGGATGAGAGCAATACTTTTTTGAAAAACTTTTATTAACAAAGGTAAAAATTTCTTAAAATATTTTAATTCTAATTTAATCTATTATAGATTATTCTTCATATAGGCTATAATTTTTCTTTGCCAGTTCTTCTTTTAATTTAGCCTTGACTATCCCTATATTTCCTACATACATTATTAAATTACAGAAGATTTTCTCTGTCTGAGAATAAATGAAATCATTAATTTTACAAGCTTCTTCAAATCCCAGCTTTATTAGAAGTTTACTAGACCTTAAGTTCCTTTCATCTACCCAGGCAGTAAGTATTTTCACACCTTCAAGTCTCTTTATTGCTTCATTAAAGAGAAAATATATTAATCCCTTACCTCTAAATTCTTTGTCTACTGCATAGGCTATGTCTGCAACATGAAATTGTCTCTCAAGACCATAATATTTACCGAGTGATGCTTGAAAAGAGCCCACTACTCTGGAATCATTGTATGCTAATATCATAATAGTATTTTTTCCCCAAGATTTAGACCATTCAATCATCCTTTGTTCATCGATTTTACTATATCTACTTAATGTATAATTGTCAGGATCTTGGGCGAGTCTATTCATAAAATCTATATAATCCCTAACTCTTTCATTTGATCCTTCTATTATGTTTATTAACTTACCATCTATTTCTATTTTCATGTTTTTATTAACATTTTTATTATATTTAAGTTTTTTATAATTGTCAAATTATCTTTTCTATTTTTACCTATATGAGAATAGTGTTTATAAATAGTTCGCTAATTAAATACTGCATATTATCCTTAGTAAAGTTTGAAATGATTTAAAAATTTAATTATTCAGAACTCCATCTTTCTATTATTTCTTTATTGTCTAGAACTAGCATTAATTTACTCATATTGGCTAAAGATCTTTCATGAGCTTGTTTGTCTGATGAAGATACGGCTTTTCTAGCTATTACTGGTAAGAATCCTAAAGCCTGGGCATGTCTAGCCGATGTTTCTACACCAATATCTGTAGCGATTCCTGTGAAAACAATGACATTTATCCCAGCATTTCTTAACATGAGCTCGAAATTGGTTCCTACAAATATAGAAGCAGTGTTCTTATTCAGTATTATATCATTCTCTTTAGGATATACTTCTTTAACTATGTCACCTAGATCAAACTTCCTCTTTAAGTATGGAGGCTGAAACCTATCGGGTAGGGGTGTTATCTTAGTATAAACTATTGGGATATTGTATTGCCTGGCAGAGTCAATTAATTCTTTAAGTTTGGCAAGAAATTCATCTTTATTAAATATAGAGCTAACTAGAGCTTCTTGTACATCCCATACTACAAGAACAGAGCTCTTTCTATTTATGAACTTTTTCATTTCATCTTTATTATACCATTCCATAAACTAAATATTGATTTATAAGTTAAAAAAATTATCATCAAACAAAATCAGAAATAAAATCCTATTTAATATTCTTTAAAAATGCCTTTAATCCAGCAATATTTTTACTATGGTAAGGATCTACATTGTTCTTTTCTGCTAATTTCAATGTAAAAGTTCTTAATGATAATGTACCCAAAACTAATTCTTCCATTAAATTTCTATATTTTAAATCAAATAAAAGAACATTGTTTCCATACATTTCCAGTAAATCTTTCATATAATTTATCCTATATTCAATTCTTTCATAATAATTAAATTTCAATAAAATAAAATCTATATCTAATTTTGATATACCTTCTAAATCATGATGATTATATTCTGAAATTATTCCATATTCAGAGAACCATTTTGTATCTTCATTTAAATGCATCTTTAATGCTAGAGCAACAGGTTCATGTTTTACATCGGTATAAATCATTATTGGGTTTTTTATGTCATTCACAAATATTGACAAATCTTTTAACCTTTTCCTATAATTTTCTAACATTTCTAATAGTTCATAATACTTTTTCTTATCTAACATTGACAAAATTATTCCTAAAATCACTGGAAATGTATATCTTGTTGTTGGATAGTTATTATCAATTTTTATATAATATAAATTTTTTTCTTTAGCTATTTTTTCCATTTCTCCTCCAGAAGAAATCGCTACAATTTTATTTTCATTATTTATTGCTTCATCCATGCAATTTAATGTTTCTTCAGTATCTCCAGAATATGAGATAAATATAGTTAACCAATCTTTATCAATAAATTTTGGTAAAAAGTAATCTTTACAAACAACTATTTCTTTATCATTCAATATTTGTTTTGTATAATCCCCAGAAATTCCAGATCCCCCCATTCCAGATATTAATATTTTTTTATAATCTAATTCTTCAAGATTTTCATATTTTTTAATTATCGAATAATAATCTAAATAAAATGGGTCATACATAAAATAGAGAAATATTTTAGATATTATAAGTTTATCCTCCAGAAACAGAATCCAATATTTTTATATAATCTCCATCATCTATTGTATCATCTTCTGTTACAATTTCCCCATTTTTTACAATAATAAATCTTGAAGAATCTAGGTTTAGCATATTTAGTAAATCTCTTACATTATTTCCATTAAACTCAATATTATTTTCAGTATAATATCTTTCAATAAATACCCTTATTTTTTTCATTAATATTTTTTAAGTTTTATTCTTAAAAAATTTTAAATGAAAAAAGAAGATATAATAACATTTATTGTACTTACAGCAATATTTTTTATAATATTTTATATAACTTTTTATAAATTGTTTAGTAAAAATCTAGGTATTTCAAAAAATATGCCAATAAATATAACATTTTATCCAAATCCATATCAATATAATGTAAATTATATAAATAATACTTTATATCTAAATATAACTGATTATCAATTACCATATATAAATACTTCTAATTTTATGTTAAATATAACTGGAAATATGTATAATTTAACATGTGAAAATGAAATAATATATTCGAATCAATCGGTATTATGTTATGTAAGAAATATAATTATTGAGAATAATACATTAATTCAATTATTGTATCTTTTTAATAATACTTTATATGACATAGAATATAATGCCTCAACTTAAAGTTATAAATAATAATTTTTAAAGATTTAATATGCCGCGGTGCCCGAGCGGCCCAAGGGGATGGATTGCTAATCCATTCCCCGAAAGGGGGCGTGGGTTCAAATCCCACCCGCGGCGTTTATTTTATAAATAGGTAATATTAACTATTCATCTATGAATAATTACTATAAAGTGGCAACAATAGATGATTTGATAGAAAGAATAAATATGGAAATAAACAACCAAAATGAACATGATTACAATGAATATAATTTATATAAAAAAAGATTAAAAGATTTTTTAAAAGATTTAAGAGCAAAATATGGAAATATACCTACAATAGCTGCAGTTTCTCTTATTAAAAGAACTAATGAAAAAATGGTTATAAAATATTCGAAAATATCCAAGGGAAAGGAAAAAATAAAGAAATTGCAGAATCTCTTGAGGATATAATACGATCAAAGACAAAATCAAGCCAAGGGTATTTAATATCTGTTGAATACCCTACTAATTTAAATCCTATATTAATAGTTGGAAAACCTGATGGCTTAATTTTTGAATATGATAAAGTGAAAATTCTTGAAGTAAAATCTTTTAATCTTGATGACTTCTATAATTGGCCAGGATCAAAAAAGGACGAAAATCTTATTAAAAAAGTTCTCAATAGAATACAAACAAGTTCAGATCAATTATCATCATATCGATATTTATTAGAAAATACAATAAAACTTGGCCTAATTAGAAATCCTAAAAAAAGAGACCTTCGTGGAATACTTATTTTTTATGCTGAAGGTACAAAAAATTTATATAATGCACAAAAAATAATAAAAAATAATCATAATATAATTAAAACTTACGGAAATGGATATTATGCCTATAATTTAAATTTAGAAGAAAGGGTAGAAACCACATATATAAACAATAAATATTTATATTACTTTAAAATTGGTTTTAGAGTAAGATATAACCCAAAAATAGTAGAAAAATATTTAAATAGCTTAAATGAATTAATCGAGTCTTCAAAATTAGTAGATAATAGAGATTTATAAATATTTTTTCTATTTGAATAAGAATGAACAGGAAAATATGGTTACGTAATATAAGTATAGCCTTATCTATATTGGCAATAGTATTATTTTTAATAATTTTGCTAAATTTGGGAGAATATAACTTTTATTATAGTGGAAAATACTTTGTTTATATTCCAGCAGTTTTAAATCAAACAAATAATTTATCTGGAGAAGTTACACAATTTTTCTTAAGAATATCTCCAGGTTCTGGAAATGTATATGCAAAGATTCCTCCAATACCATATGATGATTATGATTTGGCATATTTATTTGCAAAGGTTGCAGCATGTAATATATATCCTGATAAATGTAATAATTATGATTATTATTTCAGTTCAAATGATGTATTGTTTGCAGAAGGTTTTTCTGGTACTGCAGGATTAACTTTACTTATTTTAGAAGCTTTATCAAATAAAACCACAATAGTTAACTATCCAATTACTGGTTTTATGTTACCAGATGGTATAGTAGCACCAGTTGAAGGTATTGGGTATAAACTAAATGCAACTTTGCAATATTTTCCATATATGGTAGCTCCATATTATAATAATTCTAAAATAATCCCTGTATATACTATACTTGATTTAGAAAAAATATATTTGGGAGAACAATTTAATAATACGTATAATGTTTCTCAAGATTATATTGACGTTATAGAAAATATAACGAATGAAATATGCAGTGGGGTAAATAATAGTACTGTAAATTATTATATTTCTTTAGGAGACTATTATACAGCAGCAAGTTTATGTTTTGAACAAAAAGTTACAAATCCCCAATTCTATCCAAATATAACTAAAGAAGAATTAGAAAAAAATATAACAGATTTTTATAATTATATAAATAATTATCAATGTTTTGGAAATTATGAATGTGAAGAAATAAAATATCAAACAATATCGAGACTAGAAGATGCTAATGAAACTTTAGATAATTTACAAGAAGCATATTGGAGATATTATTCTGCAATTGGTTGGGCACAATTTTTATCAATAACAAATAATATATATAAAGAAAATCAATGTTCATTGATAGATCAACAATATACATTAATCCAATATTTATATCAATATCAATTACCAACAAATCTATCTTGTTTTGAAAAAATGGATTATCTATCTAATTTATATTTCTTCTATATAGCTAATAGTACAAATTATATTAGTAATTATACTATAAAATCAATAGAACAATTAGATTATTATTACTATAATAAATATGGATTTTCTATAACTTCTTACAATTATTTACAATTTGGAAAAGATTTAATAAATATGGGTAATATAAATTCAGGTTTGTATTACCTAATATTATCAACAGAATATGCAATATGAAATTAAAGTTGGGGATAGAGTAAAAAGAGAGATAAGAAAAGGAAGACAGGTTTTTTCTGTAAATTGGATTAAAAAAATCGAAGCTGAACCTGGTGAGTTGGTTAAATTAAAGTATAATAATAATTTTCTGGCTTGGGGAATAATAAATCCAAAAGATCCATATCGTTATATTAGAATATTTTCATATAATGAAGATATAGATATATATAATGAGATAAAGGAAAAAATAAAGAAAGCGAAAGAGTATAGAGAGAAAATAATAAATTATAAAAATCATTATAGATTAATATATTCGGAGTCTGATTTTTTATCAGGTTTAATTATCGATAAATATAATGATATATTTGTAATACAAAACTCAAATGCTTTTTTTGATAAAAATATTAATATAATTGGGGATGCATTAATAGATATATATGGAAATGATATTACAATTTATGAAAAGAGTATAGGAAAACAGAGAGAAAGATCTTATTTAAAACCCATAGAAAGGTTTATTTATGGGGATAAATATGAAACTGAAATAGAAGAGCTCAATAAAAAATTTTATATAAATATATTAAAGGGACAAAAGACTGGTTGGTTTTTAGATCAAAGAGAGAATAGGAAGATTGTTAATCAATTATATGGAGATAAAATTTTAGATGTGTTTTCATATTCAGGATCTTTCGGTATAATTATTAATGGAGAAGAAAAATATTTTATTGAAAAAAACAAAGAATCAGTTGGTATATTATATAAGAATTTAAAATTAAATAATATAGAAAATTCTAATGTTATAAATGGTAATGCATATAGAATATTAAATCAATTTTATTTAGAAAAAAGAAAATTTGATATAATTATATTAGATCCTCCAGATTTATTAGCAGAAAATTATGAAGAAGGAATTAGGAGTTTTATATTAATAAATTCTATTGCCTTGGATTTAATTGATGAAGGATACTTAATAACATTTTCATGTTCTCAAGATTTAAATGAAAGAAAATTTTATTCATTAATTAGATCATTAATAAGGAGAAAGAATAAGAAATTTGAAATATTGTATAAATTTAATCAGGCTCTAGATCATAAAGTTATATTTCCTCATAAGGAATTATCATATCTTAAAGGATTTTTAATAGAAATTAAAAAATAATTATTTATTTTCTACTGTTTGTGGAACTCTCTGCTTAGCTTGGTCTATTATTGTTATTCTTTTTATTTCAACATTACTGACAGGAAATATTTTATTTAATGCTGGCTTTATTTCATTTTGTAAATCATAATTTATTACTTTTTCAATTAGTTCATAATACTTTAATGAAGAAACTTTTTCTTCTAAATATTTCCTATATGTTTTTCTTATTTCAGCTCTTTGTGATCTATGGGCTTTAAATCTTGTAATAACCAGTGGTTTTATCCTTACCATATGTCCATCACTTGTTTTTACTATAAAAGAATCTTCTATTTTCGATGTTCCTTTTTTAGTTATTCTTCTAGTATATGATTGATATAGCATTACATCAATTACTTTTGTGTGAGCTTTTAGTCCCGATATTTCATTTATCTGAAATATAACCTTATAGTTCTGATATTTAAAATTATTCAATATAAACGCAAGATTTAGATCTATAGATCTTCCAATTACATTTTCAATATTATCTTTGTTTACTGGCGTTTCTCCAATTTTATTTTCATTAAATATTTCCACAGGTGCATATATATCTACCCATACCTTTTTACCCCAATCAGCATACTTTTTATTATATGCCATTTAATAAAATCATAAAAAATAATTTTAAAAGTATTCATATATTTAAATTACTTTATGAATGAAAATAATATAGAATTCTTTAAAGAGATAGAGAAAAAATGGCAAAACATATGGGATGAGAAACAAGTATATTATTCAAATCCTAATAAAGAAAAACCAAAATTTTTCGTTACATTTCCATATCCATATGTAAGCGGATTTCTTCATATTGGTACTGCTTTATCTTTATCTAGAGTAGATATTATTGCTAGATATAAAAGATTAAAGGGTTATAATGTACTATTTCCCCAAGGTTTTCATCTAACAGGATCTCCAATTGTTGCAAAATCATGGAAATTAAGAAATGGAGATAAAAAACTTATAGGGGAATTAAAAGATGAAGGAATTTCTGATGAGGATATAGAAAAATTAAAAGATCCTGCAGGATGGGCTTTATATTTTGTAGAAAAGGCTGAAGAAGATATAAAAAATTTGGGATGTTCGATAGATTGGAGAAGGAAATTTTATACGACATATTTACATCCATGGTATAATAAATTTATAGAATGGCAATATAGAAAATTAAAAGAAAAGGGTTTGGTTATTACTGGAGAGCATCCAGTAGTATATGATCCAGTTGCAAATATATCTGTTGGTGATCATGATAGGTCAGATGAATATGCTGGAATAGGTCCCACAGAGGGTTATATAATCTTGTTTAGATTAAAAGATGAAGATATAATATTACCAGCATTTACATTAAGGCCAGAAACATTATATGGAGTAACTAACATATGGATAAATCCAAATGGAAAATATTCAGTATATATAGATAAAGAGAGTGGTAATAAGTATATATTACCAGATACAATAATTGTTGAAGAATTTAATGCACAAGGATATAGATTAGAAAAAAACAAAGACATTAATGTTAAAGAACTAATTGAAAAAATATGTATAAATCCATTAACAAATGAAGAAGTACCAATATTACCTGCAGAATTTGTAGATATAAAGACTGGAAGTGGTATTGTTATGAGCGTTCCCTCTCATGCCCCATATGATTATATTGGATTAAAAGATTTATTAGATACAGAATATAAAGAAATAGCTAAGAAATGTTTAGATAATATGAAAGTTTTATTTAATGTTCCCAGATATAATATACCAGCAAAAGAGATTGTTGAAAAAATAAAAATAGATAATCAGAAAGATATACAAAAATTAGAAGATGCAACAAAAGAAATATATTCTCTAGAATATTATAATGGGATATTAACAGATGTTTTTGGAAAATATAGTGGTATGAAGATATATGAAGCAAAAGATAATATAGTCAAAGATTTTATAGAAAACAACATAGCAAAAGTACATTATACATTAAAACCAAGATTCGAATCTAGATATGGCAATTTGTGTATTGTAAAAATTATAGATAATCAATGGTTCTTAAAATATTCAGATCCTGAATGGAAAAAACTTGCTTATGAATGTGTAGAAAATATGAACTTTTATCCAGATTATGCAAAACAAGATTTTTATCAGAAGATTGGTTGGCTAAAAGATTGGGCATGTGCGCATAATAAGGATGAATTGGGAACGCCTTTACCTTGGGATAAATCCTGGGTTATAGAATCATTATCAGATTCTACAATATATATGGCATTTTACACAATTGCTCACTTAATAAAAAACATAGATCCAAATAAAATTGAAGACGATCTATTTGATTATATATTTTTGAATAAAGGAAATGAAGAGGAGATAATAAGAA
This sequence comes from Candidatus Nanopusillus sp., assembly GCA_046536775.1. GTDB lineage: Archaea > Nanobdellota > Nanobdellia > Nanobdellales > Nanobdellaceae > Nanobdella. Next base: position 10,011 of record JAWDMD010000005.1, on the reverse strand, counting down.
AATATGGGGATATTGCAAAAAAGATGAAGGAGGAATTTGAATATTGGTATCCAGTTGATTTAAGAAGCTCTGGAAAAGATTTAATTCCAAATCATCTATCATTCTTTATATTTCATCATGTTGCAATATTTGATAAAAAATATTGGCCAAGAGGTATTGCCATAAATGGATATGCTGTAGATGCATTGGGAAGAAAAATGTCTAAATCTTTGGGAAATTACATATCAATAAGAGATGCTTTAAGAAAATATTCTGCAGATATATTGAGATTTATTATTTCAATGTCGGCAAATTCATCTTATGATGATGCAAAAATAGATTTAGATAAATCAGAATTTGTAATAAAATATTTAATATCATTTTATAATTATTCAATAGAAAATTACAATAAATATCAGAAATATGAAAAAAGTTATATTGATCTATGGTTTGAAAATAAGTTAAATAAATTGGCAGAAGAAATTGAAAATGAATACGAGAAATTAAATTATATGAATGTTGTTAATAATATATTTGAATTGGATAATTCTTTTGAATGGTATTTAAAGAGATCTTCTGGTAGGACAAATGGGGAAGTTATAAATAAATATATTGAATATAAGGCAATATTTTTATATCCAATAGTTCCTCACATTATTTCTGAAATATTTGAAAAAATTGGTTTAGATCCATTTAATATAAGATATCCAGAAAATTTAGTTTATACAGATGAATATGAAAAACATGAAAAATATGTGAAATCTATAAGGGATGATTTAATAAAGTTAAAAATATTAACGAATAATAAAAAATTTGATAAAATAAAAATAATAATTGCAAGTAAAGAAAAATATGAATTATTTAATGAATTAAAAAATAATAGAGACAAGATTGATGAATTTTTAAAAAATTATCAAAATTATAAGGACATATTGTTGTTTGTAAAGAGAAATATGTATATACTTGATGAATTTTTAGATAGAGAAAAAGAATATGAACTATTAAATTCTGCTAAGGATTTATTTAAATCTGAATTAAATGTTAAAGATATAATTATAGAATATGAGGAAGAATCAAAAGAATCTAAGAAAAATAGGGCAATGCCATATAAACCAGCCATTGTATTTTTCGAATAATAAGATTTATATTTTATGACTTATTAATTATATTATATGGCACTGGGTTTATTTAAGAATAAGAAGAAAAATGAAGAAGATTTTTATGGAGATCTAGATAATTTAAAAAACCAACTCGGGGGTGTAGGCGGTATGTCAACAGATATGGGTAATAATTACGGTATGTCTGGAACTGGCCAGAATCTTTATGATTATAACACCAACCCGGGTAGTTTTGGAGGATTTGGAAATCAAAACCAACAACCAACATTTGGAAATCAAGGATTTGCTCAACAACCCACAGGTATAGGCCAACAAACCAATTTTGGCGCAGTCCAAGGTATTACTAACCAACAACCAACATTTGGAAATCAAGGATTTGCTCAACAACAATCACAATTACAAGAAACTAAACCTCTATTGAAGGAAAAACTTAAAGAAAAGGTTCATAAACAATATTTAAAAGAAGAAAAACCATTAGAAGTAAGAAAAGAATTGTTAATAAAGATAGAGGATTATAAGAGGGTTAGAGAGTTATTACAACAATTAAAGGAAAAGATGTCTGAGGTAGAAAGGATAATTACTGAATTAAAGGAAGATGAAAACAAGAGATTAGACAGCATAAGAGGATTAAAAGAAAAATTGGAAGAATCAAAAAGCAATATAAACAGTGTGTTAGATATATTTAGGTAAAATGGAGAGCGCCGGTAGTCTAGTGGTAGGACGTAGGCCTGCCTAGCCTACGACCCGGGTTCGAATCCCGGCCGGCGCATAAAACGATTCATACAATGTCCACAGATAATCTATATGTTGAAATAAAATCTGAGAAAGATTTATTAGGAGTAATTAAGAGAGTAAAGAAAAATATATATTTGCAACTATATGATGTATTACATGATATAAAAGATCATGAAGTTAAAAGTCAGAGATTAGATAAACTATTAGAAAATATAAAATCTATAAAAGATATAATAGATGAACTATTAAATTCATTACCAGAAACAAAAAAGATAGAAGAATTATATAAAGAAATTAATTCTGAAGAATTAAATAAAGTGGAAATTACAGAAAAAAAGAAAGTAAGAAAGAAACCAAAGGTTGAAGTAATAAAAGAAGAAAATAAGGAAGATAATAATCAAATTGGAAAAGAATTAGATGATATATCTTCTGAATTAGAAGAATTAAAGGAAGAATTGAAAAGACTAATCGAGTCTTAATACCTGTCCGGTTTTTTCATCATATTTATAGATAATTTTCTTTTTGTTTAATTTTAATTCTATTTTATCTTTGTATATATCTATTTCATCAAAATCATCCAATATATAGATATTTTCATTTTTTTCTTCAATATCTTTTCTTATATTTTCCATTTCTTCTTCATATCTTTGACTGAAATGTGTTAATAATAATATTTTACTGTTACTTCTGTTAAAAATTTCTCTAACTTCCAAAAAATCCATATGCATATTTTTCTTTGCTAGATCTGGTTGGAAAAAATATGTGGATTCAGATATTAATATTGTACTATTCTTTGCAAAATCAATTAATTTATCAAGAAATATTGTATCTGTAATATATGTAATTTTAATTCCTTTCTTTATATATCCGACATCTTTATAAGATATTATTTTACCATCTATTTCTATCTCTTTTCCTTCCTTTAATTTTTTAATTAATTCTTTATTTTTTATATTATATTTCTTTAGAAGATCTTTATCTAATTTAATATAGTCTTTTTCTATAATATAATACGAGTAAGAAATTGTAGAATGTTTTGTCTTTATTCCATATATTTGGAAATCTTCTTCATCAACTATTAGATCATCTTTTGCTTCTATTATATTTATATCAAAGTTTATTGGAATTATAAAATCTTCAATTATTCTTTTCAAATTTTCTATATTTTCTTTTGGGATTATTATATTTAATCTTTTTTTATAATTCATACTAGATAGACTTTGAAAAATACCCGGTAATCCTAAAACATGATCTCCATGCCAATGTGTAATTAATATATAATCTATATCTGTTGGTGAGATTTTCATTATTCTTAATTGTCTTTGTACACTCTCTCCGCAATCCAATAAAATCCCCATCTTATTGAATTTTATAAATATCCCTGGATGATTTCTACTTTTAGTAGGCATTGAGGATGAAGTTCCCAATATTACTATTTTTTTCATCATTAAACCTTCCAATTCATCTTTGGAGCTTTTTCAAATATTCCATAATATATTATATCATATATTATTATTATTTCATATAATGGTATATATAATATTGAAAATAATATAAATAAAGGAAAATTATATAACTTTCTTCTCTTTATTGAAATTAATAAATATATATAAGCGGAAGTTATTATTGTATATAATAAAGGTAGATATAGAATGTAAAATAATTTGAAAATAGATGATGGACTTAATATTATTAAATATATAAAGCTAATATTTTTAGATAAGTTTTCATATATATTTATAGCAATTTGATATAAGAAAGAGACCGGCAAGTAAATATATATGTAAGTCCATATTAGGTATGGTAAATACAAAAGTAGAAGTATCAACATAAAAGTTAACAAATTGTGTATAAAGAAATCTGCCATGTAGTCTAGATGATTTAGTATTACTTCTATAAGTCCAAAACTCCATCTCTTTCTTTGTTCAATCCATTGTCTTAAACCTTTTAATGGTTCAATTAGCAATTTTATATCTTTTGACATATAATACTTATACCCTTTTTTTCCAGCTTTCATAGCAAAATCTACATCTTCTACATATACTCTAGAATATCCACCCACATCATTCCATACGCTTTTTTTAGTTGCAAATCCACTCCCATTTAAGAATAATGGTCTTTTTGTTTTATTTAATATAGGGTCAATAATGTCAAAATATGAAGAAAATTCTATGAACATAAGATAACCGAGCCAACCTTTTCTAATTATTTCTTTATAGAATTCTATTATATCATATTCTTTTAATTCTTCAACAATTCCCTTTATATTAATATAATCAATAATAGTATCTGAATCAAAGAAAAATAAAATTTCTCCAGAAGATATTTTTACTGCATCGTTAGTTGCAGAAACTTTCCCTCTTCTATCTTTTGATATAACTAATGTTATATTTTTATATTTATTTTTTAGTTCCATTAATTTATTTAGGAAATCATCTTCTGGAGAGTCTATTGATATTATTATTTCTTTTAGATTATTTGGATAAGGATCTTTTAATATTTTTTGAATATTAGTTTCCAAATATTTACTTTTTTTATAAATAGGAAATATAATTGATATTTTTGGAAGATCCATAAAAATTATATTTGATATTAATATTATTAAAAATAGTGATGAAGGTCAGAGTTGACTGATACATGATGATATTCAGATACCTCTGATATTTTCTACTTTTTCTATTATTGAATATATAAAGAAGAAATATAATGAAACTACTGCAAATATTGCTATATCAATTAAAGATGGTATTATAAACTGAACAATTTCTCTTAAATATCCAACTAGAAATATAGATGCTATAAATGTTGATAGAAATATTGATATATAATATTCTTTTGTTTTTGTTATATTTAAGGAGAATACTTTTTCATAGTGGATATATAGTATTCCTTGTGTTGCTATTAAGAATAATATTATTATATAGCTATTATCATTGGTAGCTAGAGAGACTATTGTGGAAGTAAGTCCGATAAATATAATATTTCTTATTATTTCTATTTTTGTATATCTATCAAATATCTTAACCTTCATTTTCTTTAACATTTTTTTATCCTTAACATTTGATGAGCCTATATATAATGAATTGATTGTTTCAATTGTTAAATTTAATAATAATAATTGTAAAGCTTGTAGAAATATTTGATTGTATATAAAAAATCCAATTGAAATAAATAGAAATACCCCAAGTAGTTCAGATAATAATACTAAGATATATACTTTTAGATTGTATATAATTCTTTTTCCTTCCATAATTAGTTTTGTTATATTATCTATTCCTTTATCCATCAATATAACATTTGCAGAATCCTTTGCTATATCTGTTGCATTATAAAATGAAACACCAACATTAGATATTTTCAATGCTATGGCATCATTTGTACCATCTCCAACAAATAATACTTTATGACCTTTATCTTTTAATGTTTTTATTATTCTATATTTATCTAAAGGATCTGCATTTACTATAACATGATGATCTTTTAATAACCTATATAGATAGTCTTCATTCAATTTTTTTATTTCATTTGCATCTACTATTTTATAATCTAACTTTAATAATCTCAATATTCCAGAGGTATGATCTTTATTATCTCCAGTTACTATATATATTTTTATATCAAGATCTTCTAATTCTTTTATATATTTTAAAATCCCCTCTCTTATTTTGTCCTTTATAAATAATAATCCCAGGAATATTATATCTTTTTCAAGTTCTTTGTTATCCTCTATTTCTTTAATACCAATTGCTAATATTTTATAACCCTTTTTTCCATATTTTTTTTCAATTTTTTCAATTTTTTCTCTATATTTATCTATTTTAAATATCTTATTATTTATTATTATATATTTTGAGATAGATAAAAGGGATGATGGAGAGCCCTTTATTATTGCATATTTCTTATCATTATATTTTACTATTACAGAAGATCTCTTTCTATAAGGATCAAAATAATTTACGGAATATCTTTCTAAAAATTTAGAAGTCTTCAAATATTTTGTCAATTTATATATTGATAAATTTATAGGATCTCCAATATTTTTTTCTATATCTATTGTTAAATAGTCTTCTATTGAATTATACAAAAATATTAAGAATTCTTTTACTTCATCAATATTTATTATTTTTTTATTAAACATTATTTCTGTCCTATCCTGATAATATTTTACATTATAAAGTTTACCATTATAAAAAAATTTATTTATAATTAATTCATTATATGTAATTGTGCCAGTTTTATCTAAAACAACTGTATCAATATTGCTAATATCTTCTAATATGTTGGGATCTTTTACATATATATGATCTTTTTCCAATTTTTGGCCACTTATTGTATATATTAATACTAGTGCTGCAGGCAATCCTTCCGGTATTACTACAATAGCTAAAGCTATTACAAATATTATTAGCTGGTATAAATTTAATATATTTTTGATCAATAATATTACAAAAGATATAATTACAATTATTGATATAATTATTATCATATAATATGAGAATTTATCTAATTCTTCCTGTAAGAGAGATTTGTTTCTCTTTTGTTTGCTTATATTTTTGTATATATTTCCATAATATGTATTATTTCCAGTTTCAACTACAACACCAACTGCAATTCCCTTTATTATATAACTATTTTGAAATATCATATTTTTTCTTTCCTTTATTGAAATATCTTTTGGTAATATGGTATTATATTTTTTTACAGGCTCAGATTCACCAGTTAAAGAGCTTTCATCAACTTCTAGATCAATAGATTCTATTATTCTTATATCAGCAGGAGCTCTCTGTCCATATTTCAATACAATAATATCCCCCGGAACAATTTTTGATGATTTTATATATTTATATTTTCCATTTCTAATAACTAAAACATTACTTTCTATATTTTCTTCTAGGGATTTTATTATTTTTTCAGATTTTTTATCATGTAAATAATCTGATATTATATACAATATTAGAAATAATGTTATTGCAGATCCTTCAGTAATACCACCAAAAATAATTGATAATATATCTGCAACAAAAAATAATAATAGGAATGGATTTTTTAAATATTCAATTATAATTTCTATAAAATTCCTTTTTTCTAATCTTATTTTATTTTCTCCATATATTTTTAACCTCTTTTCAGCTTCATAATCATCTAAACCTTTATTTGATGTATTTAATTTTTTTAATACTTCTTCAACAGGTAAAGAATGCCACATTATAAATTCTTATAAATTTACGAATTTTATAAATTATAAAATGTTGGTTATAAATTTAAAATCTTATATAGAAACAATTGGAAAAAGAGGGTTGGAATTATTAGAAGCTGCTGAAAAAGTCTCTGAAGAATATAATATTGATATAGGAATTGCTCCGCAATCTACTGATATATATTTATTATCAAAAAATGCAAAGAGAGTAAAAATATTTACACAGCATATAGATCCAATTGAACCAGGCGCATATACAGGATATATATTACCTGAAGCTGTAAAAGAAGCTGGTGCTGTTGGAACTTTAATAAATCATTCAGAAAAACCAATGAAAATTATAGATATAGAAAAGGCAATAAATATAGCAAAAAGGTTGGGTTTAATTACTATAGTATGTGCAAATGATAATTTTGTGGGAGCTGCAGTTGCAAAATTGAATCCAGATTATGTTGCTGTAGAACCACCAGAATTGATAGGAACTGGAATTTCTGTATCGACTGCAAGACCTGAAATAGTAATAAATTCTGTTAAGATGATCAAAGAAATTAATTCAAATATTAAAGTATTGGTTGGAGCTGGTATAAGTAATAAAGAGGATGTAAAAAAAGCATTGGAATTTGGTGCTGAAGGGGTGTTATTATCCTCTGCAGTTACTAAAGCCAATAATTTTTATGAAAAAATAAAAGAATTGGCCGAAGGATTTATAAGATAATTTTTAAATATATTTTAATTTTGACCATGCCAAAATTAAAAAGTTTTTAGAAAAAGTATTACTATGATGGAATACATACCTAGGGCATTATTAAATGAGATTATAAGGTATATTGATAGAAGAGAAATTATATCAATTAAAGGACCAAGGCAATCTGGAAAGACAACATTATTGAAAATGTTGAAAGATTTTCTAATAAATGAAAAAAATATTGATGAAGATCACATTATTTACTTAACCTTCGAGGATAATGAAATTCTATATAAGTTTTCAGAAAATCCAAAAGATTTTATAAGAAAATATATAACCGATAGTAAAAGATATTATTTTTTAATAGATGAAGCCCAATATTGTAAAGATTTAGGAAAAAAACTAAAATTAATATATGATCTTTTTGAAAATATAAAAATTATTATAACGGGATCCTCTTCATTAGAGTTAAAAAATGAAACTGCAAGATATCTAGTTGGTAGATTATTAGAATTTGAATTATATCCTTTAAATTTTTATGAATTTTTATTATATAATGATCAAAAAATTGCTAGAATCTATAAAGAATGGAATGAAAAGGTAATAAATCTCTTGATGAATAGTAGTGATTTTGAAATTAAAAAAGATGTAGATATATACATTAATGACTTATTAAAGTATTTAAATGAATATATAAAGTTTGGTGGATATCCCGCTATAGTAACAGCTGAAAGTGAAAAAGAAAAAATATTTTTATTGAAAAATCTTGTAAATACATATTTAGATAAGGATGTTGTTTCTTTTTTAAATATAAGAGATACTATTAAATTTAGAAGATTAATTACAGCATTAGCATCTTTAAATGGTTCTCTAATAAATATAACACAATTAGCAAATGAGATAAATAGCTATTTTAAAGAAATTATAGATCTATTAGATATTTTAGAGCAAACATATATTATAAGAAGAATAAGACCATTTCATAAAAATTTAGTTACGGAATTAAAGAAAGAAAATAAAATATACTTTATAGATACAGGATTAAGAAATTATTTAATAAATAATTTTAATGATATAGAAATTAGAAATGATTCTGGAACTCTTATAGAGAATTTTATATTAAATGAATTATATCAGTATGGGAAGATTAATTTTTGGAGGACAAAAAATAAAGCAGAAGTAGATTTTATATTTGAAGGGAAGGAAATAATACCAACAGAAGTTAAATTTTCGAATATAAAAAGAGATATATTAACTAGAAGTCTATATTATTTTATAAGGAATTATAATAGTAGATTTTCAATAGTTGTTACAAAAAATTACTGGGGAGAAAGAATTATAAATAATGGTAAAATAAAATATATCCCCTTGGTATATTTTTAATTATAAATAATTTAAAAATTTATATCATAAAATTTTAACAGTTCTTCTAATCTCTTTGTCTCCCTTTTCATATTAATTATAAATAAACTTTTTGGATTATCTCATTCTTCTTTTGTAAACGCAAAAAATCAATATCTCCTTTAGAATATTTATATAATTTTTCTAACCTTTCTATATATCTCAAATTCTTAAAATCATCAGATATTATTACTAAATCTAAATCACTTGTGTCTAGATAATCTCCTCTAGCTCTAGAACCTACAACATAAACATAAATTATATTAATTTCCTTTTTTATATTATTTATTATTTCTATTGCTTTCTTTAATAATTCTTTTTGACTTTCAATAGCAGATTTTGCTTTCATTTAATAAATTTCTTAACCCAGTTAATAATCTTTTCAATCATCTTTAAATATTCTTCTGCATCATTTTTATCATATAATAAATATGGTAAACTATTTGCCGCATCTGGACATCTAGAAATTGTATAATTTGGATTTAATTTTAAAGCTTCTTTTCTTATTTCTTCAACATTTAAATTTACTTCTTCTTTAATTATATCTAGCATTTTACTTAAATCATGTGTTTTTACATCTTTTCCAAAATATAATAGTAAAGCTTCCAAAGCTTTTTCTGCTGCTTGATATGAATAAAATGTAGAAGCATAATATTTATTGTTATTTAATAATACCTTTGCTGTATCTAAATCTTCCAAAGATTGCTCTAACCATAATTCAACATTCTCTGATAATATTATCCTTAAATCTATCCTTTATAAAATAAGTAAATCCATTATTTCATCGATTTTATTTTCAATTATTAATTTATTTTCTCTATATAATTGTTGATATATATATTCTGTTATATATGGTAAAATTGGATGTAACATAATTAGGATTATTTTATATATGA
>JAWDMD010000004.1:0-26058 GCA_046536775.1 Candidatus Nanopusillus sp. | reverse complement strand
CATTCCAGCAGCTACTAAAGGTCCATAACATAATAAATCTTGAATTATTTGTTGATCTGATAAAGGTCCATTTTCCTCAAGATCTATAACACCCTCTGGATAATATAATGGAGAAGTGGGTCCATTATAATTATAATTACACACATCGCCCGGATAACTAAAACCATTTCCTGGGCATCCATATAAAGTAGAATCATAATTGCTCCATCCAGGATCTGGCGGTATGCCATTTTGAGATGTAAATACTATACCATAATATGGCCAACCACCATTGCATCCTTCTTCAGAGCTACACTCTGGTTGATTATTTTGATAACCCTTATTGCATTCTATCGCTAAATATGCTGGGGATAATTGTAATCCATAATTAGATTCATTATTTCTTATCATATATACTGAAGCAATTCCGTTTGCGCTAGCAAAAGCCCAACAATCTCCGCAATTTCCCTGGTCTCCTATTGGAGGTAAATAATTATTACCATTTACATCACCCCAGAAAAAGCTTGTTTGTCCAGTATAGTTAACTAAACATTGAGAATTTGAGTTAATATTATTATTTCCTCCATTGTTGTTATTGTTTTGATTATTTTCGGGATTTATAATTATAAGAGATCCATTAGGTAAATATTGATTAAATACAGTAATTGAATTCTGAAAATTTGTTGTAATAAAAATAGTATTATTTGTACTAACAAGATATATATAATTGTTTGGATATAAAAAACTCACGTTTTGATTATTATTATACAATGTTACATTCTTGTAAAAATTAATTGTATAATTATTGTTATTATATTGTATTATTAATTCTGTACTATTTGTATATAATATAACTCCACTTGGTATATCAACTTTTACATAATAAGTGCCTTGAATACTATTTATTGTATTCTCTAAATTCTGTAAACTGTTAATAAAATTTTCAAATATATATTTTTCTTGTTCCCTTTTAACATTAGAAGAATATTGATAATATATTAGGAAAGATAATGATATAACTACTAATATTATTACTATTGAAAGTAAATTTAATTGATCTCTTTTCATTATGGATTAATAATATTAAAAAAGTTTTAAAGTTTTTTAACTTGGATTTTCTATATAAATTGTTACTTGTGTTGGAGATGTCTTTTCAACAAGTAGTGGGATTTGTTCATTTGATTTTCCACGCGATAATTCGTAAAATAATCCGGAAGTATAATATTCAATCGTATTATTTGTTGTATTTATTATTACATTGCATGGTATTGTATAATTATAATATTTGTCATATATATAACAACTTAATAAACTATTATTACCATAAATATAATTTAAATAATTGTTTATTTCAATGTTAATATAGAATTCTGTTCCATTGTTAGAATAGCATACTTTTTCAACTGTTGTATATAAATTTTGACATGAAGATATATCTTGATATAATGATTGGGTTTGACTATTTATACTCGCAAATTTAAAATATAAATATAAAGATAAACCAAAAGCAATAATTGTTACAATTATCCAAAACCAATTATCCATTTTTACCCTTGAATACTAATATAAACATAATTTACTGCCGAATATACTAGTATATAATCTCCAGTATTTATATTATAATTACAATTCTGCATTACTACATTTGGATCTATACTGCTTACATTATTTATTAAATCCTGACATGTAAATGGATTTCCCTGATAGTTAATTAAATAACAAAGACCCTGGGCTTTTTTATAATAACATGATACTACATCCATCGCAACATCTTGTATTGAACTTATATTTGTTTCTACTACAGTCTGCGTATTATTATATTTGGGTATTGTATTATCAATATAAGAAGTTATATTTCCTTTTAATAAAAATATTATGCCCACAATTACTAATGTAACAACTATTCCAATAATTATTAAAAAGGTATAATTAATTGGAAGTTCTTGAGACTTTATTGCCATATTAAAATATAACTATTGTTGTATATTATAAATATACTATTGTATGGATATATATTTCCATTGCTATTATTCAAATTGAATATGATATTATTTGGATTAAATTCAGTATAATTTTGTATATATTGAAGTAATATTGATGAATTCAGAGTAATATTCTCATTTATATAAACATCATAACATACATTAAATAATCTATTTGTGTTTACATTATTATTGTAGCAATTTAATATTAATCCTGTTGTATCTGAATAAATAGTATCATTACTTTCATTTGTATATATAACATTTATTGCAGAAGGATAATATTTTTCACATGAAGGAGAAAAACCACCTTGTGATATTAATGTTTGACAATAATATACTTGAGAATTGCCAAAGAATTTTGTAAAAATAATATCTAATACAACTACGACAGATATTATTGCTATTATTATTATAAATACAGTATCTATTGCTATGTCGTTCTTCATATATAATTAATACTTCCGTTATAAATATATATAATTCTATAGCCTGCAGGTATCGTTATTCCATTTATTGTACAATTTTCATTAAGAAATACTTTAATATTGATTATTTCCTGAAAACTTCTATTATATAAATTTCCAAGTTGTTGACAATTAATGGTTTGTATACTATTTCCACTTAAATTATTTTTTACATTATAAATATAATAAAAAGAGAATAAGCCAGCAACTATAATTAATATAAAGGTTATTATAATCCAATATATTGTTTGTTGTAATCTCATAATTGTATACTTGTCGGTAAGTATGGGCCAAATACTGTATATATAACTAATATTCCTATTATTGAAAATATTACATAAAATATCGTTCCAAACAACAAATTTCTACCTATATAATATGATGTCATTGTACTATCAAAACCATATTTTATTCCAGCACTCATATATGAAGTTATTACCACATATTCTATAAAAAATATACCAATTATTGCTTCAAAAAATGTTGGTGGTATTAGGTTATATAGATTAAAGGTATTTACAATAAAATTATATAGATTTGATCCACCACCTAAACCAAAAGATTGGTCTATTAATTGAAAGAAATATGCAAGTGCAAAAAGCATTGAAACTATACCGTTATTAAAAATTGTAACCATTGCAGAAATTAATGGTACTAAATTTCTTGATGTCATATCTATTAATCCAATTATTTCATTTAATATCTTCCTTACATTATATCTTATATTATCTACATTTTCTAAATTTGTTGATATATTATATGAAATCTTTGATAAAACATCAGGACCTTTTGAAGAAGAAGTAACTAAGAGTTGCATTGATTCTCTCACTAATTTTGATGGATATAGATTTAAAGAGCCAATTTTTGGATCAAATACAGAAAAATTTAAATCATAACCTCTTCTCAAGTTATATAGTGTTGTTTTCAGAAAATTTTCCATAACCCCAGAGGATTTTATTATTTTATAATTATAATATGTTTTTTCAATTACTATTTCAAATGGATAACCATCTTCTAATAATGATGCAAACTCATATACAACAATTGGAAACTCATTTTCTATTTCTTCAATTTGATATATTTTTTTAACTTTTTGGAAAGATGTTAAATAGTAATAAGATCCTATACCCAAACCCAATCCTAAAGGTAATGTTAGAGTTAAAACAGAATATATTAATGCTCTATCTTGATAAACTATATTTAAATAATCACTCAAAAATCCCTGTGGAATAAGTGCAATTTTTATAGCTAAGGAAATTAAATGATATATTCCTAAAAATGCAATTGATCCCAATATTATTGAGATTATTATTGCTGGAACTTCCTTATTTCCTACTTTAAATTTTCCAGGTTTTGGTAGATCTCTTGCTAAGGATAAATCTGGAACAGAGAATGCAAATGGATTTTTTGATAGAAAGTTTTGAATTATTAGAAATGTAACAACTGGTAAAATTATTATATATGAAAATGCTATAAAATAGAAACTTACGGTATTTAATAAGAATAAAGATACTATTGGTAACATCATTAAACTAACTATTGGTAACATTACTAAGAAAGATACGATAACTGTTGCTGGTTCTTTTAAAGCATCTACATATAATTGGGATTTTTCTAAGGATTTTTTCAATACCCACCCCAATATTCTATCTAATAATTTATTTATATCATCAATAGATGTTTTATATTTAATATTTACAATATGTGTCATTGCATATACAAAATCTGGACTTAGATAAAACCATCTTCTCTGATAATATTCCAATGCAGATTCTATATCATTAAATTTATTTGTTTCTAAATTATATAATAATGATTTAAAGTCTGTTGCAATATAACCTTTCATATAATAAGCTACATATTTTATTCCGTTTTCTAAATTAGGATTTCTTTTTAGATATAGTGATAAATATAGTATTATCCATATAATTTCGGATGTTACTTGAATTCTAACAATTTGTGTATAAAATATTGGATAATATGCAAAATAGAAAGATAATATTAATAAAGATATTAATAAAGAAAAAGCTAATTGAAAACTGACAAAACTTAAAATAAAATATATAATTATGGAAAATAATGCTAGATTTATTACAGAAGAAAATATATTATCTGGATTTGTATTTAATCTATTTAACCATAAATGAAAAGCATACTTTTTATATATAGAACTAGGAGCTTTTAATTTTATTAAATTAAAGTTGTTATAAAAATACTCAAAAAAACTCATTACATTTAGCTTGTTACGCTTGGTATATTATTTAACTGAGAATATGGTACTTGCATTAAGAATTGGCACAATGGCATTCCATTAACATTATTATTTATACCTAATGATGTACAATTTCCAGTCACCATTAATATTCCATTACTAACTGTTAAATTCAAGTTACATCCATCTGCAGTATTATAGTAGTTAGCTATATCTAATAATGCACCAAATACTTGGTTTGTAATCCATGTTGGTAATTGTGCAGAACATTGTGATGGACCTGGATTTAATATTGAGGATGGAGCTGAAATTTGGATATTTTCTTGTCCAGATGTTACATTAAAATATGTAGTAGAAGAATAATTTCCAAATATATAACTTGTTGCTTGTAATGGACTATAATATAAATTGTCAATATAATTTTGACATTCTAAATACATGCAATCAAGAGGTGATATGGAAAATCCTTGATTTTGACATTGACTAGAAGAGCCACCATATAATTGTAATACTATACTGCATGGAACAGCATTTAAACAGACATAATATCCAGGACTTGTTTGTACAAGTCCATTTCCTATATTTTCGTACTTTGTACAAAATGTAGATAGATCTGTACAATAGCTTGAGCAATCAGAAACTGCTTGTTGTATTTGTGTATTTGATATTTCGCTAATCTTTGATGATTGTTGCTGGAATAACTTGATTACAATAACTGCTACTACTAACATTATTATTATTACAAATATTAACTGTACAGCCATATCTATACCTCTTCTTTTCATAATTAAGGATAAATACTTTATTCTTTATAAATATTTTTTAGTAATATATAACAAAATCCATATTTTTTTTATTCTTTAATCTTTCTATTAATTTTCTATCAATATCAATAGCACTCTTATTTGAGTTTATTGCCAAAGTTCTATCATCAATATAATTGCTTTTTCTTATAACAATACTTTTATCATTTGTTAACAATAATCTTTTTGAGCCATATGCAATTATATCGTCTATTAAATCATCAACTTTAATTGTAATCTTTATTTTTCCTTCGTTTAATAAATGATCTTTAAGATCTTCTGGTAAATCTTTTACAGAATAATTTGAACTTATACCAATTATACAATCCCCCCTTTCAGTTAAAAAACTATCTTTAGTAATTTCTAAAGTACTTTTATGTGTTGCTTTTATTAATTTATTTCCCTTGGCTTTTATTACTAATTTCATTTAAGTAATTTAGTATTTCTCTCGTAATATTTTTATTTAAATATTTATCAAATCCTTCATATTGAAATATATGATGTAAGTCTATCAAATAATATTGATCATTTTTTAATAATAGATCGAATGCAAATATTTGTAAGTCACATTTTTCCATAATTTTATATCCAATATTTATTATTTCTTCATCCAAATTATATTGTTTTCCATATCCACCCTGGCTAATATTTGCCTTAAAACTATTTTCATTAATTCTCTCCATCGCACCAATGGGCTTTCCTACGAAAATCACCCTTATATCTTTCTCATATGGTATATATTTTTGAAATATTAAATGTTTTATGTTTATCCTTTTATCTAATAAATATTTTTCTAAAAAAGCATATAGTTCTTTTTCATTATCTATTTTATGTACAAATTCTCCCCTATGTACAAACTGATGCTTTATTACCATTGGAAATCCTATTTTATTTATTACATATTCGATGTTATCTATTGAATATATTTTCAAAAATTCTGGAATTTTTATATATTTATTAATAATACTATAAAATAGAGTTTTTGATATTACAGATTCTTTAATATGTATGGTATTTATTACTTCTTTTCCATTTTGTTCAAGATATTTTGCTAGTAGGTGTATATCAGATAAAAAAGTGGATCCAATGAAAAAATAATATGTATCATAGTTTAATATTTTTTCATTATATGGAAGCATATTTTCCTTTTCTATGTCAATAATGCTAATGTTATTATAATTTTTTATTTCTTCTTTTAACTTTACTACTCTATAATCTTGTATGTTGGTCTTTGTGAATATAGCCACTTTGCCCATTCCTAATATCTAGGAGGTAAAGTTATAAGTTTTTTATAAAAATTAGATAAATGGTTAAATCTACTAAAAGGCCCAAATCTAAAAAAACTTCTAAGGTTAATAAACCTAAAAAAAGTTTAAGAGAATTATCAGAAATTGATATAACAAAACATTATTTGGTACCAAAACATGTAATATTATCAGAAGAAGAAAAGAAGGAAATATTGGGAAAGTATAAAATATCTTTATTAGATTTACCAAAAATCAAAATTTCAGATCCAGCATTAAAGAATCTAAATGCTAAGCCAGGGGATATTATCAAGATTATAAGAAATAATCCATGGATTGGGGAAGAAGTATATTATAGAGTTGTTGTTGAGGATTAAGCTTATAAGGATATCATATATATAAATAAAAAGTGGCTAATAATAATATAGATAATTATATCTTATTCTATAAATATTTGGAGGAAAACGATCTATTAGGAGTACACCTCAGATCTTTTGAATATTTTGTTGATGTAGAAATGACAAAGATTGGAAGAGAATTGGGCGCATTTTCTCCAAGATTATTAGCTCCAGGATTAAGGGATTTGCAATTTAGAATAGAAAAATTGTGGTTGGGGAAGGCAGATTTTATGGAAAAGGAAGGAGTTTCTAGATTAATATATCCAATAGAAGCTAGAATTAGAAGACTTACATATGCTGGAACAATATTTATGGAATTTTCTGTATATGAAAATGAAACATTTAAGAGTAAATATCAAGTATCTGTTGGTAGATTGCCAATAATGGTTAGATCAAAATATTGCAATACTTATGGACTATCTGAAGAGGAATTAATAAGAATTGGAGAAGATCCGACAGATAGTGGTGGGTATTTTATTATTAATGGAAATGAAAAATTAATTATATTATCTGAGGAACTTGCTACAAATAAGTTTTATGTTCAAGAAGGATCCGGTTCCATAAAATATAGTGGGTATTTATTATCAGAATCTTTAACCCAATTAAAGGCTCATAGAATGGAGATGACAAAAGATGGTTTATTATACCTATCATTTGAGAAATATAAAAAGGTTCCGTTAATACCTTTGGTAAGAGCTCTGGGTTTGGAGAAGGATGTTGAAATAAGTCAATTAATTTCTGAAGGAGACGATTTTGAAGAAGTATATATAAATTTATTGGAATTCCAAAATATAAAAACTTCTGAAGATGCAATAGGATATTTAGCTGATAAATTAAAATTAACAGGATCTCCAGAAGTTAAAAAAGAAAAATTATTGTCAATATTAGATAATTTATTATTACCAAATGTTGGGACATCACCAAATGATAGATTATTAAAAGCATACAATTTATTGAAGATGACAAGAAAGTTATTATTATTAGCTCATGAAAAAATTGATGAAGATATAAAAGATCACTTTGCAAATAAAATAGTTAGAACACCTGGAGAATTGATAAGGGAATATTTCTTAGTTACTTTAAGAACATTGATGACAGATGCAATGTATCAATATGAAAGGTTGGTAAAAAGGGGAAAAATGCCTTCATATACATCCATATTTAGATCAAAAATATTTTCTGAAAGATTTGAAAATGTAATGGCTATTGGAAAATGGACAAGGAATAGAACCGGAATTTCACAAGCTCTAGATAGAACAAATAAAATTGCTGTCTTATCTAATTTAACAAGAGTTGTTTCTTCAATATCTGGTGAAGCTGAATTATTAGAAGCAAGAATGGCTCATGGTACTCATTGGGGTAGATTGGATTTAATAGAAACACCTGAAGGTCATGAAACTGGATTAAGAAAAAATAAAACAATATTGTCAAAAATAAGTTTTGAGGATCTTGATAAAAAAGAATTAATTAGGAAGTTAGAGGATATAGGATTGAGGCCAATAGTTAAAAATATTTCAGATATAAAAAATAAAAATGGCATATGAGGTTTATATAGATAGTGTTTTTGTTGGATATGTTGATGATGCTAATAAATTTATTGAAGAATTTAAGGAAAAGAGAAGAAAAGGTATTATTCCATATTTTGTAAATATATATTTTGATGAAACGAAAAATGTTATAGAAATATTAACAAGAAAAGGAAGGATTTTAAGACCTTTGATTGTTGTAAAAGATGGTAAACCATTATTAACAAAAGAACATATTGAAAAATTAAAGAGAGGAGAGATAAAATGGTCTGATTTGGAAAAAGAAGGTATAATTGAATGGGTTGATCCTGCTGAAGAAGAAAATTTGAGTGTTGCATTATATCCAGAAGATATAAAAGAAAATACAACTCATTTAGAATTATCTTCTTTGGTAATATTTGGTATAGCTACATCTCTAGTTCCATTTTCAAATAGAAATCAATCTGCAAGATTAAATAGAGGTGTTAGGCCACAAAGGCAGTCTCATGCTATATATTCATTAAACTTCCATAATAGATTTGATACTGATATATCCATTTTATACTATCCGCAATATCCAATTACTAGAACATTTTCTTTTGATATATTTAAAGACGATTATGCGATAGGAGAAAATGTAATTGTTGCTGTAATGACACAGGAAGGATATAATATTGAAGATGCAATTATCATGAATAAAGGTTCGGTAGATAGGGGTTTATTTAGATCTGTATATTTCAGATCTTATGAAATAGATAGACTAAGATATTCTGGAGGATTACAAGATGAAATTACAATTCCAGATCCTTCTGTAGAATTATATAGAGGAAAGGATAAATATAAAGGTTTAGAAGAAGATGGAATTGTTTCTGTTGAATCATTTGTAAAACCTGAAGAGGTTCTTGTTGGTAGAATATCACCTCCAAGATTTATTGGTTTAACTTCTGAATCTATTACAACAGGTTTAAGAAAGAAAGATTCTTCATTAACTACTGGTAGTGGGGAGGAAGGATGGGTAGATAGGGTTATATTAACAGAATCTGATGATGGAAATTTATTAGTTAGGATAAAATTAAGAGATTTAAGGATCCCAGAACTTGGAGATAAATTTTCTGTAAGACATGGACAGAAAGGTGTTTTGGGAATGCTTGTTGATCCATCAGATATGCCATGGTCGTCTTCAGGTCTTGTTCCAGATATAATATTCTCTCCTGCTGGAATTCCTTCAAGAGAAACTGTTGGTTTATTATTAGAATTACTTTCTGGAAAGATTGGAAGTTTGAATGGGAGATATATTGATGGAACTCCTTGGTATGGAGAAAGTGAAGAAGAATTAAGGAAAGAATTATTATCTTTAGGATTTAGAGAAGATGGAACAGAAACATTATATAATCCTTTAACTGGAGATGAATTTAAAGTTAAAATATTTATTGGAAGTGTATATTATTTAAGATTAAAACATATGGCAAAGAATAAATTACAGGCGAGAGCAACAGGTCCTGTTACATTATTAACAAGACAACCTACAGAAGGTAAATCAAAGAAAGGTGGTTTGAAATTTAGTGAAATGGAACATGAGGTTCTTGCTGCTTATGGTGCACCTATGTTATTAAGAGAAATGTATTCTTCTGATGATACAACAGTTTATGTTTGTGAAAAATGTGGTTCTCTTGCTGTTGAAGATAATATAAGAAATAGAGTTTATTGTCCTGTTTGTGGTGAAACTGAAAAAATATCAAAAGTTAAGATTTCTTATGCTTTCTATTTATTATTAAATGAATTAATCTCTCTTGGAATTTGGCCTAGGCTTAAGTTGAATTACAAGTTTTGATGATGAACGACATATTTTTCAAAAGAATTTCTGAAATTCAATATTCTCTATTAGGTCCAGATACAATAAGAAAAATGTCTGCAGCAAAAATAATTGTATCAGAGTTATATGATGAAGATGGAACTCCAATAAGGGGTGGATTAATGGATTTAAGGTTAGGGGTGGTAGATCCAAGTTATGTATGTGAATCATGTGGAAAAACTGCAGGAAAATGTTTGGGCCATTTTGGTCATATAGAATTGGCAAGACCAGTATTACATCCAGAATTTTTGCCAATTGTTAAAGAATTAATAAATGCAGTTTGTCATAATTGCGGTCATGTAAAATTAACAAAAGAGGAAAGGGAATTTATATCAAATAAAATAGAAAGGTATAGAAATTCAAGAAGATGGAATAAATTATATAAATTTATAATTAAGTTTGTATATTCTAGAGCTAAAAGAAGATCAAAATGTCCTATATGTGGATACGAAAATCCAAAAGTTGAATTTAGGAAACCATTTTACTTTTATGTTAAAGATAAGGAAAATGAAAGAAGAATGTATCCTGTTGAAATGAGATCAATATTTGAAAAAATACCAAATGAAGATTTACCATTAATTGGATTTGATCCATCATTTTCTAGACCAGAATGGATGATATTAACAGTTTTACCTGTACCTCCAGTAACAATGAGACCTTCTATAGTTTTGGAAAATGGAGAGAGGGCAGAAGATGATTTAACCCATAAATTAGTCGATATTGTAAGAACAAATCAAAGATTAAAAGAAGATATAACAACGGGAGCCCCACAAGTTATTGTAGATGATATATATAATTTATTACAGTACCATATATTTACATATTTTAACAATACTTTACCAAATGTCCCGAAGGCTCAGCATAGATGGGGAAAACCACTAAAATCATTAGTTGAAAGAGTTTCTGGAAAGGAAGGTATAATTAGAAGATATTTGCTTGGAAAAAGGATAAATTATAGTTCAAGGGCAGTTATTACTCCAGATACGAAGATAAAACCAAATGAGGTTGGAATACCACTATATGTTGCAAAAACATTAACAGTTCCCGAAAGGGTTACTGAATGGAATATTGAAAAAATGAAAGAGTATATATTGAATGGACCCGAAAAATATCCAGGTGCAAACTATGTAATATCGCCAGATGGAAGAAAAAGAGTAATTACTGAAGAAAATAAGGAAACACTCGCTTCAATGATTGCACCAGGATGGGTTGTTGAAAGACATTTAATGAATGGGGACATTGTATTATTGTTGAGATATCCTTCTTTACATAGATTATCAATGATGGGGCATTATGTTAAAGTACTTCCTGTAGATACTTTTGGAATAAATCCAATAATATGTAGACCATATAATGCAGATTTTGATGGAGATGAAATGAATATATTCTTGCCAAGAAGTGAAGAAGCAAGAGCAGAAACGGAACTTTTAACAGAAATATCAAATAATTATATTACTCCAAGGTATGGAGACTTTATTGTTGGTATGATTCAAGAAATGATAACAGGATTGTATTTAATAACACAAGATGATGTAAAAATACCAATTAATCAAGCTGGACAGTTAGTATATATGTCAAATGCTAATGATAAGGATTTAGATAGATTGTCTAATATTATTAAAAAAGCAAAAGAAGAAGGTAGAGATTATTTAACTGGAAAAGAAATTGCTTCAATATTTTTACCAGATGACTTTAATTTTGAAAATGATAAAATAAAGATAGAAAATGGAATGATAGTTAGGGGACATCTAGATTCAAGTTTAATAAAGGCGGAGAAGGGTAGATTATTTGTTGTATTATATAAATTATACGGAAAAGAATATATAACAGATTTATTACAAAAATATAGCTTATTAGGAATATACTATCAATATAATTTGGGAATTTCAATGTCTATTTCCGATTTTGATTTACCAGAAGAGGCAAAAGAGGAAATAAAAAAGATAATAAATGATACACAAAAAACAATAGATGATTTATATAAACAATATACTGAAGGAACTCTTGAAAGAATTGCTGGTAGAAGTTTACAGGAAACATATGAGTTAAGGTCTATACAGACAGCATCGGATAGTGTTACAAAAATACAAGATGTTCTTAGAAGATATATGAAAAAAGATACAGGTACATATATCATGTCTGTAACTGGTGCAAGAGGTGATTGGCAAAATGCTGTTAGGATGGTTGGATCATTGGGATTTCAAGCATTTAGAGGGAAGTTTATAAATTTCGGTTATAAAGGAAGGAATTTATCAATATTTGAAAGAAATATATATCATCCAAAATATCATGGTTGGGTAATAAGTTCTTATAGAGATGGATTAAAACCATGGGAAATGTTCTTCCATGCATTACCTGGCAGAGACTCTTTAATGGATACTGCAATAAGAACTGCCCAATCTGGATATTTCTATAGGAGATTGGTATTAAGTTTATATGATCTTCATGTAAGTGAGGATTTAACTGTTAGAGATGCTTATAATAGGGTTATACAATTTGTCTATGGCGGAGATGGTGTTGCAGTACATAAATCAATAAATGGAAAATTAGATGTAAATTTACTGGCCCAAATTTTAAAACCTTATGTAGAAAATAATAAAAATGGAACTACCGGAAAAGATAAAAAAAGATCTAGAAAAAATAGAAGATGAAAAATTAAGAAAAATTGTAGAAGATTTTTCATATAAATTTATAATAGATCCAGGTGAGCCTACTGGTATAGTTGCTGCACAATCAATTGCAGAACCAACTACACAAATGATATTAAAATCATTCCACTTTGTAGGTATATCTGCTCAACAAGTTTCTTTGGGTTTACCTAGAATTACAGAAATAACCGATGCAAAAAAGAAATTGAAAAGAAAATATATGATAATAAGGTTGTTGGATGAGTATAAAAATGATATAAATGTAGTTCAAAGTATTGCAAAAAGGATAAAGGAATTATTATTGGAAGATTTATTATTATCAATAACATTGGATGTATTTGAAAATAAGATAATAATTAGTTTGGATAAAGAGAAATTGAAAGAAGAAGAATTAACATTTGATGAAATATTTAGAATATTAAAAAAGAAAATAAAGAAATACAAGGTTGAGAATGATAAACAGAATATATATATAATTGCTCCAAAATTATCTGCAAGAGAGTTATATTTGCTTAAAGAAACGATAAAGAAAATACTAATAAAAGGAATAAAAGGAATCAAAGATGTAACTATAAATAAAGAAGATAATGAATATGTAATATATACTGTTGGGTCTAATTTATTGGAAATTATGAAAATACCAGAAGTAGATTATACAAAATTATATACAAATGATCTAAGAGAAATAGAAAAAGTATTTGGAATAGAAGCTACCAGAGCTGCAATATTGCAGGAATTAGTTAAATTATATGAAGATCAGGGTCTTAGTGTAAATGTAAGACATTTTATGTTAGTAGCAGATATGTTGACATGGTATGGAATATATTTAGGTATAAATAGATATGGATTACATGCAGAAAAAGAATCTACGTTATCAAAAGCGGCATTTGAAACCCCAATTTCTATATTTGTTAGATCTTCAATGATGGGACAGTCTGATAAAGTATTAGGTGGAATAGATAATGTTATAATGAACCAACCAATATACTTAGGTACAGGTTTATATGATATATATTTTGTAGGAAATAAAAAGGAAGATAAGGAATAAAAATATTTTTTATATAGATAGATTTTATGGTAACGTTTGATGATTTAAGAAAGAAGATCGTTGATGAGAAAAATGTAATTATTGGATATAATAGAACTTTGAAAATGATTAAGAGAGGAAAGGTAGAAAAAATATTTTTAGCAAAAAATATCCCTGAAAATATAAAAAAGGATGTAGAGTACTATCAAAAGTTGGAAAATTTTGAAGTAGAAGTATTGAATTATTCAAATGAGGAAGTGGGTTTGTTATTGAAAAAGCCATTTAAAATTTCTGTTATATCTATATTAAAGAATGGCTAATGGATTATTTGCTGCTAAGAAATTAATTGAAAATAGAAAAAAATTTAGATGGAGTAAGAAGGAATGGAAAAGGAGAATATTGAAACTAAAGGAAAAATATGATCCTTTGGAAGGAAGTCCAATGGCATCAGGAATTGTATTAGAAAAGGTACAGATTGAAAAAAGACAGCCATATTCTGGAATGATAAAATGTGTAAAAGTGCAGCTAAAGAAAAATGGGAAAATTGTTACAGCCTTTGCTCCAGGTGATAAGTCAATAAAATATGTTGATGAGCATGATGATGTATTAATAGTTGGAATAGGTGGACCAAAGGGAAGAACTATAGGTTCAATACCTGGAGTAAGATATAAAGTAATTTTAGTAAATGGACAACCTTTGGAATTATTAAGAAGAGGTAAGATAGAGAAAGCTAGAAGATAGTTTTTATTTGAATAATTTTCTATATGTAATTTTATTATAGAAAATAGGTAAAAATAGTCGTTATTTTCTAATAACAAAAACAAAATTTATATAATTTTATTGCATAAAAGATAAATGGTATATGACTTATTGATGTCTATAGGTTATTTTATTGGTTTTCTAGTATTGGGTGGTATAATAGGCTATTTTGTTGGATGGATAGTATATAAGATATTGAGCTGGCTATTCGCAAAATATATAAAGATAGAGATTGTATACGAAAAATTAAAATCAACATTTAGTAAAATGCCAGAAATAAATGTAGCAACGTTATTATCATATTTAGTTGGAATAGTATTGGGAATATTGGTATTTAACAGTGTATTATCATTTATGCCAAATGTATTAACAACAACTCAGTATTATTATATATCCAATATATTACAATTGACAATGACAGTTTCTTCAACATTATTATTAATATCAATAGCTGTATTAATAATAGCAGCTGGTGTAATATTCTCCATATTCTTTACATCATATCTATATATACTAATTGAAGGATATAATGAATATATAGCGGAATTATTGAAACTATTACTATTTCTAGGATTTGTATGGATAATAACATATTATTCTCTAAACTTGTTAGGATTCCAATATACATTATTTGATAATATAATAGGTGTATTTGTAATATTGTCAATTGGATTAATTGTTATGAAGTATATAACAGAACATATAAGCGAAAATTCATATTATAAAAACGTAAAACCATTTATTCAAATATTTATATATTCAATATTCGTTATATCATCATTGTCAGTATTGACTGTTGGATATTCAAATATTTCAGCAAGTGTAGAGAGCATATTTGCATGGGGTTTTGTAATCTTATTTGTACTAACACTAATACCTGTATTAGTTAAGGCAATAAGAGAATCAGAATAATTTTTTAATTTATTCTTTAATATTATTTTTAATGGTAAATAGTATTAATGATTTGAAATTTCTAGGAAGATGGAAATATGAAATAGATGTAGAAGATGAAACCTTAAGAGCATTTATGAATTTAAAGCCATATGTTGTTCCAAAGACAAATGGTAGATATCAGAATAGAAGATTTGGGAGAAAAAACATGCCGATTATAGAGAGATTAATTGGTAGATTAATGACACCAGGTCATTATGGAGGAAAACATAAGTTTACATCATATTATGCTTCTGGAGAATATCATAAAGTATTAAAAATATTGATAAAAGTATTTGAAATAATTGAAAAGGAAACAAAACAAAATCCAATAAAAGTATTGACAAAAGCTATAGAAAATGCTGCTCCAAGAGAAGAAATAACAAATATAGAAATGGGTGGTGCAAGATATCCAAAGGCAGTAGATATTTCACCTTTAAGAAGAATTGATCTAGCTATAAGGTATATTGTTTGGGGATCATATCATGGTTCTAGAAATAAAAAAGATATGGCAAGTGCATTGGCAAAAGAAATAATAAATGCTTATAGGAATTCTGTAGAGTCATTTGCAATACAGAAGAAATTAGAGTTAGAAAGGTTGGCTTCATCCTCTAGATAATTTATAAATCATAAAAGTAATTTTTTATTTTATGAACCCGCGGAGTCTGGTGCCAAAAAAAGTTTTCTTTACTTCTGGTATAGGTGTAGCAGACGATTCGCTATTAAGTTTTGAATATGCACTGAGAGATGCGAAAATAGAGAGGTTTAATCTAGTTCCAGTATCTAGCATAGCACCACCAAAAGTAAAAATTATAGATGTAGATGAGGGATTAAAGTATTTAAAAGCAGGTCAGGTTGTATTTTGTGTTCTAGCAAGATTTACGTCAAATGAAAAAGATAAGGAAATATTTTCATCAGTTGGAGTAGCATTACCTAAGGATAAAAAATATAATGGATATTTTACAGAATATCATGGATACTATACTGGAAAGGAAGAGGGACATGCAAAAAATATGGCAAAAAATATGCTACAATCAATGTATAATATAGAAATAGATAAGGAATTTGAGATATTTAAAAAAGCTGCTGTAAGTAATTATACAACTGTTGTATCCGCTGCTATATTTATCTTTTAAATAATTTTTTTAAAATATATAAACCCATAAATATTTTTATGTTACCTGTATATGATATTGATAGGATTGTTTTTGCATCTTCTCTTGTTATACATATTATAATAGCATCAATTACCATTGGAATGCCCTTTTCAATTGGAACATTAGAATTATATGGAATATTAAAGAAGGATGAAAGTATAAAAATTTTAGCTCAAAGAATATCAACATTAATATTAGTTTTATTTGCAATTGGAACATTATCAGGTACAATTGTCGCTGTTGAAATGTATATATTATTCCCAAAATTTATGCAAATAGTGAGTAATACAGCAATTATATCATTATATATAGAGGTTTTAGCATTCTTTATGGAATCTTTATTTGTAGGTATATATTTCTATTCATTTAAAAAATATAATAATTCAGTATTACATCCTATATTTATGTATTTAATTGGAATATTTGCAGCAACATCTGGTCTTTTAATAATAACATTAAATTCTTTTATGAATTATCCTGTAGGAATTGAATATTTGGATGGTCAGTATATTGATACAAATCCATATTCTATATTCTTTACTCCAATACAATTTATTGAAGTATCTCATGGAGTTTTATCATCATTAGAATTTGGTTTATCACTGTTTGTATTGATTATTTCTTATAAAATATTGAAAGAAAAGGATATTAAAAATATAAAAATATATGGGAAAGCCTTGAAATTAACAATTCCTATATTATTTTTATCAATATTTTTCTTAGGAATATTTGGAATAAATTCAGCAGATATATTAGCAAAATATCAACCAATTAAGTATGCAACATTAGAGGCTAATTTAAATGGAAACATTTCTAATGCACCTGAAAATTTATTTGGAATTGTTACAAACAATTATACATTAATTGATTCAATACAAATTCCAAATTTGCAAAGTTTATTATTATATGAAAGTGCTAATCCAAATACAGTTGTTCCTGGGATATATACAAATGAGTCATATATACCTTCACCAAAAGATATTACTATAGCGCATAATTCTTTCGATATAATGGCAACATTTGGATTCTTAATATTCTTTATATCATTGTATGGATTAATTTCTTTAATAATTTCAAAAGAAGATAAAAAAGATAAAAAATTTACTTTAAATCCAAAATATACATTTTATATGAATAAATTATTATTATATGGATTAATATTATTATCAGTATTATCTTTGATTTCTTTAGAAACTGGATGGATTGCTGCAGAAGTTGGTAGACAACCTTGGACAATATATGGAATATTATTAACAAAGGATGCTGCAAATTTAAATCCTGGAGTTATTTCCATTGCAATAACCTTTGAATTAATATATATAACATTATTTGTTTTATCTATATGGGCTATAAAAAGATATTTTGTTAATAAATTAGGATGAACTATTCATTTTACTTTTATACATATATATTTTTAATTGCAGCAACAATTTTATTATTGATAGGAATAGAAATAGCTTTGGCATTATCTTTCTTTATAAATAAAGATGTATATGAAAAATATGAAAATTTATTTTTATCAATGTGGGAAATAACCGGTACATCGATTGCGTTCTTTTTAGTACAATATGAAGCTTTATTACCATCATTATTAGTTCCTGTTGCATATTCATTTTATCCACTAATATTTATTATACTATTCTTATTCATATTTAGAAACATTGGAATAGGATTTTTTGAAGGAAAAAGCATAAATAAGGAATATAGTAAAAGAGATATATTAATATATTTATTTGGAACTTTAACAATGGCAATATTATTAGTTTCTATATTATCTGCAGCGATTACAGGTTATGGTATTAAAATTTTAAATGGAAATATTTTTTGGGGACTTTTTATTATATTTAATTATTTTACATTATTATTATTGTTATCAACAATATTATTTGTTTTAGGTATTCTTGGATATATATTTAATGTAAAGAAGTTTAAAATATATGGATTAATAGGATATTTGCTAGTATTATTAGATATATATCTATATACAAATACAATACATTATCTATTCTTTGTTCCGTTAATAATATTATTAATATTAACATCTATGAATTTAAAAGATATTGTACAAAGAACATTATTCATTATTTCTCATTATTTAAATGCAATTATATTAGCAACAGTGTTATTTCCATATATATTTAGAACAATCAATATAAATTCATTATTATCTCAAAGCTTGCCATTATTATCTGCAGAATTTATAATATCAATTATAATAACAATAGTAGTAATTGTAATATATTACTTCGAAATAAAAACGATTTTAAGCTAGGCTTTCAAAAACTCTATTATATATTTCTTTTAGTTGATTTGGAACAACATGTGTATATATTTGTGTAATATTTAACGAACTATGTCCAAGTATTTCTTGTATATATCTTATATCAACACCTCTTGATAATAATGTTGTTGCAAGAGAATGCCTCAGTACATGTGGAGTTACTTTTTTACTTATTCCCGCTTTTTTTGCAATATTCTTTATAATTCTTTCTGCCTGTCTTGATGATAGTGGAAATACATTTTCGGTATTTATTTTATTTACGTAATCCTTTAATTCATTTAACAAATCCTTTGGTACAGGTACTATTCTTTCTTTTCCACCTTTTCCATATACTTTTACAAAACCTTCTTCAAAAATTATATCATTCTTTTTTATTTTCGTTAATTCAGAGACTCTTACTCCGGTATAAAATAAGAATTTAATAATTAGTTTATCTCTATAATTTTCAGCGTTTTCTAACAACTTGTTTAATTCATCATATGTAATAAATTTTGGCAATCTTTTATCTACTTTTGGAGCTTTTA
Organism: Candidatus Nanopusillus sp.; assembly: GCA_046536775.1. Lineage (GTDB taxonomy): Archaea > Nanobdellota > Nanobdellia > Nanobdellales > Nanobdellaceae > Nanobdella. Next base: position 6,290 of record JAWDMD010000004.1, on the reverse strand, counting down.
TTTGCTTTGCTAAATTTTCATTATCTAAAAATTTTAGAAATGAAGATATGGATCTAACATATAATCTTAATGAATTTGAATCTAATTTTTTCTTAACCTTTAATTCAGCCAAAAATTTTAGAATCAGATTCTTATCTAATGAACTATTAATAGATTTTGTATCTGTAATAATTATTCCATTATTTATTAGAAATTCTAAAAATTTCTTTACTGTACTAGAATATGTTTTTATTGTATTCTTGGATTTTCCTTGAATTTCTAACCATACTTTATATTCTTCAATAATTTCATCCATTTATATTTCAGAAACTTTGCAATATAAAAATTTTAAATCATAAAAAATATTATAATTTTATCCCTACCTGCCATGCACTGGGGATACATGAACTAGTTCCTCAAGGTAGGGAAGAATAATGATGTGGTTGGCTTGAAACTGAAAAATGATGAATACGGCTACGCTGATAAAAATATTTACAATATATTTTCTATAATATCTTTAGCTTTAGAAGAATATTTTCCATATTTTTTTGAATAGTCATCAAATATATTGTAAAATAGGTCTTTATCATAACCATATTCTTTCATTAAACGAGATAATATTTCTATATCATTGAAGTCTTTTTCTTCCTTTCTATTCAAATAAGTAAATATTTTATCTACTAACAGATATTCCATTTTAGCAACATATAATTTTATTTTCTTTTTACCTAGATTTAATTCTATTTCATTATATGGAATTTCTTTATCTTTAAATAATATACTTACACTTGGACTATCTTTATATTTAATTTCAATACCATCATATCCAAATATTTGTCTTTCTTTAATTGGTAAATTTGGTAATTCTCTATATATTATTCCTTTTGTATCTACATATTTATTTTCATTTATTATAAAATCTATATCCCCAGTTTCTCTAATATAATTTATATTATAATAATTTGCATATGCAGCTACAGCCATTCCACCTATTAATACTGGCTTTACATCATCAAGTATTTTCAATATACTTTCAAGGTTTCTTATTGTAGGTTTATCAGTTAATTTATAACTATCTTGTGGTGTCATGTATAAAAATAATTAAATAAATATTTATAAATGTTACTATAAAAATATCTACTAAAAAATAAAACTATTTTATTTCTATATTTTTGATATTAAAAATCTAAAAACTTTTGGGATATGATTATTGCTTTAAAAGTACTAAAAAATATTAAAAATAAAGTCTAGTCTTTAATATTTAGCTTTTCTTTTAATGTTGCAGATCTTCTGTTTGTAATTCTTAATAGATCTTTTATTGTATCTTTTGTTGGTATTCCTGTATTTAATGATAATTTTACTAAGTTTTGGTATGCTTTGGTTAATAATATTTTTATATTTTCTTTTGTTGGGAATGAAATTTCTACTGATAATGATATAGCTTTTCTGAATCCAGATCTTAATTGATTTATATACTCTTCTAAAGGTGTTGATAATATATCATATGTATATAATGTTTTTCCATCATATAATAATAATAATTTTATTTTTACAGGTATTGGAGTTACATTAAATTTCTGTAATAATGATACTAATCCAATATCAACCTTTTGACCCTTCTTTGCTACTACTGTATCTTCAATTATAACAATTTTTCCATTTTCAACTTTTGTTTTTATATTGTATTTCTTTAATTCAGTTAATACAGGACCTGGTGTTAAATTGGTAGGTCCAGCTCTTATTATTACATCTTCCTCCAATATATCCCCTTCCCTAGCAGATCTATAACTTTTATTTTCTTCTAATATTTTGTTTAATAAGAAGGGATTTATCTCTTCTTTTGGCAATATTAATAGAACCGTAATTCTTTTATTTTCTTCAATCATATCTATTATCTTTTTAATATTCGGATCATTAATTTTTTCTAAAGATTTAATAAAAAGGTTCTTTTTAACAACTTTTACATCGATATTCATTTCCTTTAACTTTTTTCTAATTACCTGTAAAGCATTTGTGGGAATATCTGTTATATTTGCTATTCCAATTATCTTGGAATTAGATAATTTAGAATATAAGTCATTTACATATAATATTTTTTGTTGGGATACCATTTTTACATAATTCTTATTGAATCGCTCATTGTTAGCTTTATATAAACACTCTTTATGCTGTTTTTATTTCCAGGAACTCTATTAATAAAATATTCTAGTACATGATTAGCATTTTCTAATATATCATCATATTTCATATCTTCAGTTCCAATTGGTATACCAATAGTTTTATGGCTCTTAACAGCAATTCTAACCATATTTTGTAATCTATTATAAGTAGATCTTAAGAAATCTTGGTTTGCATTATCTGGAATTATCATTCCAAATTTAGGATTTGGCATTTTATTTTTTGTAGATAAATATTTACCTAAATATCTTCCTACATCTGCCATAGTTGATGCCTGTGCTGCAAAAATATAATATCTTCTAACTAGTTTTTTTGCTTCTCTCTTATTTTCAGCTATTTCCTTTATTTTATCCTTAACTAATACAAAATCAAACATTTCTTTTGCTGGCGTTTCTAATTCGGGTCCAACAATTGCAGCAAGTTTTATTTTCTTTCCCCTACTCTTAGGTAATTCAACATATTCTGTAAATCTATTTTCACTTTTGTTTAAATCATATTCTTTCTTTAAATTAATTATTAGTTCTACTGTTTGTTTAAATCTTCTCTTTTTTGATTTTTCTATGATCGATTGTACACTTTTAACATCCATAGAAAAAAGAAATATGGAATATATTTAAAAATTATTTTTTAACAAATAACTCTATTATATCCCTTATTGATTTTTTAGATGAGAAGTATTTCTTTATATAATGTTTTATAATCAGAAAAATTGTAATAACTGATATAACTATCCCAAATATTAAACCAATAAAAAAACTTAAAATATCAAACATATCATCTTAATAGATTATCATATAATCCTTGATCGACTTCTTTTTCTAACTCTTTTGGATTTCTATTATTTACTGTTAATCCCAAGGATAATGCTGTTCCTAGAACCATTTTTACTGCATATTTTAAATTATTGGTATTTAAATCTTTCATCTTAATTTTTGCAACCTTTATTATTTGTTCCATTGTAACATTTCCAACCACTTCATCTGGTTTTGTTCTTTTTGCAACTTCTACATTTGCTTCTCTTTTTAATAATGATGATGTTGGTGGTAATCCAACAGATATTTCATATTTTTTTGTTTCTGTATCTACTATTATTTTTACAGGTACTTGTAGACCTTTGAATTCTTTTGTAGCTTCGTTTATCTTACTTATTACTTCCCCAATGTTTAATTTTAGTTGACTCAATTTTGGTCCTATATTTGGTCCTGGTTTAGCATTTCCACCTTCTACTAATAATTCTATAACTTCCTTGCCCATATAGATTTGTTTTTTAAAATATATTTTAAAGATTATATAGATGGGTATCATTGATAGTATAAAGGAAATGAAGGAGGTATATGAAACAGCTAATAAACCCAAATGGGATGAGGTAAAAAAATTAGTTTATGTTACTTTATTATTCTTTGCATTGGTTGCAGTTATCGTATTACCTATATTTATAAGTTTACAGTATAGTATAATGATATGCCAATATACGCCATAGTTGTAACATCTGGAAGAGAGGAGCTTGTATCCGATATTTTAGCAAATGAAGGAAAGAATGGAAGATATGCTATATATTCTATAATGCAAATACCCGGCGTAAAAGGATATTTATTTGTTGAAACAATAAATTCTTTAGAATTACAAAGAGCTGTATTGGGAATAAGACATGTTAAAAGAGTATTACCTCAAGAAATCCCAATAGAAGATTTATTGAAATACTTTGAAGAAGAAAAAGTTGAATATGATATAAATGATATAGTAGAAGTATTATCTGGAGCATTTAAAGGAACTAGAGGAAAAATAATAAGTATAGATGAAAAGAAAAAGGAAGTAACAATAGAATTAATTGATGTTCCAGTTCCTTTACAATTAAATGTACCTATAAATAGTTTAAAATTAATAGAAAAATCTAAATAACTTCAATTCCAAGATCGCTTTCTAACTTTTTCTGTTCTTCCGGTTTTAATTCTTTTTCTCCAGATTTTATTCCCAATATAAATGATGGAGGAGCTTTTAGTTTTGTAATTGTTAATGATATCCTTAAATAATTCTTTTTATCCTCTTCAAATGTAATACCTTGTATTAATTTTGCTTTTGGATCTAATACAGATTTTATTGTATCTAATATTTTATTTATGTCTGTAGGTGTTACATCTGGTGATGCAACAATTCTCACCAATGCAGCTTTTGCTCCTGTAGCATCAACATCAACCAAAGGATTGTTTAATGCTCTTTGAACAGCTTCTGATGCTTTGCTTTCTGAATTTGATTCTCCAACTCCAAATACACCATATCCAGAACTAGCTACAATTGATCTAAAGTCTGCAAAATCTACATTTATATATCCTGGTTTTGTTAATAATTCTGTTAGATCCTTTAATGCATTTGCTAATAATGAATCTGCAACTTTAAATGCTTGCATTAATGGAATGTTTGGATATAAAGCCTGTAATTTATCATTTGGAATAATTACTAATAAATCTACATTGTTTTCTAATTTTTCTAAAGAATATAAAGCATTATCCCATATATTTGCACCTTCTGCAGAGAAGGGCCATGTACATATAGCAATTACTAAAGTTCCCATCTTTTTTGCAATTTCAGCAACAACTGGTGCTGTACCACCCCCAGTTCCTCCTCCGAGACCACAAGTTATAAATACAACATCAGAACCTTCTATTGCTTTTTTTAATTCCTGTTCAGATTCCTTTGCAGCTTCTTCTCCAACTTTAGGATCTTTTCCTGCACCTAAACCTTTTGTTAGTTGTTTTCCTACTAGTATCTTTTTATGTGCTTTTGTTATTAACAAATGCCTTACATCAGTATTTATTGCTATTAATTCTGGACCCTCAATTCCCATGTTATATAATGTAGAGATTGTATTGCTTCCACCACCTCCACATCCAATAACCTTTATCCTCTTTGTTGCTTGTGCTAGATATTCTTCCAACTCTTTATCAAAAATCTCCGTATCATTATCCATTAAATTTTTTTGAAAATAAAATTAATAAAACTATCTTTTTTAGATAATCAAAAACTTTAAATAATTTATATAAACTTTATTTAGATTTTTCATCAATGGTAAAGTGGGTCGAGATCGAGTATTCAATATATGATCAAGATAACAGATTGTTGGAAAAAACGAATGAACCGGTAATAATGCCTTTAGGATATAATATATTGAATAAAGAAATTGAAGAAAAGTTGACTAATGCAGAGTATGGAAAAGAATATAGTTTTTTATTAAAAAGACCTTTCGGAGAAAGAGATTCAAATTTAGTTAAAATAATACCTATCAGTGAATTTTATAAGAGAAATATAAATCCAATACCAAACTTGGTTGTAAATGTAGATAATATGGTTGGTATTATAAGATCCATAAATAGTGGGAGGGTTATTATAGATTTTAACCATCCATATGCTGGTAAAGATCTATTATATGTAATAAAATTGAATAGAGAAGTTACAGATTTAAAAGAAAAAGTTTTGGGAATTTTGAGTATAACATATAATATTTCTAAAAAAGGTATTGATGTAAATATTGATGAAAACAATAAGAAAATATCAATAAGTGTTAAAGATATGAATTTAAGTAAAGAACAAAAAGAAATTATAAAAAATTTCATACCAGAAATAAAAGATTATAATGTGGAATAATTTATAATTTCTTTTTATTATAAAATTTATATTGGGCCCGTAGCTTAGCTGGTAAAGCGTCGGGCTCTTAACCCGAAGATCGGGGGTTCGAATCCCCCCGGGCCCGGGTTCGATTATCATAAATGATTAAGGTTATTAACAATCATAATCTTATATTGGGCAATGTTTTCTAATATCTCATGGGAATAAAAAGAATATTATATTTTGCTATAATAAGTTTTCTATTATTAATTTCTACATCTAATATATATTCGCAGGTCGGAGCAGATGTTGCTGGAAGTAATAGTGCCGCAGCTAAGAGTATAACACTAACTACAGCAAATTTATATTATTGTGTTGCTGCATCAGATTCTGGTGTATATCCTATATTGATATCAAATACGCAAAATACTCCAACTCCATCTCCATTTCAACAAGATATAGCAATATGTAATGGAAGTATAAATATTGGTAATAATTTTGCATATGTAAATAATGCAACATTATTTAATGAA
>JAWDMD010000003.1:0-27391 GCA_046536775.1 Candidatus Nanopusillus sp. | reverse complement strand
AATTCTTAATATTGGAGCTATCAATACCAAAATATTTCCCGTTATTATAAAGGATAAAGTTGCAATAATTGTATGTTCACTTGGAAAAGAATGGTTTTCATAAACCAATATAGCAAATCTTTTATCAAAGTAATAATAAGGTCTTTTTCTATTAGATATTAATTTTAACAAATAAGTTATTGCTGTAGATATAATAAAAAGAAAAATATAGCTAAAATTAATGAAAAATATTATATAAAAAATGAAAGATAAATTTACTAAGTATGAGATTGCATCAATTATATAAACAAGGTTTAATCTATCTCTCAATTTTCTATAAAAAAATTCTGATATTTTATAATCAATCATAAACATTTTATCAATGAATATTGGGTTCTTGCTCATAAAGTTTTTATATAAATCATATTTTTTATGTGATTTGTAGTTCAATATACATTTCTAAAGGCTTATTTAAACCATATTCTACAATCTATACTTTATAAGCATTATCTTGCCATCTATAAATTTATAAATTTCAAAGTAGTAAATATAAAACTCGAAATTTAAATTCTAAAAAATTAAGTCCTATTATATACAACTTTGAAATTTATAAATTTTTAATGGATTAAACATATAAGATTTTTTATTCTGATTTATAAAGGTTTGCTTATATTAATTGGAAATATTTATATTAGTAATTACCTATCAAAGAATAAATTCCATAGAAAGAACAACTATTCCGAGGTTATTATTCAAAATTTCGTTTTGTATATAAAACAATATCTATAGATTTTTCATAAAATATACTAAATTTTGTCGTATACATTATATAAAATAAACATCTGAAATTTTTATAATTACTATTTATAGATAATTCTAATTATTTAATAACCATTTCCATAATGGTATTAATTTTATTTCTTTATTATCTTTAATTATTTTATCTTCTAAATCCCAGGTAATAATTTTTAAATCATTACAATTTAATAAATTAGATGCTTTAATTAATGATCTAATTTCTCTGTTATCTATTTCATCTATGTTATTTATATAAGAAACCTGGATTAGTTCTTTTATTATATTACTTTCTTTTATTAAAAAATCTACTTCATGTTGTTGATAATCTTTAAAATAATATATTTCAATTAAAGGATTATTATTAATTGATCTTAATAGATCTAAGTAAACAATATTTTCCATCCTCTTTTCTATATCATATTTACCAAACAAATTTGCAAAAGATATATCACATAAATAAACCTTTCTTGGCCATCTTTTTCTTTCAAAAAACTTATTGGAATATTTTTCTAAGAAAAATATAGACATGGTATCCTGTATTTTATCTAAATATGAAAATATTGTCTTTTTTGTATTTATATTAAATTGATTTTCTATAAATTTTTTTATTTTGTTAATGCTTATTTCATTAGAAAAATTTTGCATTAAATATTCAAAAATGATTCTCGCAACATTAAAGCTTTTAATTTTCCCTCTTTCTACAAAATCTTTATAAAAAATTGTTTCATAATATTCTTTAATCACTCTTTCTTTATCTTGTATAAAAATTACCTCTGGATAACCTCCAAAGTTTATGTATTCCCTTAAATATTCTTTTATCTTTTCTATTTCACTTATACCCAATATTTTAGAAACTTTTATCTTTGTTTTTAAAAATTCTCTAAAAGAGAATGGTAATAAAATATAATATATTGTTCTACCTCTTAATTCAGTTAATAATTCTTTTGGTAATAATCTCGAAGACGAACCTGTTAAGTATATATTATATCCCCTATCAATTAGTGTTCTTACTAATTTATTCCAATTCTCTAAATTTTGTATTTCATCTAAAAATATAGTATTTGTTTTTACATTATACTTAGATTCATATAAAGATATTATATTTAGAACATCTTCTGCTTTAATATCTGAAAATTCTATACTTTCAAAATTAATATATATAGAATTATCTTTATTTAATAGATATTTATTCAATAGTAGATATGTTTTTCCGGATCTTCTAGGACCAACAATAGATGTAGCTTTATTTTCTACATTTTCTATATTTAACTCTCTTTCAATATAATTTATTTTTCTCTCTCTTATCCTTTCAAAATATTCTATTATAAATTTTTCATCATACATATAATTACTATTATACCAAAATTTTATAAAAATGGTATAATAATTATACCAAAAATCAAGGCAATTAAAAAGGAAAATTATACAAATAAAAACCATTAAGTTTCTTATTTTAGAAAAATTGTATAATTTATATTACAACACTTATAGATTTTGTCGTACTTGTAAAACAATATCTATAGATTTTGTTTCATAGATTATAAAAAATTCTATATTATGGTTCAAAAATTTTTACATTATATTTTTTAGCTATTCTTTTCAAATCTTCATCATAAGTAATAAATGAACAGTTTAATCTTTTAACAATTGATAATAAAATAAAATCATTTAAATTACTTTTACTTAATTTTTTATTATTTTCCTTTATCATCTTTAAAGCTTCCTTAATATCTTTAATTTTTATGCTTTCTATTTCAAATAATTCTAAGTTATTTATTACTCTATAAATAGTATCAATATCATTCACATATTCTATTAAAATCCCTAGAAATTCATAAATAACTACTTCTGGCAATATAATATCATAACTCGTTAATATATCTAGATTTTTTTGATGATCTTCATAATCTTCAAATGTGGCTCTAACTAAAACAGTTGTATCAACAACTATTCTTTCTTTTTCCATCTTTTTATTTCTGGATATTCTTCTTCAATAATATCTCTATCATGTTTTTCTATAGCTCTATTTATATCTTCTTGAGTTAATTTTTTATCTAATCTTAATTTTACCCATTCTATTGGTTTAATGATTATAGTATTATTTTTTCATCTTCTTCTACTATTAAATATTGACCCTCATTTATATTTAACTTTTTCCTAATTTTTGCTGGTATAGTTATTTGGTAATTTCTAGTAACTTTTACTTTCATAGTATATTAATATATACCCTTGACTATAAATTTTATATTCATACAATATTCTCCCTATTTACCTATTTCAACTTAAATTAATTGTAATGATTTGATTTTTAAAATATTAAAAATAAATAACTGGTAAAATAAAAATTACATTCTAAATTGACCTCCCTGGCCGCCAGGATAATTTTGGTATCCAGGATATTGTTGTGGTGGCATACTTTGTCTCATCATTTGTTGTCTACCGTAATTTCTTGCTATTTCATTTAAACTCTTTTGAACTAAATATGGCATAACTATACCTAGGAAGTAGAATACTATAAAGTATAATATCGCATCATTTTTCTTAGTAACTTTGGTCCATCCTTTTGTATATCTATATAACCAATATATATTTACTATTGGTATGAAGTATAGTATAAATGATGGTATATTTGCGCCTAATTCATTCAATTCTTTTTTTGTCTCATAAAGCCAATATATAATGTATACTCCCAATGTTATAACACCCAATATATAAACAAGAAGTATATTCCTTTCTTTTGGTGGCATTTAATTTTAATTTTTGTTATTATTTATAAATTTTAATTAATTTTTATTTTGTTTTATTTAAATAATCTTTAATAAAATTATACAATTCTTCACCAATTTTTTTCTCATTTTCCTTTATAACTTTAGACAAATCTTTTATTATTTCAATATTTTCTTCAATTATTTTCTCCTTTAAATCCATATCGGGCTTATTTTCTAGTTTTTCCAAATTTTCTTCCATTTTTCTTGTAAAGTTTATGTCTAAAATATCTCTATAATATTTCTCAAATATTTCAATAATCTTTTTGCCCAACTCTGTGATTTTTATTGATCTACCTTCAACATATTTTCTCTTAAATAATATTTCAACAATATCTGCTCTCGTGCTTTTTGTTCCTAAATTTAATTCTTCCATTTCTTTAACCAAAGAGGCTTTATTATATCTTGCAGGTGGTTTTGTTTTTCTCTTTAATATATAAACTTTATCTACCAACAACTTTTCTCCTGTATTAAATTTTAAAGAAATAAAATTATCTTTATATATTTCCCAATAAATATCCAACCATCCTTTATATTTTATATCATAATAATTATAAACAAAATTTTCTTTTGTAATAATATTTATTTTATATACTATTGCTGGATCATAAAATGTTGCAATAAATCTCTTAACTACTAAATCATAAATTTGTTTTTCCTTATATTCTAAATATTCTGGAATATTTCCTGTAGGGTGTATTGCTGGATGTACATCATCTTTATATCCATTGTTTGGTTTTAAAATTTGTTTTTCCAATAAGGGAGCTATATATTTTTTATAAAAATTCATTGATGATAAATTTGATAATATTTCCCTAAAATTAATCGTTTCCGGTAATCTTTGAGAAGATGTTCTTGGATATGATATATAACCTTTTTCATATAAAGATTGCAAAATATCCAAAGTTCTTTTTGGACTAATTTTATAATATCTATATGCATCCATCTGTATATCTGTTAAATTATATGGGTGTGGGGGATTCATTTTTTCCTCTTTTTTATCCACATTAATAACAGTTAAATATTCTCCTACACTATTTTTTATTTTATTTGCTTCATCTTTATCCTTTATTTTATCTTTTATATATGAAAATTTCAATTTTTTATCGTCCTTTATAACCAAAGCTTCAACTTTATAATATTCCTCTGGTTTAAAGTTTTCAATTTCTTTTTCTCTATTAAATACCAGCATTAATGTTGGCCCCTGAACTCTTCCAATACTTAAAACAAATTTTCTAGTATAATAAAATAGAGCTTTTGTTAATGCTCTAGATAAATTTATACCATATAACCAATCAATTATGTGCCTTGTCTCTCCAGCATATATATATCCAAAATTTAAGCTTTCTTTCCTATTATTAAAAGCCCTAACAATATCTTTATATGTTATTGCAGAAAATATCATTCTATTTGCATTTTCTTTATTTAATGCATATCTTAAAATATTATAACCTATTAATTCCCCTTCTATATCATAATCTGTTGCAATTATTATATTATCCTCATTTTTAAATCTACTAAACATTTCAATATAATATTTCTTTGCAATAATCCTATCCTCATAATATGATGGAACCCATCTATATTTGAATGTGGGATAACTGTATCTTCTATTTAAATCAGATAATGTAAATAAATGACCAATTGATGGAACAACATATATGTTCTTTCTTTCTTGATTAAAATAATAATAATATATACTTCTTGAAAATCTTACCATTCTATACTTATTATTTGATAAAAATGATGAAATCTTCCTAGCTACTGATGGTTTTTCTGCAATTATTAGCATGAAATATTTTTGTTAATTATATTTTTGAATCATCTAAATTTTCTATTATAATCTTTTTTATAGTTTTTTGAATATTCTGATATCAAAATTCAATATTTATAAATATAGGATTTATTTACCACTTATAAGTTTAAATATATATTCATTTATTTCTTAAAAGATTCTTTATATTAATGAATAAACTGTACAAATATATAGTTATATATTTATCATCAACTTTAGCTCCAGTAATACCATTTCTTATCTTATTAATAAATAAAGAATTCATAAACCCATTAATTTTAATCATATTATCATTTCCAGTAATTATTTCTTTTATATTTTTATCTTATCTATTTAGAGATTCAATTACAAGAGATCCAAACCCAATGGGTATTTTTTACTATATATCTAGATTATCTAAATATTTATTACCAACTTTTGGGTTCTTTTATTACTTATCAATAATATCTTTTATTTCTTCAGAATTGTTATTGATAAATGATTACTTCAAAATTATAAATCCTTTTTTGTTTTTAATACCATACATAGTAATATTTACTTTCTTAATATTTAATCTGCTTAACTTAGACATTGAAAGTAAAATACAAGAAATTATTTCATATATTTCTATTATATCTTCTATTATCTTAATTTTTCTTTTTATATTTCCAATAAATATAAATATTCAATACAGTTCCATAGACCCTTTTTTATTTATAATAGCATATAATACATCAATATTCTCTGGTCTAGACCTACTTACATACTATTCTAATTATTCAAATAATAGAAAGACCGGAAATGCTATCTTTTATGGAACAATTTTTCTGTCAATATTTTCTATACTCTTATATATAAGTCTATTAAATATTAAAATAGAAAATATTAGCAGTATAATTACTTTAATATTTTTACCAGTTAGTATATATTCTACATATATATGGTTTTATACTGCAAACAATATATTGGAAAATATATCAGAAAATAAATTATTACCATATTTCTTTAGAATAAAAAATAATAGAGGTTCCCCAATTTTTAATATATTCCTATCTGCAGCTATTATTTTAATATTGTTATTTTTGAATAATTTTGATTATTTATTATCTTTTTTCTCATCTTTTACAATTATTATATATATATTATATATAGTATCTTATATAAAAATTAAAGTAGAAGGAAAAAATTTACACAAATGGAGATTAATAAAAATATTTTTTGCTGTTTTTTCAATGACAATTTTCTCTTACCTATTATTATACGATTTTCTAAATAATATATATGCAATTATACTAACCTTTTTAATATCTATTATTATATTGATAGTAACATTAAAAATAACATGGAAGAAAAATACGAAATTTATAAAATTCTACTTTTCTAAACTATATTTTCTTTCATATTTAATTAGAAAAATAAGATATAAAGAAGACATAAAGATAGTTGAGTATTATATAAAAGAAGGATATAAAATATTAGATTTTGGTCCTTTTCTTGGTAATATATCTATATATATTGCAGAAAGATATAATGTAAAAGTTTATGCTTTGGATATATCCAAAAAAATTGTAAGAAAATTACAGAAAAAAACAAAAAACCTGAACAACTTTTTTGTATATATTGCAAAAAAAGATGAAATTCCAAAAATATTTTATAATAACATTGACTTGATAATTATATACGAAACATTGAAATTCGTCATAGATAAAAACAAATTTGTAAAAGATATATATAGAACATTGAAAAATAATGGATATCTAATATCAATAAATTATGCTGATTTCCTAGAAAGAAAGGATATTGAAGAGGAAATTAAAAAAATAAGAGAATTACTTGAATATCATAATATAAAGACATTATTGATAAAATCTCATAAAAGATTGTATACCAAATATATATTAATAGGTAAGAAAATTTAATATAATGATAAATTATTTTGAATTAAAGAGATGGTATAATGAAAATGCTGAAAAAATAAATAATTCTATAGTAAAAAATATATATAATATTGAGGGTGGAGTTGTTTTTGAATTATATAAACCAGGTTTGGAAAATAGATTTTTATATATAATTCCAGGAAAAATTATTTTTTTATATAATGTTAAAGAAAGGGAAGAAATAAATAATTTTACATTAAAATTGAGGAAAGATTTCAATGAAACAAAAATAAATATTGAAATTGATAATAATGACAAAATTATTATAATAAAAAATAATGAAAAAAAATTATATATAGAGCTCTTTCCAAATGGATTATTAATTATAACAGATTATAATGATACAATTCTATATGCAAACCAATATAAAAACTTTGGAGTAAGGAAAATATTTAGAAATGAAAAATATACAAAACCACCAGGTTCCGTAAATATCATAAATAACATAAATGAATTATTTGAAAAAGTAAATAATACAAATAAAAAAGATGTTGTAAGATTTTTAGCAATAGACTTATCATTGGGAGGAAAATATTCTGAATATATAGTAAAAAAAATAAATATTGACAAAAACAAAAGCCCAAAAGAATTAAATAAAGAAGAAATAGAAGAAATATATAACATTTATAATGATATAATAAATTTAAAAATTCTAATAGATGAAAATGGAAATATTATCGAGGATATTAATAAATATTTCATAAATATTTATTTAAATAATAGGGAGAATAAAAGAATAACCAGACTAAATGAAGAAAAAGAAAAAATAAAAAGAATAATAGAAGACCAAAAAAAGTATTTGGAGGAAATTAATAAAGAAATTAATAAGCTAGAGAAAATTGGTGAATTTTTAAACATATATTCATGGATATTTAAGGACTATGACCCAAATAATATAATAAAAAATTTTAGAGAAATTAATATTAATATAGATATTAAAAAGGATAATAAATATTTAATTATTAATATAGATGATAAATATTTAGAGAATAAATAAATTCTTTTTTCTTTTATTTTTTATAAAATTTCTTTTTTTAAAATCAATATATTTACCCAATAAATATATAAATTTTTTTAGTAAAAATTATTAATGGCAGAACAATATATGGCATACTGCGTCAGATGTAAGAAAAAGGTACCAGTACAGAATCCACAAAAGATTACTTTGAAAAATGGAAGAACAGCAATAAAAGGAACCTGTCCATATTGCAAGGGAACTGTATATGTATTTGTTAAGACAGAATAGGTTATTCGTAATATATTCCTTTTTGTTTTTGTATAAGATCTAATCTACTATTTTGTTTATTAATTCTTGGTCTTTTTGTTTCTTTATCAGTTCTCATTGTTATATCCAAATGTTTTAGAAATATATTTAATCCCTCCTTATTTTCATATATACCCAAAGCTTTTCCATATTTACCAGGTTCTCCTGTAAATACTAAAATCCTATCAGAAACCCAATTCAAAAATATTAAATCATGATCTACAACTAAACAGGCTTTTTCTCTGATTTTTGTTATATCTCTTATAAATTTAGATAATAATAATCTTTGTTCTATATCTAAATCTGCAAATGGCTCATCTATTAAGTATAAATCCGCGTCTTTTATCAATGTACCAAAAGTATATATTGTTTGTAGTTCTCCTCCAGATAAAGTATTAACCTCTCTATCTAATAGATCAGAAATATTTAACATTGATACATATTCTTTATAATCGTCTTTATATTTTTCATTAAAACTCTTCAAAAATTGATCTACAGTCATATTATAAGTAGAAAAATCATAAAATTGTGGTTTATATGATATTATTAAATTTTTTGATATATTTCCTTCATATTTTATTTCTCCAGCTAAAACCTTCACAAAAGTACTTTTTCCTATCCCGTTTCTTCCAACTATTCCAATTATTTCATTTTCCCTTATAAATCCCTCTTTTGCTTCAAGTCTAAAATTATCTAAATTTACTATAACATTTTCCCATTCAACAATCTTTTTTCCAAATTTTACATCTGTATAGCTTTTTACATCCAATTTTATTGGTTTATCCCTTATCTTTAAATTTTCTCTCTTTATAAATCCATCCAAATATTGATTTATACCTTCCTTTGATCCAATCGGATATGAAAAAGCACCATAGGCTTTTTGTACCCCATAAACAACATGTATCATATCAGAAATTGAATCTAAAAATAATAAATCATGATCTATTAATAATATTGTATCTTTTTCTTTTATCTCATTTAAGTTATTTAATATTCTCAATCTTTCATATATATCTAGGTAATTTGTAACCTCATCAATTAATAATAAATTATGTTCCTTATATACAGAGTATATGTACAATACTTTCTGAAATTCTCCTCCAGATAGGTCTCCAATTTTTCTATCTAATATATTTTCTATTTCAAACTTTTTTGATATTTCATCTAAATTGCTTATAATTTTTGATAAAAATTCTCTAACCGTTTTATCCTTTAGCATATTTTTTATTTGAGTAATGTTTTGTGGTTTATATGAGATTATTATTTTATTACTATATAATTTTTCAAAATATGATTGAAGTTCAGAACCTCTAAACTCTCTTATAATATCTTTATCATCGTATTTTTTACTAAAATCTCCAAAATTTGGTTTTAATAAACCAGCTATTATATTTATTGCTGTACTTTTTCCCATTCCATTTCTTCCAATTATCCCAATAACTTTCCCTTCCTTAATTATTGGTAATCTATATAATCTAAATGTATTTGGACCATATTGAAATACCGCTTTTTCCTCAGGTTCTTTTGTTAGATTTATAATTATTATTGCATTAAATGGGCATTTCTTTACACATATTCCACACCCAATACACAAAGATTCATCAATAGATGGTTTTTTATCTTCTAAAATATTGAATATCTTTAAATTATTTTTTTGAACAGGACATACTTTCATACATATATAATCACATTTTTCAGGAGCCTTACACCTATCCCTATCAATCACAGCAATTCTCTTCATATTAATTTAAATTCTATCTTACTTTTATTATTTATGGCTTCCAATATTTCCTGGCCTATTTCAGAATTTAGATCTAAAATAATTTTTCCCTTTTTATTTATCCTAAATTTTCCAACTAATTTTCCATTTATATATAATTCTACCTCTTTTTTCTTAAATAAATTGCTAAACATTATTGTAAGATAATCTTTTGATATTTCATAATCAAAATTTACATTTTCATCTATTTTTTCAGCATTTTTTATTTCAATTCTTAAATTATATTTATCTCTTATACTCATTAGATACCTTTTCTCATTTCTAATAAACCTTCTTTTAAATTCTCTTGGGATATAAAATATTATTCTATCATCCATAACTTCCAAATAAACATTACTATATTTTCTTTTATATTCCATATTTAATAAATCTTCTAAGAATCTCTGAATTCCAGATTTTAATCTATATTTTTTAATCGGAACAACCATTATCTCTTCTCCAAAAGTATATATTTCATATTCTAATTCATCTGTTAGAAAATCCTTTACTTCAACAACAGGCCTTGCTAAATCTTCTTCCTTTAAACCGTGTGGAATTTTAACAGTTAAATTTAAATAATATACTTTCTCTATCTGTCCTTTATTTATATATATTATTGTATCAATTATTTGAGGAATTAAACCAAGTTCTGTCCTAGATAATAGTCTATGAATAATATCTATTGGTCTTTCAGAATGAGCAACACCTATCATCCCAACACCAGCCAATCTTAAATCTATATATAATTTAAAGTCTCTAGTATCCCTCATCTCATCAAATATTACATAATCTGGTCTTGATAATAACAATATATTATGTATTTCTTCATCAGTAGAATAATTTTTTGAATATTGAACAATATCTGTAGATAATATCAAATCTCTTGGAGATTCTACCGTTTTAACAATCTTTTTCATACTTAAATAGTATTCTGCGAGAGCCTGAGCAAATGTTGTTTTTCCAGAACCTGGTTTTCCAACAATTACAATTCCTTCTGATTTTTCTTTTAATCTTTCAATTATTTTTTCATTCAAATTATAATCTTCTATTCTTAATATTTTTGCTGGCTTAACAATTGTTATTTCATAAGCATCTGATAATGGTGGTTTTACGATTACAATTCTAAAAATTCCCAATTGAATAATCAAACTGTTCTTTCTTTCTTGTTCTATAAAAGAATCCCTCCTATTTCTAGCAATATATATTATTTTATCAATTAAATCTTCTATATCTTTATTTTCATATATTTTATCTATTTCTTCTAAATACCACTCACCAGGTTTTCCCCTTTTTCTTTTTACCTTTGTATTTTCAATAATATGAATAGATGTTGTATCATCTGTAAATAAATCCAAAAAAGGTGGATTTTCTGTTGAAATACCTTCCTTTTCAATTAATAAACAATCAACATTATATACCTTTGCAGTTTCATATAATATTCTATCCGATGTTAATAAGGTAGATCCTGTATCTCTTGCAATTTTAATAATTAAATAATCTATATATCCATGTTTTGCCAGCCTTATTTGTTCTAATGTTGGTTTTTCACCCAACACAGTTACTTTATAATTATATTTTTCAGACAATTCTCTAATCTTTTGTAATTCCTTTAAACCAATCAATCCTTTTTCAAGACCTCTATTTGCTTGTGCTTGTAACTCATCAATTACAGGAATAGGTATTATTACTTCATTAAAAGAAATACTATCGTTTAATAATGATTTTGATATATACTCATCAATTACTACAGATGTATCTAATGTTATTTTATTTAATTTCATCAATTATTTTATTATATTCTTTCTCAAAACTATTTAACCTATCTAAAGCCCTCTTTATTGAATCTATTAATACTTCTCTTGGCTTTTTCTTTCCATCAGTCTTTATATATAAATAAATGTCTTTTATTAATGGATGATTTTCTTTCCAAGCAGCAAGTATTACATTTGGATCTTTATCTAACTCTTCTTTTAATAGCATAGATATAGTTGCCTTATCATTTTCAAATATTATTTCCATTTCTGTTTCACTTTCCTTATTTATTTTCATTCCTATTATATTATATAAATATCTTATATAACTTTATCCCTTAACTTTCTTATTTCAAAATTAAATAAATTAATACCAAAAACCTCTCCATTTTTTATATTTCTTAAAAATAAAATACCAGGTTCTGGTTTATGACCCAATTCTCTCTGAAATGGAGTTATATCTTGAAAAGTAGATGAATTAATCAAATCTACTCCTCTATATTCATTATAAGATGCTCTGTGTATATGACCTGTATGAAAGAAATCTGGTACAAATTCTATTACAGAAGAATCTTCATTTATATATGGAACATATGGATTTGATCCATGAGAAGGAAATATTAACCTTAACATTAGCATAAATTTCATTAATTCTCCAGGATTCTCATATCCTCCCCTTTCTCTTAAAAAAGAAATATTTGATACTAACCAATCTAGAACATATCCATGATATAATAACCCAATAATTGAATCATGTATTTTTACATATGAGGGGTTTGACAAATAATATATATTATCCATTGAATAAGATTCTTTTAATATAGATCTTGGTAATTCTGGTTGTGGTTCTGCTAATCTCGGGATATCATGATTTCCTGGTATAATAATTGTCTTTATACTTTCAGGTGTTTTTAATATATAATCTTCAAAACTCTTATATTGATCTTCATATGTTTTTAAAATTAATTCTTCTTTTTGTTCTGGATAAACACCAACACCATCTGCAACATCTCCTATAATTATGGTATAACCAATTTTTCTTGCAATTTCATTTATTTTTTCATTTTCTGTTTTTCCATTTACAAATTGTAAAAATCTATCAAATAGATCATAAAAGGTATATTTATTTCCTATCTGCCAATCACCAGTAAATAATATATATACATCATCTTCTCCAAAGGTTTTTGGTCTCCTTATTGGTACATCAGGTAATATTACATTATTTGCAAAAAACATTTTGTTTTTATATGTACCGACTAAACCAATAACAGAATCTAATGGTATATCTTTAACTATTTTAAAATCTATATTTTCATTATTCTTATTTATAAAAGCTTTTATAATGCTATTTCCATCTTCTAGTATAAGCATTATCCCTTTTTCAGTTATTCTTTTATCATATAACAGTCCAACAATTGCAACTTCTTCGTTTTCAGGTATCTTATTTAATGGATATAAACTCCTCATTTCAGAATGTTCCCTTAATATTTTCTTTATCTTATTTAATCTTTGTTTATAATATGATATCCAAGATATTATATCTGGCTTATTTTTTTGTATTTCAAATTTTTTTAGAATATTTATTTCTTTTGTTTCCTTCATTTCTTTTACTGATAATTCGATTTCTTCTCCAATATGTTTTTTTGTATTTTCTATAAGAACTACGTTATTACTTTCCTTTTCTACATTTTGTTTATTTTCTTTTATACTAAAAAAATCCTTTATATTTATATTATTCTGTTTTTTATTTGTATTATTTTCCTTTTTCTCCAAATTTTCTTTATTATTAACATTTTTTCCAATTATTTTATTAATAAAATCCTCATCTATCCTATTTACATTATTTCTTTTTGCTTCTTTAAATATAGCATCAAAATTTTCCTCTTTTAAAGAATTTAAAAGATCATATGCTTTCTTTTCAATAAATATATTGTTTTCCCATAATAATTTTATAAAATCTTCTTTATTCATATATCTTTTTTAATTTTTTCGTATATTTTTTTAAGGTTATCAACATCCGATATTATCTTTAATACTTTGTTTACACCCCTTTTTCCATTAGATATTATTTTTGATTCTATTAATTCTCCAAATATACTTTCTATTTTCTTTAAATTTTTATAAACTACTGTTTTATCTAGAATAGATATCCCAAAACTATTGGATAAATTTATATATTCCTCATATAGATTGTTAAATGTCACAAAATCTCCACTTTTTATTTGCTCTCTTATTAAAGCCAACAATATTAATTTTTGTGTTTTATTTAGAGTACTTACCATAGATTCCAATATATTTAAATCAACACTAGAAAGTGCTTCATCTATATCCTCCCTATCTATTTTTTCTTTATTTTTATTATATGCAATTGTTGCTGACAATCTTAATACATTTATTGCAATCCTCGCGTCTCCAAAAAATTCTTTAGAAACTTTTGCAGATATATAATTTATATCTTCTTCAGATATTGAACCTGGTTTTAGGGCTTTTATAGCTCTATCTTTTAGAATTTCTCTTAATTCATAATAATTATATGGAGAAAATCTTACCTGAATTATTGATGAAAAGGAAGATTTTATTCTTTGATCTAATTGTGATATAAAAGAAGGAGAATTAGAAATAAGTATTAGTCTTATTCTACTTAAAAAGTTTATATCATAGTTCCTTAATAATAAATATAATATTTCTGTATTTTCTGACTTTCTAAATATATTATCTACCTCATCTAATATTATTATTAGTTTATAATCATTACTAATTATAAACTTATATATATTTTCATATATATCGTTCTTTCTAAATCCACTTTTTATATTTATATTTGCTAGCTCTTCATATGTTCTCTTAAATATATAATAATCTACATCATCAGATAATATCTGTTTACAATTTATATATGCAACCTTTACTTTCAATTTATTTTTTGTAGAATAAAAAGATATGCCTTTGTTTAAATATCTGGCTATCAATGTTTTCCCAGTACCTGGAGTCCCATATAAAAATAAGTTACTTCCAGTATTTCTATTTAAAAATAAGCTTATATTCGATAATATGGTTTCTTTTTCCTTATCTCTAAATTTTATTTCGTATGGAATAAAATCTTCTTCAAAATATCTGCCATCTAAAATAAGGCTTTTATTTTTATTTGATATTTTTTCAAAATCTGATAAAAAATAATCTATTATTGAATTTGTTATCATAAGTATTTTATATTATAAAAAATTTTATAAAATATCTTTGCAATCCATTTAAAAATAGGTAAAATATCCTTCTTACGTTTAAAATAATAAATTTCTCATGGATTTTAAAAAAATCGCCCCTAAATTTTTTCCATGATCGATTTTTCCTTCTAAATATATCTATAGATTTCCTGTTTAAAAATATTGTTTATCAAAAATTTTATAAATGATATTTATAAAATTTTTGGTACACCAATATCAAAATGTAAATTTACTATATTATATTTGACAAACTATTATATACTACTAATTAGTAATTAATTATTTTATTTATGCTCATTCAAGATTTATTATAATATATTTTGAAAGCGGTGTTCCCTATAATTTTTTAAAATTTTCTTTAACTTTTCTTTATCAATATCTTTTTCTATTATATTAGATTTTTCTTCATGAAACTTTTCAATGATAACTAAATTTTTTAATTCTTTAAATTCGTCTATAATATAAAATCTTGAAAAAATATTTTTAGCCTCTGTTAAATTATCTTTTTTTACAAAAAACTTTACATCTTTACTCTTATAATATGTAATATATTCTTCTTTAAACTCATCTATATATATTTTATTATAATAAAGTTTATTTAGATATAAAAAAGAGATTTTTGGTATAATATTATCATCATTTTTTAGCCTTTCTATTAAAATCTTAGATAAGATATTATAATCATTTAATAAATCTATATATTTTTTATTTAATTCCTCTATTATTTTTTCTTTTTCTTTTTGATCTTTTTTATTCTTTATAATAACCTTTATTATTTCAATATCTTTTTTATTTCTATTTCTTTTTTTCCTTTTCTTTCCTTCTTTTATCTTCTTTTCCTTCTCCATTAAATTTTTCTTTGCGGATGCAGCTTCCACCTTTCTGTTCTTTAATATATATCTTAATATTTTAATATATTCATCCTGACTTTCAGAAAATCTTCTAGCTTTTTCGAATATTTCCTTTAATTTTTTTAATGCTTCCTTTGCTGATATATATGCATCGAATTCGTGATTATTCTCAAATATATTCTTTAAGTTTTCATCTTTATAATATTTGTTTTTTATTTCTAAACTAATATCCTCTTTCGGACTATATATTCCAATATTTAGTTTTGATGCTATATCTAATATTGTCTTTGGTATTTCTTTTTTATCTGTAGTAATAAGTACAACATCTTTTAGATCACTTATATATTTAATTATATCCTCATTTTGTATATTTTTTCCGCTTAATTTATCAATTATATCTCCATTATCATCTATAACCGCTAATCCTAAATTTGTACCTGGATCTATCCCAACAATTAGGGATTTTAGCATTATTATATTTATTTTAATTTTTTCCTTAAAAATATATATTTCTTTTAAATCTTACTAATATATTATTAATAAATGCCAAACGATTGGTCATATTTAGTAGAATTACAGAAAAACAAACCAGGTACTTTAGCAAAGATACTTAAAAATAATGCACCAAAATACATAAAAGAAGAAGTAAGAAGATTAATTAAAGAAGGTAAGATTAAAAATATACAAGAATTAGTACAAAAAGCAGTGAGTGAAAATAAGAGTTTAATAAAAGTATTATTAGAATATGGAATTATAAATAAGGAAAGGAAGTTTGGAAAGGGAAGTGTAAGATGTATAATATGTGGTTCTCATGATAGAGTTATTAGAAGATATAAGATATATATATGTGGAAGATGTTTTAGAGAAATGGCAAAGGAATTGGAATTTAAAGTTCTAGGAGAATAATGGTAGATATAATTAATGATTTCTTTTCTCATGCTACAAATTGTATAAATATTGGAAAAAGGGAAGTAGAATTTAATTATTATAATAAATTATTATTGAATATTCTAGAAAAATTAAAGCAATATAAATATGTTGAAGAATACAAAACTGAAGGAAAAAAGATAATTGTTAGGTTTTCAGAATATTTTAATTTTGGAAAATCAATTCATCCAGAGTTTCCCGTATCTTATAAAGAATTAGAAAAACATGAAAAAAGATACTTGCCCGCAAGTGGTTTTGGAATGTTATTGTTATCTACTAATGAAGGAATTAAAACAAATGATGAATGTAAAAGAGAAAAAATAGGAGGGGTTTTAGTTGCTCTTATTTATTAAAGTTTTTTCAAATATTCTTCCAACTTCTCTTTCAGTTCTTTATTATTTATTATAGATTCTATTTCTGATAGTTTTCCTTCTATAGATAATAACTTTCTATATAGTATACCTAATGCAATCCATATTTGCACTTTTGATGGATTATCTGAATTTTCATATATATCCTTATACTTTTTTGTTTCTTCTATTAATGATTTTACAAAATCTCTAAATACAGGATCTAAGCTATCTTTCCAATCAGAGGCCATAATCCTTTAATATTTTATTTTTTACTTCTTCAAAATGCTCTGATATTTTTTCAGGTTCTAATCCCTCTTTTAAATATCTTGAAAATTCTTTATTATATTTTTCAGGTTCTTTTTCTTTTAACATTAATGCATACTTTTTTATATGCTCACCTTTTATTCTATCTTCAGAAGGTAAATTTTCTTCATTATATGGAATTTTTAATCCAGCATCAATTGCACCTTTTAGTGTTGCATATAAAGAATTTCCTTTTGTAGATCTAAATCTTCCAATATCTAATATTGCTTCTTCAATTCCTCTTTTCTTTGCTTCTAGACCTGTTAATAAACCAACTAAATATGCTGTTGGTAAATTTCCTCTATGACCTTTCCATCCATATTTCTTTTCCAATATTTTTGAATGGACTGTTAGTAATGTTTTATCTCCTTTTTCATTATATAATATTATCTGCGCTAATATATTATTTAAAAATCTTTTAACAACAAATCTCGGCTTCTTTGATTTTAATAAGTTTAATCTCTTTCTATAATCTGTAATATTTTTCCTTCTTCTTCTAAATTCTACTATGTAAGTAGGACCTGTAGCCATTAAAGATATTTTTATAAGTAATTTTTTAAATTTAATTTAATTTAAATTTTAAATTCTTTTTATATTTGAGATGAATTATAATATTAAAAATAATTCTTTTGGTATATATAGTATATTGTCTTTATATTCTAATTCATTATCTCCAATAATAATTCCATAATTTGATTTATACCTTTTCATACTATTTTTTACTTGTTTTTCACCTTTTTGGCTTTTTCCAAATTTAACCTCTACAGGTATTATTTTATTATTGTTAGTCTTTATTAAAAAATCTGCACCATTTTTATTAGGATCATAAAAAACCTTTATATTTAGCATATTATGAGTTATTTGTATTTTATATAACGTTGAAGCTATATATTCTTCAAATAATAATCCAATATCTTCACTTTCCTTAAAAGTTCCTAAATCATCTTTTATCATAAATCTTATTGTTGGAGTTATAAAGTAATATTTTCTTTGTTTTCTGCTTATTTTTTCTTCACTGCCTAATGGCTTAATAGAAAAAATTAAAGAAGACATTTCTAAATATCTTAAAATATTCTGTACAGAATCTTTATTTATATTTAAACCTTTTGAAATATTTTCTATACTTGTTTTTTCTGCCCCTGCCAAATAATTTATAATTTTTATAGTATCTTCTATAATAGAAGACCTAATATTCTTTATATTAGAGATATCCAAATAAGCGATTTTTTCGATTGTTTCTAATAGTAATTGTTCAGAATCTTTTTTATATAATGCTGTAAAAGGAAAACCTCCGAATTTTAGGAAATCCTCAATTTCAAATGAATATAATTTTATTTTTTTATATAGTTCTGAGATTTCAATACTATTAAAAGATTCTTTAGGAAATTCAGGAATAAATGTATCGTCATTTAATAATTTTAGTATTTTCTTTTTAAGTATTTTAGTTTTATAATATTTATCTGATTTTTTTAATATTTTCAAATATTCAATAAAGTTTAAAGGAAATAAATATTCTTTTTTAGCTCTTCTTGCCAAATCTGCACTAGTTTCTTTTTCTAATTCTAATGCAGAGGAACCTGTGGCAATTATAAATATATTCGGATATTCATCATAAATAATTTTCAGTGTTAAAGCCCAATTCGGATCATGATTTACTTCATCTAATAATAAAAATACTGGTTTTTCAGAAGTTACTAAATCTTCAGATAAAATCTTAGATTCATAGACTTCTATACAAGACATTAGATCAGAATTAAGACTTTTTAATTTGTCTATAGATATAAACAATATCCTTTCTCTAAATATATTTTTTTTAATTAAATACAAATACATTTGATATAATAATGTTGTCTTACCTGTTCCCCTTAATCCTGGTATGATAATTAATCTATTAATCTTTTCATTTTTTTCAAGGAAATTATCTATATAGCTTTTTATTCTAGAAAAGATATGTCTCTTTGGGAGGGGTTTGCTACTGGAATCTGTGGTATACTTTAAAGCTAACTTTTCCGTATACAGTATTCTTTTTTCTAGGTAGGTTTTTAGTATGTCAACATTCATAATATTATAATAATATTTACTTTTATAAATATAGATTTTTATCCTAATAATTGGTATATAAAATTATTATATTATCATAAAAATTAGGATAAAATTTATAAACTGAATAAGTTATAAAATTTTAATAGCAAAAATCTAAATTATCTTATTTAATTCCTTTAAGCTCATTTTATCCAAATCTTTTAATATTATCTGATATAAATTATCATTTTCGTCAATAAACAAAATTTTATCTTCTAAAATAAAGAGATTTTCTGGAGAAGCTATTTTTATTTCTAATTCTTTATTATTTATAAAAGCATTTAATGTTATTGTTTCTCCTTCAACTCCTATTTTTCTTATTTTCTCTATTTTATATATTATAGAATTATATTTTATTGCATTTTCTAATATTTTTCTAGAATCTTCATTTAAAATTGTATAATCTTCTAATAAAAATATTTCATTTAGATTATCATCATAAAATCCTACAAACTTTGGATTTGATATTGGAAATAAAAGTTTTGGCATAAGATTTTCATATTTAGTACCGTTATATATAATATTTACTCTACTAGGTCTATTAGTTGGTTCTATTATTATGTTTTTATCTTTTATTATATTTAAATTAAATATTTCTACTTCTTCATTAACTTTTTCAATTCTTTCCATATTTTCTATTTGATTCTTAAATAATTCGTATAACTTTCCTTTTTTCTTAATTAAATCATCAGGTTTCCCTTCCTCTACAATTTTTCCATCTTCTATAACAATAACTCTATCCATATTTAATATTTCTGATAAATTATGTGAAATATATATTAAAGTTTTATCTTTTGAGATATTTAATATAGCAGAAAAAATATTTTCTCTGCTTTTAGCATCAATATTTGATGTTAATTCATCAAATATAAATATATTTGGGTTTTTTATTATGTTCCTTGCAATTGCTATTTTTTGTTTTTGTCCACCAGATAATCTTGTTCCTTCTTCTCCTGCCAGGGTATCATATGCAAAAGGTAATTTAATTATATCGTCATGTATATTTACAATCTTACAAACTTTAATTATTTCTATTTCATTTGCATCTTGATTTCCATAAGATATATTATATCTGATAGTATCATCAAAGATTTCTGGTTCTTGTGATAGATAAGAAATCCTTTCCTTAAGATATTTTAAATCTATATCTTTTATATTTGTATTTCCAATTAATATTTCTCCATCATTTACATCATAAAATCTTAATAATAATTTTACGATTGTTGTTTTCCCCGCACCATTTTTTCCAACAATTGCAACCTTTTCTTTTGGTTTTATTGTAAAAGAAATATTTTTTAATACGGGAAAACCAGGTTCATATCCAAAAGTAACATTAACAAATTTTATTTCATCAATCATATTTGGTTTTAGAGCATTTTCTTTATTTAATATTTTTGGTTTATCTTCTAATAATTCTAATATTCTTTCAGCAGAAACCAAAGCTTCTGGAAGATCGTTGAAAAATCCTTCATATGTATGGAGTGGGCCATAAATATATAAAATATAAGTTACAAAAGCAACCAATATACCTAGCTTAATTAGATTATTAATTACAAAAATTCCACCCATATACCATATAAAAACAGTAGTTAAATCTATTATAAGAAATAATAATTCACCTCTCATTGAAATAAGTTTATCTACTTTAATATCTATTGTATACCAAGAGTTTATTATGTTTTTTGTTTTTTCATATTCTTCTTTTTCTTTTGAGAATAGTTTAATAGTGTAAAAATTCTTTAAAATATTATTCACTTGTGTTCTAGCGTCTACTGACTTTATTTTTGCTTTTTTACTCATTGTTTCTATTCTCTTTTCATAAATTATAAAAAAGACAAAAATAACTGTTGCAGAAATTATTACAGGTATTGCTAAAAAAGGCAACAATAGAAAAAGTATAATAATGGTTCCAATAAGTATTAGAGTATCTATAGTTATAAAGGTCAAATCTCCTACAAGAAATCTGTTTATTTCTTCTATATCAGATTGATATCTGGCTATTAATCTAGAAGGGGAATATTTCTCTATAAAAGAGATATCATTAAAAATTATATGCCCAGCTAATAACTCTCTTATTTCTTTTGTAATTTTTGTTTCTGCGATGTTTAATAAAACATCTCCCATTGTAAATAAAAGTCTATGGCTAATATAGGACATTAACATTAAGAAAATTATTGTAAGAAATACTTCCATTGATGGTGTTTTTGATATAAGAACTTTATTTATTAATAAAGCTGTTAAATAAGGTGGAATTAGATTTATTATAGTACCTATAATAAAGATAATAATAGTTAAGGTAAATTCTTTCTTATATTTTTTGATAATTTGCATTAAAAACCCATATATTTCTTTCTTTGATCTTTTCTTTTCTTCTTCCTTTTCAATTATTTCTGTTTTTACCTTTAAATTAAATTCGTCTACAATTTTTTGTATATTATCCGCCTTTTTCTTTGTAAAATATGCGACTTCAAATATTTTTTTATCTTTGTCCATTGCAACTAATTTACATATACTTATTCCGTATTCTATATCTAATTTTTCTACATTATCGATTTCCAATATTTTGTTTTTATTATCATATATGGAAATTTTGTTATCTAAAATTTCAATAGTTTCTTCAGTAAAATTAAGATTTCTATCAAGATCTGTTTTAAATATTGCTTTAAAATGATCTGTCATAAAATATATATAATCTATAAAATTATTAAAAATAAAAATTATGGCAAAGATTTTAATAAAACAATTTAGATATCTCAAAGCAATATATATTATAAGCTTTTATAAAAGCTTTTATGAATATGAAAACATATCTATAATTTATGCTTAAAGGATGGAAAGCAACAAGAGAAGAAATTAAAAGAAGAGAAAAGGAGAAAAGAACGGAAGCAATAAAAAGGTTAGGAGAATTAATGAAAAAAACAGGTGCTGCTTCTGAAGAAAATATAAAAATAATAAGAGGAGTTAGAGAAGAAAATTAAAATGAAATATGTAATTGATACTTCTACTTTAATAAATATTAGTTCGAGATTTTATAAAAAAGACTTAAATTTTATAAATGAATTAATGGAAGAAAGTATTTTTTCTGTTTAATATTTTATGAGATTGGAGGTTATTTAAGAAAGTATAAGGAAATAAAGAAAGTTTCCAATAATGAAATAAAAGAAATGATTGAATTATTTAATTATATGTTTGAAAAATCTAATATAAAGGAAGTAAGATTGAATTATGGGGTTTTTGATTTAGCAATAAAAGAAAATTTATCTTATTATGATGCAGTATATTTATATTTAGCTAAGAAATATAATTTAATTTTAATTAGTGATGATAAAGATCTAATTGAAAAAGGTGTTATAAGTTCTAATAATCTTTTAAGAAATTAAAAATTTTGTTTATCTGAAATAATGAAAAAGTTGTTTCTGATTTTTAAAAACTCTTTTATGGTGTTTAGTAATCTAAAAAAGCTTTATTAATTTAATAAATTTTTTGGAGAGTTTTGAAGCTTATAAGAATTTCCTCTGTGTATTTATCCTTACTAGGATCTTGATCTATTCCCAGTTCATTTCCAATAATAAAATATTGGTTCCCTTTTGGAGGTACTATCAAATTTTTTTGTCTAATATTATTTAGCCTGTAAAGTAGATAGCCCGCTATCTCTGAAGGTATATCTCTATGTATAAAAAATCTTAAATTAATTTGATTATTATTAATTTCTATATAATATTGTATGGGGGAGGTGTTTCCATAATAAGATATAGGATAACCTCTTGCCCAGATGTCTCCTATTATTTCTAATATTTCAGTTAAAGTTTCTTTTTGGTTTTTTGGATCTATATTTATGCCAAATGCAAGTTCTATATAATGATTGTTTGGTTGGGGTTTTGCTACATTATATTTTTGGAAAGGAAAGTATCCTTTTTTTATATCTTCTATTAAGTCATCAAGCCTTTTTAGCCCTTCGATATACTTGTGTGTGACAGGAAAACCTAGACTAGACGCATTATAATGTGTAAATTCATCAATAAAATCTAATATCTTCTCAGCATTTTCTTTATCAATATTTTTCTTATTAATAAGATGATAGAATCGTTCTATTATATCTCTATTATCTGCTAGATATCTTGCTATTTCTCTTCTATCTTCATTTGAAAGATACTGTCCCCATCTATCGTCTATTGGTTTACGAAAAGGATTCCTAGCCTTTTGAAATATATATCTTATTGTTGTCATGACCATATAATAGTAGTAGTAAATATTTATAAATTTTACTTTATTATCTTTAAGATAGATTGCTTATAATGCATGATTTTAACTAAAAATTTACGTAATTAATAATTTACTTACAGATAAAAATAGTTTAATTTAAATCCGCCGCGGGTGGGATTTGAACCCACGCCCCCTTTCGGGGATATGGTCTCCAGCCATACCCCTTGGACCACTCGGGCACCGCGGCATAAGTGTCCCCCGCCCATCGTTACCAATATTCATCTTTTTCATATTGGTTCGTCTAAGCGGGATACATATTTAATATAATTTAATATAAAAATATTTTTATGTTAACAAAAAATTTATTAGAAAAAGTAAATCAAAAAATAAATCAAATAAAGAAAGAAGAAGAAACTAATAAAGAAGAAAAAATTAATATCGAAAAATTAAATTTAGATAATGTTGAAGTAAAGGAAAAGAAAAAATATGGATTCATAGATTCTTCTCATGTAAATGGAATTGTTGGACCTTATAGTTATATATATTCAAGGGCAGTAATTGTTTCTGATGATATATATGAAAGTATAGAGGATATAGAATTTTTTGAAACATCTTTTATAAGATCAATCAATAATGAAAACTTTGACATTCAGGATATTTCAGAACTATTATCAAAAAATTTAGAATATAAATTGGCAAGAAAATATTTTGATAGATATCTATTTATAGATGGATCAATAATATCAGATTCTATATTGTATTCAAAATTTCCAGATAATTTTTATGATGAAAATATTGAAAATAGGAGAAAAGAATTTTTAGAAAATTTCGAATATTTAATAAATAAAGGGAATTTGCTGGCAGTTGCAAAGAGAATATTAAATTTAGATATAATAAAGCCGGGCAGATCTGATTTATTAACATTGATGAAAATTTTTCCATCAGAAATATTTTATACAGATATTAGGGAAAAACAATTAAAAGAATTTTTAGGTTTTAAAATTCCAAACTGTTCATTTTGTAACAAAAAAATATATATAATATATTTCAGGGCAAGATATAATGATCATATATATAGATTAGAAGGAATGGAAAAAGTTGAAAAAGAAAAGTTTAAAGAAATAATAAAAGAGGTTATTTATGATCAAAAATCTTATCCAAGAGGATTAAAAATGGCTCATAATTTATGTAAAATAACAAATAAAGAAAAATTATTGTTAGAAAGTTATATTAAGAAAATTTTAGGATTTGAAAAAACTGTTGGTTGGGAAACTCATTAGGGTCCGGGGTGGGATTTGAACCCACGATCTTCGGGTCCACAGCCCGACGCCTTACCGCTAGGCTACCCGGACCATAGAAAATTATTATTATTCATATTTTTAACCAATATAAATTGAAGGCATTACTCCATTTGGTGGATAAGCTCTAGCAACAGCCCATTCTACATATTGATATGAAGGATAAGAAGGATCAGATCCTGCACTTATTTCTAATGTACCATATTGAAATGGATTATAATTTAAATTGGAATACGTATATCCAGAGATTCCATTATTTATATTATTAGAATTATATACATTATAAGTATATGTATTTAATAATGTTAAGGGAGCCCATACTTGATTAGAATTATAAATATAATATCCTGTTTCTGCATATGTAGAATTAACTATTAAATATGAATAAATAGTACTACTATAACTATCTGTGAAAGATGTTTGATTTAATAAACTATTTGTTACTGCAGATAATAGATATGTATCACCCATCAAATATTCAAATTGTGCAAATGTAGATAAATTGGATGCATATGTATAACCATAACCACCAGATCCAGCACTAGTAGCGCTAATTTGCTGATTTGTATTTCCAAATAATGCTATTATATTTGAATCTCCATCATTATAAAAATACCAAGCTTCCTCAACAATTAAAGGCTTTTCTGGAATATTTCCATTATTTGGAGGTAAAATATAAGTATCTTCTCCTCCCTGATTATTCATCATTTCAGTACCATTTGAAGTCGCTGTAGGAGAAAAAGATCCTGCATAAACATATCCTTTCCAACCATCAAATGTATTATTAAAATATCCATATGCTATAAATACATCTTGACCATTATCATATCCTGAAATTACTTGAGGAGAAGCACCAACATATGGATAATATTGTGAATAATAATTAGAGCTATTTGGTCCTATGTTCATATAAATAGTTACATTTGAATTACCAGGAATTCCTTGAGGTATATTAACCCACCAAACATCACAGTAAGTATTACCATTAATTAATTGTCCTTCATACCATGAATATATGTTTGGGTTATTATTACAGGTTGTTGTAAAATAAACATTTTGTCCATTTGAATCTACTTCATTAAATAATGTTGCATTATTTACATATGCAAAATTATTACCAATATTTATACTTCCATTACATATTGCTATATCTTGTTGAAATGGAGATGGAGTTGGAATAGGTTGAGTGTTTGTTAAAACAACAGAATACCACTTAATTGTTGGATTTAGGATAATAGAAGGCATTACACTGTTTGGTGGTAACGATCTTACTAAAATCATTGTGAAATAATCTGTGGAAGTAGCTCCATCTGTAGTTACTGCAATTCCACCACCAGTATATCCCTCACCTTTTGCACTTGCTTCAAGATTTCCGTAATATGCTAAATTATAACTACTATAACTACTAACTATATTTTTGTATAAATATAAATAATCATTATTATCTACTGCAGTTAACATATACCAAACTCCAGTACTAGACGAAATACTTGTATAATTTAAGAATGTAGTAGCGGTTGCACCTGAAGGATAATATCCAATTCCATCATAATAATTTCCTCTAGCATCAAGTCTAAATACATAAAATTGTCCATTAGTTATACTTTGTACATTAGTTAATAGATCTATTAAAGGGCTAGATCCTGTTATATAGACTAATGTTTGTGCTATATATGAATTTGATAAATTAAAAGATGGGCTTGATGTTGTATTTATTCCACTTGTTGTCCATGTATTTGCACTTGCAGTTCCGCCACTAACGCTTAAGCTTAATGCATAATTCCATGGTGATGGCGCATTAGTTGTAAGACTTTCAGATCCTCCACTTCCTATATTGTTTAATGGGAATAGGTATGTTCCATTATTATATAACAAAAATACATAATTTCCATTATCATATTGCCCATATGTTGATGATAAATAAGGAGCTTCTCCTACATAAGGATAATATTGTTGATAATAATTGGCACTACTATTTCCTATATACATATATATTGTTATATTACTATTGGCAGGTATTCCATTTGGTAAATTCAACCACCACACATCACAGTAAGTATTACCATTAATAAATTGACCTTCATACCATGAATATAGCATATTTCCAGAACTATTTACAAAATATA
>JAWDMD010000002.1:0-32195 GCA_046536775.1 Candidatus Nanopusillus sp. | reverse complement strand
TTCAATAATTACAGATATTATATTAATATCAAACTTTAAACTATCTGGAGCAATTGCTTCAGCAATATTAGCAAATGTATATATTGGATTAATAAGTTATATT
Source organism: Candidatus Nanopusillus sp. (assembly GCA_046536775.1). Classification (GTDB taxonomy): domain Archaea; phylum Nanobdellota; class Nanobdellia; order Nanobdellales; family Nanobdellaceae; genus Nanobdella. The sequence goes on along the minus strand of JAWDMD010000002.1, from coordinate 32,092 downwards.
ATATATGAAACAAAATTCAATAATATCCCTTCCAGATCTATTTTTAGATATAATTACAAAGAGAATAGATATAAATAAAAATACTGGGAACATAAATCAGGAGATCAAATTAAAAATTGGAGGGAATGCTGCAAATTTTTCAATTGCATTAAGTAAAATTGGAATTAAAAATAAATTAATAGCTGGATGTAATAAAATTTCAGAATTAATATTTAGACAATATATAAAAGATAGAAAATTAAAGATAAGATTTTTACCAATATATACAGATATTTCCATTACTATTAGTTTAGAAGATGATGATAGAATTATGGTAACAGATCCAAAAGGTATTCAAATTGGAATTGATGAAATAGAAAAATATGAAAAAATATTAAAGAAAACAAAATATATATTCTTTGGAAATTGGAATAATAATAAAAAATCCAATGAATTATTAAAATATATAATTAATTTAAATAGAGATGCTAAAATTTATTTGGATATAGGTGATCCTTCAATAAATATTGAAAATTTAAATGAATTAATTAAAATATTGAAAGAAAATAAAATTTGGGTTTTAAGTTTAAATGAATATGAATTGGAATATTTAGGAAACTTCCTTAAATTGAATTATGAAAATTTGTTAGATCTAGCAAATAAATTATATAAAATATTAAATATAGAACATCTAGACATTCATTCTTCAGATTTTGTTTATTCTTTACCATCAGAGATATATATAAAAATTGAGAAAGTTAAACCAATGATATTAACAGGTGCAGGCGATACTTGGAATGCTGGAAATTTCCACGGATATCTAAAGAATTTAGATAATAAAGATAGATTGTTATTTGCAAATGAAATTGCTAAGAGATATATATTGAATGAATTTTAATCATTTTTATTAAAAAACGCCCCCGCCGGGATTTGAACCCGGGTCGCGGGATCGACAGTCCCGTATGCTGCCACTACACCACGGAGGCTTAATATCCTCTATTATTTAATATACTTTTAATTTTTTCTTTAATTTTATTAAATATTTCTTCAGAATAAAATTTTTTATATTCTCTTAATAAATTTATTAAATCCTGATTAATATTGATTATTTTATCACTTATTAAATATTGTATAAATTGTGTTATATTTGAGGGATTATCCTTTAATCTTGCTCTTTCCCAATCTATTAAATAAATTTTATTATCTTTAATAATTATATGTTGATAAGGCCTTCCCATTTCTCCTTTTTCAATTTTTAATCTATCTAATAAAAATAAAATATCTAAAATACTATCTAAATATTTTTTCTTTTCTTCTATGTCTAAATCTTCAAATTTTTTCCCGTCAATATATTCCATTTCTATTTCCAAATTTTTATCATTATAAGAGATTATTTTTGGAACAAAACCATAATTACTTAAAAAATCTAAAAAATATTTTTCTTTTTCGTAGTTTTTATATAATTTATTCCTAAATTTTTTTATTATTGTACCATTTTCTGTTAAAAAAATCTCAGAATGCCAACCTTCATCAATCTTTTTCATTCAAATATAAAGTTAAAATCTTCAAATATTCTATATTTCTTATTATTTAATTCTTCCAATGGCTTTTCAAATCCTTCAATTAAATTATATACTTCTTCTTCTTTTATTTTCTTTTCCTCAATATTTTTACTATTTATATTATAATATCTTATTGAATATATATTATCATTTACTTCTTTTTCTCCAATATATATTATAATATATGGTTTATATGTTGATTCTAGTATTCTTGTCATATTACTCAATTGTGTTTTCGTAGTTTCAATATTTACAACTCTAATCTCTTTATTTTTCAAATTATTATATATTTTCATTGCATATTCTTTTATTTTATTATCTTTTTCTTTATTTCCAGTAAATATATCTAATATTGCAACCTGAATTGGAGTTAATACAAATGGTAATCTTCCCTTAAATGATTCTAAATATGCACCAATAAATCTTTCTATAGATCCTAAATAGGCTCTATGAATTATATATAAATTATCTATTCCAAAATAATCCTTTACTAATTCAATAAGTTTAAAGTTCTTTGGTAAATTGAAATCTAATTGTATAGTACCTAATTGCCATTCTTTTTCCCCAATTTTTAATGTAAAATCATATTTTGGACCATAAAATGCAGCTTCTCCAATTCCTTCATAAGTAGAAAAATTATATTTGTTTGATAATTTATTTATTACATTTCTCATTACATTTTCAACATATTCCCAATCTTCTTTAGAACCAGAATATTCATCCATCTTATTTGGATCATGTAAACTTAATCTTACCTTAAATTCTGATGATTTTAAATTTATATTAAATACTTTCTCATATAATATTATCATTTCATCCATTAACTTTTCAATTTCCTTTTCCAATAAATTTGGAGTAATAAATACATGAGAATCATCTTGTGTAAAAGATCTCACCCTTAATAATCCATAAACACTTCCTGAAGGTTCATATCTATGTACAGTACCTAATTCAAATGTTCTAAAAGGTAATTTTATTTTTCTATATTTTTCTAATAAATTAGTGAAAATTAATATATGATGTGGACAATTCATTGGTTTAATTGCAAATTCTTCATCTTCTATATTAAATATGTACATATTTTGTTTATAATATGAAAGATGACCTGAAATCTGATATAATAATGTATTTGTAATAAAGGGGGTTCTTACCAAATAGTATCCTCTTTTAAGATGAAAATCTGTCAATATTTGAGATAATATATAATATGTTAATCCACCTCCTAAAGAAAATAATTGTAAACCTTTTCCCAAAAGATCACCAAAATTCCTATTTAACTTTTCTATCCTCCTGTCATGCTTTACCAATATATCCAAATCATCTCCAATATCTATATGGTCTCTTTCCATTAAGAAAAATAGTTAAAAAGTTTTATAAAAACAATTCATTTATTTCATAATAAACTATATCATTTTCTATATCAATTATTGCCAATAAAATTTTATTTAGATTCTTTGAATTCATAAAATTTAAAATATCTTTAATATATAAGAATTCATTTTCATATATTGGATAAACATAGTATAAGATCTTTTCTTTTTTATAATCTGTATATAGGATAATTGAGTCATTTTCTATATCTAGATAATATCCTTTATTTCTTAAATCTTCGAATACATAAAATTTCTTCATATTTAGAATATTTTCGTATTTTTTAATAAAATCCAAAAAGTTATTTATTCCTTCTAATTTTATCCATCCTTTTTTTATACAATATAAAGACTCTTCCGGTTCTAAAATAATATGATCTTTATCCATTTTCCCAATTCTTCCTATTTTATCATAAAATTCCTTATTTAAAATAAATTTATTATTAAATTCTCTAACTACAATTTTTTCCATCTTATTTCTAAAAACCTATAATTATTATTATCCTTTACACAATATAAAATTCTTTTTCTAGTACTATGTGCAACTCTATTTTTTGCTAAAAAATCATATATATCTATTTTTTCATTAATATTTATTGGAATAGCAACCCATTTTGAATGTTCTTCGATATCTTCGTATATTCTAAATATACCACCAAATTTTAATCCCGTACCCAAATAATAATTTTTTTCTCTAAAATACTTATATACATCATAATATAACTCAATTTTTTCATCTTCTAGAAAATAATCTATATCTAATTTATTATTTTTCTCATCATATACTTCAATTTCTTTTTTTTCTAATAAATATAAAACTTCATAGAAATATAAAATCTTATCTTCTGATAAAAATACCTTATCTTTATATAATACTCTTTTCATCTAAATCTTAAATTGTAAAAAATATATAAAAATGCCGCCGGTGGGGCTTGAACCCACGACCTGTGGATTACAGGTCCACCGCTCTACCAGCTGAGCTACGGCGGCAATAAATTATAAGATAATTAAAAAAGTTAAAATCTTTAACTTCCTCCCAAAGAAACTACTGATTGGGATAAGACTGCTGGTATAGCTCCACCATATTGAGATGTATATCCATTTACTGGTGTTATTTGTATATTATAGTTTTCGTTTGTTGATAATCCATTAGATAGATAATATATTATCTCATATAATTCTCCAGTTGTTAAATATACACTTTCCTGACTCACAGATAACCCGATTACTGCATATGGGTTTTGAATTCCGGCTTCATTCATTGATTGCAATATTTGGAATACTTGATTTATACTCAATGGATATCCAATTATTGAAGAATTTAATCCTATTATACATGAAACTAAAGTTCCATTTATATATGTAAAGTTTGTGTATATATATTGATTTGTAAGATTATTTAGTGCAGAACATTCTTGTGAATTGTTTATTGTTACATTTAATACATTTACCTGATCATTAAACATAAATCCTGTTATTATAAAGCTTCCTCCTTGCAGTACACCATATATTGCTGTAGGCTCATATTGTGAAGGTGCATATGAATATACATCTCCATTGCTATCTGTAATTAAAGTACTTACATATTCAAAATTAATTGGATTAGAACCTGGCATTAATGATACAACCGGTCCTAAAGCGGTTATTTGCTGTAAATAATTATTTAATTGGCCACTTGATGGATCATATTGATATCCAAATACTTGTGTAATTTGCATACCTGTTGTTATTCTTTGCTCAGCTTGTGCACCTGTTTGTAGTGCTTTTGATTGGAGAGAACTTGCTGTATATATTATTACACCAGCCGCTACTGCTGCCGTTACTATTATTGCTATTAATATAATTAATGTTGACAAACCAAACTGTGCCCTTACCATAATGAATTAAAAGATTTTAAACATTATAAATTTTACCTAAAAGGTAGTTATTTATTTAATAAAGCAATTGTCTCCATATGATATGTATGTGGAAATTGATCGACCAAAATCATATTTTCCAATTTATAATTTCCTTTATTTATTAAAATATCTATATCTCTCTTTTGTGTTTCTGGATAACAAGAAACATAAATGATTTTCCTTGCATTAGATTCCAATATTTTTCTTATTACTTTTTTATTTATTCCTGGCCTTGGCGGATCTATAATTATTTTATCTGCATTTATTTTTTCTAAATTTTCTACATTAGATAATAAAAATCTCACGCTTTTTATATTATTTATCTCTTTATTTAAATTAAACATTTCAAAATTTCCATTATTATTATCTACGGCATATACATAATTAGAATATTTCCCAATTTCTATTGCATAAAAACCAGAACCAGAATATAAATCATAGATTACATCTTTTTCATTTGGATTTGTAAATTCTCTTACATATTTTAATAATATTTCTGCTGTATAGCTATTTGGCTGATAAAAACTATTTGATGAAATATAATAAAAATTATCTAAGGCTTTTTCTTTAATATATTTTTCCCCAAATAATAAATAATTTATATTTCCATATGAAACATCTGAAATTGTATCATTTATTGACCAATAAAATGAATTAACATGATCTTTAATTTGACTATAAAATTCTAAAAATATATTTTTATAATATTCAAAATTATCTGTTTTATAAGTTATTATGTTTATCATTCTCTCATTTGTAAGTTTTCCTTCTCTTATTACAATATATCTTACAAAACCTGTATATTTTTTTGTATCCCATGGTTTTAAATTTTTGTTTATTATAAATTCTCTAAATTTATTTCTTATTATATTTGATTCTTGAGATTGTAAAAAACATTCTTCAACATTTACATATGAATACCATTTTCCATATTCCTTTAATCCCACTTCATAATTAGGACCAACAGCATAATCCATTCTATTTCTATAATAAATTATTTTCGGTGATTTTATAACTTCATCTGGTTCCCTCTTAAATATATCAATAAATTTCTTTATTTTATATTCTATTTGTTCATTATAATATAAATTTTGAATTTGACAACCGCCACACTTTGGAAAATGCTTACATAACATTAAGAATTATTTAAAAATAAAATTTTAAAGATCAAAAATCTATTGATATGATTGATAGCCTAAAGTACTACATGAAGAATAACCTGTATCTGGATTTACAGAACACTGCATTATATCATAATATTGAGTTGGTGGGATTATTACTCTAAATCCCATTTGTAAATTACTTACAGAATAGTTTATTGTTGAATTTAAACATGGTCCTCCAATAATTGTTAAATTAACATTTGCTATTGAATTTCCTGGTATCGCTTGTCCATAACTTAATGTTTCATTATATGTTGCATCATATACAGATTCTGATATACCAATATTTGCAGCATCAGCTACACTTTCAAATACTGGAGTTGTACATACTACATCACCATCTGGGGTTGTAAAGTCAATAAACCATCCATTTAATGGTATATTTGTTGGTCCCAAATTATATAATGTAAATGAAATTGTTGCTACACTTCCAAATTCAGAATATTCAATATCATGAATTGTAAATTGTGGTACTGCAGATTGTTGTTGATTTAATTGCAATTTTGTAATTGAATATCCAGCACTTTTTAAATAAACATCAACAATTATATATGTACTTATTGCAGCTAATGCAACCAAAAATATAAATAAAAAAAGTGATTGAAAGGCTTGTCCTTTCATTTTAGCCATATAATATTACTGTTGGATATATCATTGCTGCCGGTGTTACACCAGATAAATCATATGGTTGTCCATTTGGTGGTATTATAGAGAACTCCCATGTTTGTGATGTTGCTAATGATACATTAGCATATACTAATAATGCTGCTAAATCATTTGGTCCTAATACTCCATTGTATAATAATCCTGAATTATCTACTGAATCATGTTGATCAATATAATAATATCCTGTATATCCTGTTACTAATGAAGAATTTGCTACAGCCCCTCCATATGCAAATATTTCTCTACCAGCTGGAGAATAGAATATTACTGCTGTTTGATTGAATAATATTGGCTGTGATCCTGGTGCTAATCTTGTATATACTAAGAACTCTTGTACTGTTTGTGCTGTTGTATTAACGTTTATACCTTCTACCCTTACAACTTCTACAGTTGTACCAGATGTTTGTACTGTTTGTTGTGCTGCAGCTGCTGCATGTCCTTGTGCACTAGTTGTTGCTCCAATGATTACTAATGCTGCTATTGCTGCTGTCAATGCTGCTGCTATAAATAATACCATTGCTGAAAAACCAGATCCTCCTTGACCTTTCATACCTTATTAAACACTCTTCTTATTTATAGGAATTTGCTAATCAATAATGTTAATTTTTGCCCCCGCCGGGATTTGAACCCGGGTCATAGGGACGAAAACCCTATATCCTAGACCAGACTAGACGACAGGGGCGTATTTATTTTACTTGTAAATAATATTATATAAATTTTGTTTAAATTTTATAACAATGTTATGAATTTAAAAATATAATGTATATATAGATAATATGCAAGAAATAACTATAAGAGGTCCTTTGGATGAAGAAAAAATCAAAAAAATATCTGAAATATTAAATGAACCCGATTGGATGACAGATATAAGATTAAGAGGATTAAACTATTTTAATAAATTAGATTTACCAAATTTTGGACCTGAAATAAATAATATTGACTTTGATAATATGATATACTATAGAAGTATAATTAAAGAAAATAAACCAAAGAGCTGGGAAGATCTACCAGATGATATAAAGAATAGAATAGAAAAATTGGGATTAAAAAAAGAATTTGAAAGAGAGTTTTTATCAGGATTATTATATCAACATGATTCTTCTTCAGTATATAAGGAAATAAAAAAATATCTAGATCAAGAAGGTATTGTTTTTATGCCTTTATCCCAGGCAGTGAGAGATTATCCAGAAATTGTAAAGGAATATTTCGGAAAAGTTATCTCTTTTGGGGATAATAAATTTGCAGCATTAAACACAGCAGTATGGAGTGGTGGTGTATTTATTTATGTACCAGAAAATGTTAAGGTAGATTTTCCGTTACAGGCATATTTTTGGATAGGAACAGAAAATCTGGGACAATTTGAAAGAACATTAATAATAGCAGATAAAAATTCTAGGGTAACTTATATAGAAGGATGTACAGCTCCAATATATAATATATCTTCGTTACATGCTGCGGTAGTAGAAGTTTTTGCAAAAGAAAATTCAGAAGTTACTTATGCTACAATACAAAACTGGTCGAGGAATATATATAATCTAGTAACAAAAAGAGCAAGAGTATATAAAAATGCTAAAATTAAATGGATATCTGCTGAATTTGGAAGCGAAGTAACAATGCTATATCCAGGATTAATTTTAGAAGAAAATTCTATGGGAGAGATTTATACAATATCAATTGCAAATGAAAATCAGGTAATAGATACTGGTGGAAGAATATTAGTAAACGGAAAAAACTCAAAAGGATACATTGTAACAAAATCTATATCAATAAATGGAAAGGCGGTAAATAGAATAGATATAAAAATATTTAATAATTCTGAAAATTCAAAAGTTATATCTAAATGTGATTCTTTAATAGAAGGTGAAGGAATAGCAGAATCTATACCAAGAATGGAAATTTACAACAATAAAAATTATTATAATCATGAAGCAAAAACTGAAAAAATTGATGATCAAAAGGTACTTTATTTACAAAGTTTAGGTATAGATAAAAAGAAAGCTAAAAGATTAATATATATGGGGTTTGCAGATGATATTCTAAAAAACTTTCCACCCTCTTATCAAATGAGAATTAAAAAACTTCTAGAATTGGAAATAGAAGAAATTGGAGGATTTGGTTAATCACTTAAATAGCCAATTATATATTATTTTTATATCTTTCTTTATCAACCTTCTAGCCCCAAACTTCTCAATTTTAAAATAATTTGATATTTTCCCAAAACTCCATGATAATAAAAATTTTCCTATCAACAATTCTTCTTTATCTATTTTTGGTTTATCCTTTTCTGTATATAATAAATAATAGATATATAATAATTTTGCAACATCTGCAGCAGCTTCATATGTCATAGGTGAGGATAAATAACCTTCCAGTCTTTCTACCTGATTATCTGTCAAATTTAATTTATAATGTGGTTTAAATGCATATGGAGTCTCTAACATTTTTAATATTAATTCTGGAGATAAATCAAAATATACATCAGATATTTGATTTATTAATCTCCACCTAAATTCATAATTTAACTTTTTAACTATTTTTTCTGATTCTTCGTTTAGGGGTTTTATTACTATACCAGAATACTCTCCAGAAACATTGTTTTTTTCTGGAGATAAATGAACTAATGCAAAATTATTTTTTTGCCAGAAATTCAATAATTCGTAAGTTATACCAAAACTAGAACCTATCCAATCATAATTATTCTCTTTAGCCCAATTACATAGTTTATCCAATGATACAGATCCCAAACCCATCCCCTGAATTTCTGGTATTGTAGCAATTCTAACAACCCTTAATCCTTTTAATTTAGCAAATTCTTTTATTCTATAATGTTTTACTATTATATCTGGTATTATATTTCCTTTTGGTTTATAATCTTTTAACATTTTATTGATTGTATCATCATCTATGCCACCTTCATATGCAACATGTATTCCATTTACAATCTTTCCATTTGATAATTCTAAAACAAAAGCATCATGATGTGGTGCATCAGCAAGCATTACAACATCATTCGGTCTATTTTGATAATGTGCTAATATATATATTCCAACAAAATTCTTTAATTTTGGATCATCATTATAAAACCATTCTTTCATTGGTATTTTATAAAATCTTACATCTTTATTTTTTATTAACTCTTTATCACTCTCATTAATTTCTGAAGATTCAGAATCTAATAATAGTGTATCATATAGCCATTTTTCAATTGGATCTTGTTCATTATATCTAATTGGCTCAACCATATTATATCTATATATCTTAAAATCTTTCAGAGAATTTAGATATTTTAAAAATTTGACAGAAAAAGATCTACCAGCTCCTTCATATCCATGAATTGTAGATGAAAATATAATTTTATCATATTTTTTGATATAATCCAATAATATATTTATACCAATACCTGCAGCTTCATCAACAAATAATATATCATATTTTTTTCTAAATATTTCAGATGGTTTTCTATATTCAATGTATATCTTATTGTTTATTACTATTTTTTTCTCACTTATTTCTTTATATTTTATATTATTTCTATTTAATCCCAACTTTAAGAATTCAAATAACGTTTCTACATTATTAAATTCTGGTGATGTTATACCAATATCATATACCTTTTTACTATTTAATAATATCTCGGAAATTCCGGCAATTGCTAAACCAAGAGAGGCACTCTTTCCCCTTCCTCTATCTGCAATAATTAGATATATTGATTTTTCATCATTTAATAAATTTTCTAAAAGAGAAAGAACATTTGCCTGATCTTGAGTTAAGCATAATTTATATATTCTATCTGAAAACTTTCTATTATCTGACAATAATATCTTTTTTCTTCCCGGTGGGTATGCTTCTTCTAACACACATTCATCATTTATTCCCTTTATTAATCCCTTCTCTATGTCATATATAATTATATTATCATATTGGATTAATTTATTTTTGAATCTATGTTCAAAATATTTTTTTACATCTTCTAGCTTATATGGAGGGGTTAATAAATGCTCGTGAAAAGTTGTATAATTTTCCTCAAAATGTTCAAAATCTTTAATTAAGAAGAATGCTATACCAATTCCAGATAAAGTTTCAATAATTCTACCTATATAATCTGGAGTTAGAGACTTATACATATCTAAAATTAATATATCGTATGTCTTTCCCAAAATTTTTTTAGAATCTTTATATTTAATTTTTTCTATATCCAAAAAATCTATCTTTTCTTTTAATTTTTGAAATCTATATAAATAATCACCATTAAAATCTTCAGAGACATATAAAATCTTTATATTATCTTTAAAGTTCTTAATTTTTTCATAATATATTTTTAAAAATTTAGATAGAGTATCAAAATAATCTTTGCCAGATAAAACAACAATTCCTCTATGATTATTTCTGATTATTTTACATAATAGTTTATTATAATCATTCGATATATCCATATATAAGATATTAACCAACTACTTATATTTGTTTAATAAAATATTAACTTTTTGTTAAAGTTGTATTAAATGACGTTAAAACATTAAAACATTTTGTTAATAGAATATTAAATAATAGATAAACATTAATTAAATAGTGTTAAGATGTTAATTAAATATGTTAAATAAATGTTAAACTAAAGTAAATAATATCTTAATTTCATATCAAGCGATTTTAATAATTTTTGATCATCTACAAAAACTATAGATAATCCTTTTGATATCCCTCCAGAGTATAATCTAGAAGTTCTTCCGGAAGCCTGTAAATATGTTTTAAGATCTACAATATTTAGATATATATTTTTATTTGTATCTATTTCTATAGAAACATCTGGATTTTCCTTTAATTTATCCAATATTTCTGTCCTATCAATATAAATTTTCAAAATATTATATAATGTTAATATATCATCGGTAAAGGATTTTAAATATCCGACCAACTTCACCTTATTTTCATTTAAAAAATCAGAAATTAATTTTAGATCTCCTGCAGATAATTTTTTCATATTTTTTCTTAATCTTGTAAGAGTCTTCATTATTCTATTTTTTTCTATATCAGATATATATGGTATAATTAAATTAGATAGAATAATTATATTCATTATATTTCTCTCAAGATTTTTAATATTTATTTTTATCTTTGGTATTCCTAAGAATATTGCATATTTTATTCTTTCGGGCATATTAATTCCTCTAGTTAATACTCCATATGGATCTGTAATACTAATTAGGAAATTTATTTTTCTTTCATAAAAATCATTTAATATACTCTCAATTTCTTTTGTTTTTGTTTTTGAATATATTAAACCAACTTTTATATTATTTGATATTAGATAATCGTAAACTTCTTTCATATATTCTATTCCTTTTTCTTTCGGAACAAATATTAATGCGCCATCTTCTAACTCTTTTAAAAGATCCAATAATTCCTCTTTTATATCTCTCTTGGGAAAATAATATACATCTACAACATTTCTAATCTTTGAACTTCCAGTTCCAATAGTAAAGTTTGCCAATTCTCTATATAATCCGACTCTTTTTCCCCTTAAACTACCAGTAGCAGAAGATAAAACAACTATCCCATGGTTTTTATTTTTAATTTCTAAAAATCTTTTATATAAATCACTATTAAAGTCTAATTTACCAGTCAATTTTAGATCTATTACTTTTTTAGCAACATTTATATCATCCTCACTATAACCAATTAAAATAAACAGTTTCTCGATATTTTTTGATCCTTTAAAAAAAGAATCTACATCATCTACAAAAGCAATATCGAATTTTTTACCTTTTAATATTTCAAAATTTTTAGTTAAGAATTGATTTGAAATAATTAATATATTAAATTCCTCATTCTTTATTTTTTCTTTAATTTCTTTTTTATTACCACCATAATATGCTATAAACTTTATATTTAGATTTAGACTATTTATAAATTTATCAAATAAATCACTAAATTGTTTTACAAGCAATCTTGTAGGTGATATTATTAGTATTTTTTTATTATATTCACTAGAGAAGTAAATAGATGAAACTATAATAAATGTTGATTTTCCAACACCTGTTGGTGCTATCATAGAAAAACTATTATTTTTATATAATCTCTCAAACCACATTATTTGTACTTTCCACGGATTAGAATTCAATATTTTTTTAAAGAATTCAGAAAATTTATTAACTTCTTTATATAAATTATAAATATTTGAATAATCTCTTAATTTCCCCTTTTCAGATAATCTTTTGTATAAAATCTCTCTAAAGGTGTTTTCATCCTTTATATTTAATAATTCTAATATTTCGTTATCATCTAAATCATTTTCACAAGGAAGACCATTTGAAAGTCTATAGGAAGAAATTAATTTATTACAATTAAAACATAAATTTTTTATATATAAAGGAATGTAATCCATACTTTCTTTTATTTTAAAAATTAATTTAAAAATATTCTATTATGGATATATCAGATATAATTACCTACTTACAAAAAGAAAAAGAGAAAAAAACATTACTAAATTTACAAAAAGATTTTTATGTTAAAGTATCTGAACTATTAAAAAAATATAAAAAACAATTAGAAGCATATAAATCTGATAGCAAAGAATATAGAGAGGTTATTGCAACAATGGACAGACTAAAAGAATCATTATCGGAATTAATTAATATAAGAACTAGTAAAATAATAAATAATACGGTATTAGAGGTTAAAGAAGATCTAAATATAATATCAGAAGATTTTTTAGAAGAAGAAGAAAAATTATTATATTCTCTTGTAAAAAAAATATTAAAATCATATAAAGAAAATATACAAAACAAGATTATTAATGGAGAAGAAATAGATATTAACAAATTCTTTTCAGATATAAATATAAATGTCTCATTATATCAAAATAAAATAGATAAGAATATTGTTGTTATTAAAAATCAACTACCAAAGATTGTTGGCCCAAATGGAAAAATATATGGACCTTTTAAAGTTGGAGATATAATAATATTAAATAATAACTTTGCTGAAAAATTAGAAAATACTGGAATAGGAAAAATAGTTAATTAAACTTATAAAATTATTTAATATAATTATCTTTAATGAAATTACCAAAAACCGTTAATAAATATTGTCCACATTGTAGAAAAGTCACGGAACATAAAGTAATCATTGTAAAAAATATAAAAGCTAGGACTGGTTTGGTTTGGGGTGCTAGAAGAGCAAGAGAAGGAAAAAAGGGAATAGGAAATAAAGGAAAATATAGTAAGAAACCTTTATCACAAAGAAAGAGGGGTAATATAAAATCATCTAAAGGGGCTGATATAAGATTAGAATGCAATGTATGCAAAAAACAAACTATTTGGGAAATAAAGGGTAGACACAAAAAGTTAGAGCTATCAACTGCAATAAGATGAAGTCAAAACTATATTTTGAAGCATTTTCTAATGATAAGGATAAATTAATAGAATTTTTAAATAAAACATTTGAGGCCGTATCAAAATTCAAAAATTTCCAAATAATAGATAAAAAAATTGTCGATCCTATAACAAAAGATATAAAAACCCCAGATGGAAAAACTATGAATGGATGGTCTTCTTATTTAGAAATATATGCAGATTTCAAAGATTTCGATTCATTAGTAGATTTTATCCTATTTTATACACCATCAAGAATTGATATAGAAGATATAAAAGAAATGAAAATTATAACAAAAGACAATGAAATAAAATATAACAAAGAAAAGATTAATCTATTATTAAATCAAATACCTCAAGCTATAAATATGAAAGTATCTGCATTATTAAATATATATCTTGCACAAGTTAAAAAAGATTCTAAAGGACCAGATAATCAATCGCTAACAAATTTAAAAATAAAATAAAATTTCTATCCGTAATAGTATCCTGAACTTTTTTCTCTTTTCTTATTTTCTTCTTCTAACTTCTTAATCATATTTAGATCTTTTTCTAGTCTTTCTTTTAGTTTCTTGCCTTTTTCCTTTAGATCAGTCGTATCAACTTGAAATCCATATAACTTACCCAATATTTCTAATGCCTTTGAAGCACCAAAATATCCATTGATTTGATTTGATAAATATGTTTCAACTAACAATAAATAAGCTGGTTTTTTAAATAGTTGAGAATAATATAAAAATAATCCACTCATTCCAACAACAGTATTTGATTTATATAATTCTGGTTCTCCCAATTTTTCCTTTATTTTATTTATATCATAGTATTTATTTAATGAAAACAGGTAATTTGGATTTTCCGGTTCTAATTGATGTGAACCTATTCCACCAATTATACTTAATTCCAATAAATTAAATTTATTTATTATTCTAAATAGTTTATTCATGAATTTATATCTAAAGTATAAAGATAATCCCGGATCTTCTAGGATCATTATCTGGAAATCCCCATATAATACTAGAAAATTATAGTTACCAATTGGAACAGAATATAATTTATAACTTATATTATCCGATATATATCCTTTTTTATCTATTTTAACTACATCAGGAAAGAAATCTGTTATTATTCTTCCAACAACTTTTCCTTTATAAGTTTCTATCAGTTTTTTTCCAACTATTTTTGACAAATTTCCAAATCCTCCGCCTATTGAATAAAGAAAAACTATATTATTCATATTTCTTATTTTTTCTTTATCAATTATGAATTCCATAATATATTATAATATATTATTTTTATATAAGATTTCTTTTTTCATTTTTCTCCTGTAATCACCCCATTTATCATCTGGAGAAAATTTGGGGGGTATTATTCTAGATGTCTTATTACTGCAAATTGGACAGACTTCTTTAAATGTATATATTTTACAATTTTTACATTTTCTAATCTCTTTCATATTTATTTATTTCATAAATTATATTATAATCTTTAGCTTCTTTATTTATCAATTCTAGCATTTCTTTTTCTTTTTTTTGTAAATCAGATGGACTTATAGTAACATATTTTAACATATATGTAGGTGATCCCATATATTTTATCATTATATTTAGATCCTTTATCTTTTTAAGAAATTCCTTTATTTTATATATTCCATCTCCATCTAAACAATAAGCCTGCATTATATACGTAAACTCGTATTTTGGTGGATTTAGATAATCAACTATATATTTATATAATAGATCAGAATATTTTTTACTTATTTTATATTTATCTAAAACACCTTTTCCATTTATATAAGCTTCTAAAAATGCGCTATAAAGCTTGTTTTCTGGAACAATTTTAAATATTATATCCCTTTCCAATTTACTCATATCTATATTTTCCTTTTCACTCATTATTTTCAATATATTATAAGCAACCATCTCTCTTTTATATTCTGAGATTTTCGCTTTTTGTTTATTTTTATCAACTCTCTTTAACGATAAAGTAACCAATCTATTCTGTACATCTACATCAAGTACTAAACATACAATCTTTTTACCTTCTCTAACCAAAATTCGTGGATTTGTAATTCTTCTATTTGATAATTCATCTATCGGAATTATTCCATTAAAATTCTCATATTCATCTAAACTAACCTTTACATCTACGTCTGATATATTATTTACAGTACATATAACATAATCATTCACCTTTGGAGAATCTTTTCTCTTATACATTTTTTAAAATATATTAAAAATACTTATTAAATTTATATACAGTTTTAAGTTTCAGTTACTGGAATATTATATATATCTTCTTCATAGCAATTATATGAAAGATTCATTAGAACATATGCAGGTAGTACCAGATTTGAATTTATTAGATTTTGAATTTCTTGATTATTTTTTGCTAATTGCTGTATATTTATGCTACATGATATTGTAGATGAATTCATTGGAACATTTTGTGTTGGATTACATGAGAAACCCTCTTCCCCATTTGGTATATTTATTTGATTTGCTCCAATAATACTTAATTCAGCATTTATATTAAAAGTAGCTTGATTACTAGAATATACATTACTAAAGCATCCAACAGAATCTTGGAAAGCTATTGAAAAATATATATTTCCATTGGTTTCATTCACATTAACATTAGAAGATGATGGAGTTATTGGGGATGACGAATAATACACAGGTTCACTTAATGTTATCTGACTGTTAGAATAATTTAATTGTAATTGAATTAATACATTAGTAACAACATTTGATATATTATATTCTACAACTATTGGTATTTGGGGTGGTACTGCTTGAAGACCGGAACTCAGAGAAACTTTAAGATTTCCAATGGTAGAATTTGAAGGAGAAAGTTGATTAGAAGAAGAATTATAAACTGCCGGTTCTGCATTAAAATTACCTGAATAAGGAGAAGATAAGGCATAACTATAAACATAATATGAAACTCCTAGCTGGGAATTTGACATTGTATAAATGTTATTAACATAAATAAGAGGTAAGTTATAATTTAAACCGCTTGATTCGCTATAATTTAATGAGGAGGGAGCCTGGATATATAAATATACATTTCCAGGTTGATTTAATGCCCATGAAGGTTGATATAAATTGGAATTTCCACCATTTAAAAATCCCAAATTTCCAGAGCCAATATTACCAATTGGACATGTAGAAAAATAAAACAAAGTAGTACCTGTAAATAATATTGGTAGCAAATACACAAATCTTCCAGCTTTCATTAAATATATATTTACTTTATTAATTAAAAATTTTATCATGATATTAACTTTAAGTATTTGTATTATTTTGATTATTAGATGTATATAAATTATTTATACTAATATTTCCATTTAAGGAATTTTGAATAATATTAAAAGCTTGTTGACTTTCATTGATAAATTGCATTGTAATATTTTCGATAGTTTGGAACATTTGATTATTTTCTAAATATCCAAGAATCTGATTATAATATAAATGTTTGGTTGCTTATCACCTATATACAAAATAAAGTTTTTAGATATTTATAAGCATTGTATTAAAGTTATATATAATATGCTATAATTTATGCTACAATTAACGAATAAGATGTCTACCATTAGAACTACTACCACCACCAATATAAGTCTGAGTTGAGCTAGTTATACTTGAAGAATTTTGACCTACATTACTTAAAGTATTTGTATTATTTTGATTATTAGATGTATATAAATTATTTATACTAATATTTCCATTTAAGGAATTTTGAATAATATTAAAAGCTTGTTGACTTTCATTGATAAATTGCATTGTAATATTTTCGATAGTTTGGAACATTTGATTATTTTCTAAATATCCAAGAATCTGATTATAATATAGATAAATCGCCATTGCCAAAATTATTAAAATTAATAAAAAAACTAATCCACCACTGGATCTTCTAGCTCCCCTTTTCTTCATATGATGAATCATAAATTTCTTTATTTATAAATTTTTAAGATATCTGTAAATAATCTATCTTAAGATAACTGTCTGTTTTTATTTCTAACAGATTTTCTGGCAATAAACAATTATATATATTTATTGCATAAGCTCCAACAGATGAACTTATATCATATATACAATTATTATTTATTATAACTTCTCCAGAGCCTTGACTGACTACAATATCCAATATATAATTTGTTAAATTATTTGGAAATGCTATATAAAATATATTGCTCTTTGATTCTATATATAAATTATTTATATTAACTGGATAAGATGAGATCAGACTAATTGTATTCTCTCCAACATTTAAATATGGGGTTAGATAAAATAAGTTAGAACATGAAGATAGTGGAATTGATAACCCATTTACAATCAATTCTACATTTTGAGGAGAATATGGACAAAAATCATAGAACATATATACATCTCCAGATATATAATAATAGTTAAAATTTAATGATGAAAACTCTAGATAATTTATATTTATGTTATTCAATATTCCATTCCCACCGAATATTATACTAGATGGGGAAAATACTATTTTTAATTCGTTATCTCCATTATTTAAATAATTTGGAGAAACGAAAATGCTTATTTCACCATTTTGACATCCAGAATATAATTCATAATTATTTACATATATATCAAAGTTCCCATCATTACATGTAGAATATGCAGTAATATTTATTCCATTATAATTGTCAGAATAATAGAAATATAAGCTTTTACTAACTGTTCCATAAAATATGTTTGTTTCAAAATTTAAAGTTCCCAAATTAATATAATATACTGGAGTATAACTTCCTATTGTATAATTACTTGCTATATAATAATAATTCTGGCTTTTTGATAATTGTATATTTTGAAAGATTTGATTACTAGTACTTATATTTGAAGAATTTGAAGGAAAATATAATGTCATATTAGTTCCATTAATTAATTGTTGTATTAAAGATTGTCTATACTGATATGGGAGAATTATCCAATATACAAAAATTACCATACCCAATAATATAAAGAATATACCTAAACCTGTCGTTTGCAATTTTTTCATATTTTAATAAAATATTCCTTAATATTTATAATTTATACCTTAATTTTCCAACAATACAAAATCTATCAATTAATTCAAAATTATTGGCATTATTATTTACAAAATATATTTCTGCATCTATTCTATCCAGAATATTAAATAAATTTATAATTTTATCAATATTGTTTTCTTCTTTCATTTTTTTAAAACATTCTTCAGATATTAAAACATATTCTATATTATTATACATTGCATTATTGTATACTTCATCGTATCCAAATACTACCATATTTTTTTGCATTAAATATAATACTTCTTCAATTAATTTATTTATTTCTAAAATTTCTAAATTTTTTAATGTTTCATAATATTCTGTTCTCCTAACAAATTCATATATACCATTTACACCTCCATTAGATACCTTATATATTTTTATATTTTTTATATTTAATTTGTCCTTTATATAATCATAAAATTCTTCAGGATAAAATAATGGACCAATTATACATAGAAATTTAATATCATAATCCCTTATTGTATCTAAAAATTCTGAAAATATTTTATATAACTTTGTTTTTTCTTCCAGATCTCCCTTATTTATCTTATAGTATTCTTCCTTTATAATTTTTATCCCATTATTTATTATGCCTAGAGCTATATCATTATTATCTATTGATATTACAAAAATATCTTCTTTTTTTCTAGAAGATTTCTCTAATATTTTTTCTTCATATTTTTTTATTTCTTCTTTTTTATATAATGTAAATTCTGTAGATATTCTTATATCAAATGTATGATAGTGTCCAATAGAATCTTTATCATTTGAATCAATTATTTTTCCAGAGATCCTCAATGAATCCTTATATTCAGAAAATTTTATATTCTCAATCTCTATTTTTATTTTTATTTTTTTCTTTTCTTTCTCATTCTCAAATTTTAATGTTCTATAATCATATCCTTCTATAATATCACCTACATTAACTATTTTATACAAATATAATAAATCCACTTCATCCTCTATCTTAATTTTTATTATTTTCTTATCTATTATTTCATATTTCATATTAGTAAGAATATGAAAGAAAGGAATATTGGAGGAATAAATGGTGCTCCTTCTTTTACTTTTACTTTTATATCATTATATTCTCCCAATTTCTTTAATATATTAATTTCTTCTTTTGAAAGACCAAATCTTCCAATAAACAGTTTATTTTGAAATATATGATAAAATATTATGATAAATGGCATAGAATAATAAAAGAAAATTTCATTTAAAAAATAAAATATTAATGGTAAAACTGAGATTATTAAGATAATAAGAGAATTTATTAATTTATTATTATTCTTAAATTTTAATACGTATTTATTCTCATTTTCATAAATATCGAAATATTTAACTAATATTTCTTTATCTTCTTTCTTTATACTATTAATTTCTATTCCATCTTCTATCCAATCTCCTTCAACCAATTCATTTACATTTCTCATAAACGTTAATTTTTCCTCTAAATCCTTTGATATATATCTAAATAGAAAATATGGAATATATATGAAAATTAGAGAAATTAATAGATAATAAATATCAAAATATAAAACAAAAAGGTTGATAAAATATATAGAAACCAATATTGAGATAATATTAAAAATGAAAATATAATATCTTTTTCTATTTTCTTTATATGCCTTAATAGCCTCTATATTGTGGAATATAAATCCAAATAATACTAAATAAAATAAAAATAATAACATCTTATATAGAGAAAAGAAGGATAATAGAAAGAATATTGAAAAGAAAATAAATAGATCTCCAATGGCCAGCAACCTAAATAGATATAATAAAGTGAAAAATAAGAGAATATAATATGAAAATATAAAATTTCCTGGATAAATATTTTGGACAATTAAATATAAAAAATAGAATACATTAAATATCAATAAAATATATATTATTATATCATCTACAGATTTATATTTTATATCCTGGTATGAAGAATATGCCAATATTATTATATCAAATACCAATAAAGGAAGCATTTCATTCATATAAAAAATAAAAAATACAATTCTTATAAATAAATATTATGATGACGTGGACACAATCTGAATTAATGATGAGAGGAGTAACTGCTGATTTTTAAATTTCCATATATTAATATTTATTATGCCATTAATAATACCATCCCCAGAATATGCTAAAAGAAGGAAATTATTACAACTTGATAATAAAATTAAAAAATTAGAAAAGGGGGAGAGTGGAAAAATAACTTTAGTATTAAAAAAAGAAATAGATTTAAACAATCTTAATGAATCGTTAAAATTTATATCAATATTAAAAGAATTGGAAGGAAGAAATTTCTTTGATGAATTATATATTGTTAAATCTGATAAAGTATTTGATTATTTAGATATAGAAAAAGGATTAGATCATAAAAATATAGAAAAAGAAAAACTAATAAAATTATATGATATAATAAGTAGGCTTGCAGATATAATAGATAAAATTAAAAAAGTCTATTAGTACTTATATTCCTCTTCTTCTTTTATATTTTTAGATAATAATAATCTCTTTATATTTTCTATATCATTTTCCATTATTTTTATTTTTTCTACTTCATTTATTATATACTCAAGGTTAGCTAAATCAATAAAGTTCTCTATTTTCTTTACTTTATTCATTAAATTTTCATAATCGGATAATACAGATTCTAGTATATCTTTAGAATCGTACAATTCTGTTTTTACATTTCTTATTTCTTCCCTAATATTGTTTAAACTTTCTTCCAATTTATTATATTTTTCATTAATTTCTTCAATTTTGTCCATTTCATTTACTTTAGATCTTAAATCTACAACCAGATTATTTAATTCCTCAAATAATGCATATATGCTATTTAATCTATTTTCGAAGTTTATATATTTGTTATATAATTCTTCATAAGTTTTAAATTGTTTTATATTTTTAATATCATCATTTGTTAATTGCAATAGATAGTTCATATTGCTTATTTTATTACTAATTTCAGAATATTTTTCTTCATGTTTCTTTTCTATCTCTTCCAATTTACTATTAATATTATATAGATCTTTTTCTTTTATCTCATTTATCATTTCAGATATTTTATTATATTGTAATAAATCTTTAGATAAATTGTCTATTGTCTTAGATACTAAATTCGTTAAATTAGCCACTTTTTCTTTCAGATCATTAAAATCATTAATATTTGTATATGAATCTTCTATTTTACTTAATCTATCTGTCGAATCTTTTATTTTATTACTTAATTCTTTTATACTATTTATAGCATCTTCATATTTTGTTATTTTATTACTTAGAGAATTTATATCAAGTTCTAATTTATTTATTTTTGATTTTATGTTTACTATAGTAGAATAATCAATAAAGTTTTTCTGATTGTTTTCTAATACATCTATTTTTAATTTTAAATCATTTAAATATCTTACTTTATTGAGTAAATCTTCATTTAATATTTCTTTATAATTATCTAATATTTTTTCTACATTTTCTAATTCTTCTTTCAAAGCTTTTAATTGATTATTAAATTCTTCTCTATTTACAAAATTATTCAAACTTCTTTTTATTTCGAA
Source organism: Candidatus Nanopusillus sp. (assembly GCA_046536775.1). Taxonomy (GTDB): domain Archaea; phylum Nanobdellota; class Nanobdellia; order Nanobdellales; family Nanobdellaceae; genus Nanobdella. The sequence continues at coordinate 9,483 of JAWDMD010000002.1, read as the reverse complement.
TATTCTATTATTAAAATTTTTTACATACGAGAAAAACTCATCGATTAGATCTACATCTTTATTTAAATCCATAAACTAATTATTTATAATAAATTTTATTAAACTTACCAAATATTTTTTAATAATTCTTTTCTTATGTCGTCAATTTCTTTCTTTATCATATCATATTTTAATTCTAAATTATATACCTTTTTTTTAATATCATCTATATCTTTAAATTTTAAGTTTATTTCCATTAGAATTATCTTTAATTCATCCAATAATTTATTATATTCATTATTCTTATCGAATGTATTTTTTAATTTTAAATATTTATCATAAATTTCATCTTTCATTTTCTTATTTTTTTCCAATTCCTCTTTTAAATCTTTAATTTTATTTTCTAAATCTTCTATTATTTTCTCATATTCATTTATTTCATCCATTTTTAAAAAATGATAATATATCTTTTTGAGCTTTTCCTATATTTTCTACAGATATATTTAATGCTTTTAATATCGGTTCTATAGCTGGCAAAGCCTGTTTATATATATAATATTCTGGATCATATTCATTATCTTTAACCTCATCTAATATTCTGACTTTGTCAGAAATTTTTTCACCACCTTTTGTTATTATATATTCAACTATGAACCCTCTTCTAACATCATAACCTCTTTCTTTATATTTCTTTGCTGCTATAATATGTGGAGCCGTAACTTCATATTCTGATGGATCTTTTCTTAATTGTTCCTTTAGTATAAATTTCTCTTTAGGATAAACATGATTTCTTATATTTTTAATAACTTCTGATAAATAATCATTTATCTCTTTTATTTTTCCTTCTAGAGCTAACCTAATCACCTTTTCTTGAACTTCCCCAGCAATTTCTGACCAATCTCTTCTAACAACCTCAAAACCTCTTAATTTAATATTCTTATTTTCAGATAGTAATGCATATTTTTTTCTAGCGCCACCTTCTCCAGATCTTTTTTCCACAAATATTCCAGATATATAATAATCTTCAAATTCCATTTCCAATGGTTTTGGCAAAATATTATTTACTTTGTTTAATAAATTTAGAGCATTTTCTTTATTGTCTACAATAACAAATATAGAATCTGTATCTCCATATAAAATTTTATATCCATTTTTTTCAATAAAATCTTTTACTTCTAATATGTGCTTTCTTCCTAAAGCAGTTACTGAAGCCGCGCATTCTAAACAGTACCATCTAGAATTTGGAAAACCCAAATAACCATATGTAGAATTTATTATATATTTTAATGCTGTCTGCCTACTATCAATTATTTTATATTCCTCAGAATTTTTATCTAAACTTTTTAAATCTCTCTTTAAATTTGCTCTTTCTTCAAATACCTTTTCTAATACTGCAGATATAAAACCTTTTTTCTTTTTACAGAACCATACCTCAGATTTTCCGAAACTAGTTTCAATAATTATCTTATCTTTCATGCATTCTTCATGTTCACATTTCAATGTATCGGGAGAAATATTATATTTAATTACTATTGATGGATATAAAGATCTAAAATCAAAAACCGCAATATTTTTATACAAACCAGGTTTTGGTTCTAATACAATAGCACCAGTATATGTTTTCCTTTTTCTATTCTCTACCTCATTCGGATCTGGTCTATTTGGTATTATTTCATTAAATTCTTTTGCCCTTTTTATTAGATAATTTTCTACAAGGATTCCATATGTACTTCCAGATAACTCGTATAATGTAATTCCAACCAATCTTGCTAACTCTAATAAAATTCCTTCAAAATGTTTATATAGTCTATAGGTTAATTCTACATCTTTTCTATTATATTTTATTAAGTAACTAAAATCTTTTTTATTATAAATTATATCTGACATTTTATTTAAATTCATATCTAATTTTCCCTCTCCCAATATTTCCATAGCAATTTCATCTAAAGAATATGTTTCAGAATTTAGTTGAGGAGCAAATATCGTTGTGACAATATCATATAAATCAACATTTTGTATTCCAACTATCCTATATTTTTTATCTTCCTCCCTTTTTTTAGTATATATTATTCCTTTTCCATCCCATCCAAAATCAAAATTAAATCCCAACATTTTTGCTTTTTCATACAAAAAATATAAATCAAAATTATTTGAATTATATCCAACAATTACATCCGGATCTAAACTTTTAATTATCTCATTAAATTTTTTTAATAATTCCAATTCGTTATTTACTTTCATCCCTTCATTTGATTCTCCTCCCCAAAAAATTGAATAATATTTTTCTCCATCGTATATTGAAATAATATATATATTTGCTTTTTCTGGTGATATTATGGATTTATTAGAAGCAGTTTCTATATCAAAGGATATAACCTTCAACCTATATTTATTTTCAACAACTCCATTATTTTTCTTTAATTTGTAATAATCTATATTATCTCCTTTTTTTATTAATTCTAATTCCAAATCATATGTATATAATGGATATATATCATTATCTATTTGAAACTTTTTTATTATATTAATATCACCTTCTTTTTTTCCAATTATTTTTCCTTCTTCTTTTAACTTATCAGCAAAATTTTTTATTTTATCATAATCATCTTGATTCAAATAAACTTTTATTACATTATATTCTTTTCCTATAAAATTTTTCTTTAGAATTTCAAGATTTTTTATATATTTTTCATCTTTCAATTTATTTTTTATTTCTTCTAAATATTTTTCATCTTTTAATATTATATATACATAAAATGGTTGATCATATTCTATTCTTACTTTTTTTCCATTTTCATCTCTTCCATAAATATAAATTTTTTCTTTATCATGATCAAAATCTAATACAAATATTTTCATAAAAAATTATTGCAAAATATTAATTAAAGTTTAACCTTTTATAACTGCTATTGGTCTTAATCTTACAACAATTTTAGAAATACCCAATTCATCAGTTACTTTTACAACTTCATCAACATTTTTATAGGCTTCAGGTACCTCTTCAACTACACCTTCTTTTGTTGTAGATTTTACATAAATTCCTCTTTCTTCTAAATTTTTAATTATTTCATTATAATTAAATGACCTTTTCGCAGCAGCTCTCGACATATTTCTTCCAGCACCATGCGCAGAAGATCCAAAAGATAATTCCATGGATTTTTCAGATCCTATCAATACATATGATGCTGTTCCCATTGAACCTGGGATTAATACTGGTTGTCCAATTTTTCTATAATCCTCAACCAATTCTTCCGAACCTGATGGAAATGCTCTAGTAGCACCTTTTCTATGAACAATTAATTTTTTCCTTTTATCATCAACTTTATATTCTTCAATTTTTGCAATATTATGAGCAACATCATATACAATATTTAATCCAATATCTTCTATTGAATGATTGTATACTTTTTGGAATGATTTTCTAATAAAATATGTTATTATTTGTCTATTATTCCATGCAAAATTTGCTGCAGCACTCATTGATTTCCAATAATTATTTCCGTCATCAGATTGAAAGGGTAAATATACCAATTCTTTATCTGGTAATTTATTTATTTCTTCCCTATATTTTTTCAATCCTAAATCTATATAATCTGATGCAATTTGATGTCCAAAACCCCTAGAACCTGTATGAATTAATATTGTTATTTGTCCTTCTTCAAATATTCCCAATTTGTTTGCTATATCCTTATCAAATATTTTATCAACTACTTGTATTTCAATGAAATGGTTTCCAGACCCTATAGTTCCTAATTGATCCATTCCTCTCCTAATTGATAAATCTGATATATGTTCTATTGAAGCATCTTTTAATCTACCATAAGATTCTACATGTTCCAAATCCTCTTTCCATGCATAACCTTCTCTATAACTCCATTCTAAACCCTCTTCTACTGCATCTTTAAATTGTCCGGCAGATAAAACAACTTTTCCGGTTTCTCCAACTCCTGCAGGTACATTTCTAAATATTTCATTCACAATTTCTTTTAATTTTGGTTTTATCTCTTCATATTTTAAATTTGTTCTTAGTAATCTTACTCCGCAATTTATATCATATCCTATTCCACCTGGAGAGATTATCCCTTCATTTATATCAAATGCTGCAACTCCACCAACTGGAAATCCATAACCTTCATGTCCATCTGGCATTACAATAGAATATTTTTGTATTCCTGGCAAACTAGCGACATTCTTTCCTTGTATTAATGTTTTATCTTCTTTCATCTTTTCTATTAACTTGTCATTTGCATATACTCTAACCGGAACATTCATTCCTTTTTCTTGGGGTATTTCATATATATTTTCAGATATTTTTCTTAGCTTTATATCCATAAAATATTATTAATTATAATTCTTTAAAGCATAATTTAAGAAAAAGAAAGAGATACCTAAAATAATGAATGATAAAAATAAACCATATTGAACTGAAATATAATAGAGTAATAATGATCCTATTGTACCACCAAGATTTCTAAATAAGTATATATTTCCAAATCTCTGTGGATAATTTAATATTATATAATTATCAAAGAAATATTGAAACATTGTCCATGAAAATGCAGCTAGTATAAATAATACTAATAGTACCATAGCATTGTATATTTTTGATAAAGACAATATTAGAGATAATAATATTATAATACCTATTAAAAATCTAGAAAGTATTCCGATTTTTATATTTCTAAAATTAGTTTCCCTTTTATATATCTTATATAAGATTGAAGTATATAACCCATTTATAAATAATAAAAATGGAAAAATTGTAGATAAAGAAAACATATTTACAGAATAAACCAAAGCTGTCCAAACTAATGAAAATCCAACCAAAACAAATAGATTATACAATTCTAGATATCCAATTCTTAACTTTTTTATATTCAATGGGAATACTAAACCTTCAAATATTGGATATACAGCTCCAAATTTATCTATATTATTTTCTGCAACTGAAAATATTTTATCAATTCTATTCAATAAATTTAATTCATATTCTGATGAAAACAAGAATAAATATAATCTCCTATATATAATAAATATTGTAGATAATAATAACAAAATAGAAACAATATATATGTTATAGATTAAAGAAAGAAAAAGAAGAGAAATTTGTGGTATTATTTCTCCAAAAGTCCAATAAATATTAAAATGAAAGTTTAAACCTACATCTTTATAATATAATAAAAAAGAAAAGTATGTAGATGAGTATGTAATATTAAACAATAAGAATGATAATATTAATAAATAAACATTTGGATAAACTAACAGTATAGAAGATAAAAGAGGTCCTATTACACCAATTACTGCAATATTAATATAGTTTTTTTCATTTATTTTAATATTTCCAAATATTGCTGAACTTATTATCGATCCTATATAAGATATGGAAATTAAAGAATAATATACATTAGATGAAAAATTAAAATAATATGGATAAACAAAGAATAAACTATTTAACATTCCCCCAACTAAACTATTACTAATTATAATAATTTTTTCTTTATAGTTCATTTTATTATATCTCTAAATCTTTCTTTTAATATATCTGATAAAGCTATGCCTATAGCAATTGAAATAGATATAACTATTCCGCCAAAGAGTATTATAAACATGTAGAGAAGAACAGGAGATAAAAGATTTAAATAGCTAAGTGTTAATACTAACATAAAAAATAAAACAATAAATCTTATTGAACCCAATATAAAGTTTACATACTTAAAATTTTGGATTGCTGGATATAAAAAATATCTCAATATAAATTCCATCATTGCATATGAAATTATTATTACTACTATTATTATTAATAAACTACTTAGTATATTAAAAATTAGGGTTCCTATATTACTAGTATATGGAACAATATAAAATGCAAATCCAATAAAATAAAAGTATATAAAGAACTTAGTTACATTTACTATTAAATCTGTAAGGGAATATGTGGTTATTATCTGTTTATCATATAACCATCTATCAAGACCAAGGACCTTTTTCAGTATTATCTTAAGTATTAATGCTATAAGTTTTCCTATAAAATATCCAATTATTATAATAGAAGCAGAAATTACTATTATTTTTAATATATTATAGTTAAATATTTGGAGTATTTGGTTGATCATGCTTTCTAGCATAATATTATCTAAAAAAATGATAATTTATAAATACATGGTCCTACTAAAATTGACATAACTTTTAAATAGTAAGACAGCCTTACTACTAAAAAAGATCATTAAAATATTTTTATTTTTATATTCCTCTATAAAAGTTGGATTTAAATAATATAAAATGATTCATCTAATTATTATAATTATTGTATTTATATTCTCTTTAGCTCTTACAAAATTTATTAAAATTTTGGATCAAAAATTGTTGAAACAATAATTAAAATCTTTTATTTAATCTTTAAATATTTATATTCTTGATACAAAATTAGAGGAACCATATTATCTCAATTAAAAGTAGCCCCGCGGGGATTCGAACCCCGGTCTCAGGGACCAAAACCCTGAATCCTAGACCACTAGACGACGGGGCTATATAAGCATATCATATTCTTTAAATTTAATAATGTTTTTATTAAAAAATTTTATATGAATGATACTGAAATGCTTAATTTTTTTAAATTGAGAGATAATCCTTTTAAACTAGAAGTAATTTTAGAAACTTTTGTTGGATATGATTTAGAAAAAACAAAATTACTAAATTCTATAAATAATAAAGAAAAAATTGTTTTAGTTTCTGGTCCTACTGGAGCAGGAAAAACAACATTATTATTGTTGATATACAATAATCTTAAAACAAAGAATAAAATATATATTTATAGACCTCTTGAAAAAAAGGAAGAATTTGAAAAGTACTTTATTGATAGATTATCTTTTTTTGAAAGGATAGTATACAAATTTAAGAAATTTAATTTAGTGGAATATTTAAATAAGAAAAATTTAATAATATTTTTAGATGAAGCTACATTTTGTGATGATAATATTTTAGAATGGATAAAAGTTATATCGGATCAAACAAATTGCACATTTATATTAGCAGGCTTGCCAGAATTTGAAGAAAGATTGTTAAAAGAACACAGGACATTATATGAAAGAATTATCACAAAAATATATTTAAAATCTCTTGATCCTGAAAGCGGTAGATTATTAATTAAAAAAAGATTGGAACTTGCAGGTAGTCCAGACCTATTTACAGATGATGCAATAGAAGAAATATATAATTTATCTGGAGGTTTACCAAGAGAAATATTAAAACACTCGTATGAAGCATTATTAATTGCGTATAGAGAAAGGAAAAATATTGTCGATAAAGATGTTGTAGATAAGATATATGAATCAAAGAAACCTCCAATAGATTTATTAAAATTAACAGAAAAACAAAGATATATAGTGGAATTAATAACAAAATATGGTCCAAAAACAGTTAATGAATTGCTAAAATTATTTAAGGAGAGATATTCTGATACAACAATTCATGCAATATCAAATATATTAAAAAGAATGACTGAAAGTAAAATATTGATTAGGACAAAAGTAAAGGGTAAATTCATATATGATGCAGTACCTGCAATAAAAGATTATTTCATAAGAGAAATAAATAAATGAAGTGCAGTTTTTGTAGTAATAATGCAATATATAAAGATATTGATGGAAATTATTATTGCAGAGACCATTTTATAAAATATTTTGAAGAGAAGACAATAAATACAATTGAAAGATATAGATTGATAAAACCTGGAGAAAGAATTGGTGTTGGGGTTTCTGGAGGAAAAGATTCGAATGCATTATTATTTTTCTTAAATAAATATAGTGAATATTTTAATATTAAGGTTTTTGGGATTCATATTGACGAAGGAATAAAGGGTTATAGGGATAAAGATACAGAAAAGTTATTAGAAATTTCAAAAAAATATAATTTAAATATAAAAATATATAAATTTACTGAATATTTTAATATTAGATTAGATCGGGCTGTAAAAATATCAAAAGAATACAAATCATGTACAATTTGCGGTGTATGGAGAAGATGGTTAATGTGGAAAGCTGCAAAAGATCTAAATCTAGATAAATTTGCAACCGCACATAATTTAAACGATGAAGTTCAAACAATCTTAATGAATATTTTTGAAGGAAATTTAAAAGATCTGTTGAAGGAAGGTCCATATGTGGGAATAGTTGAAGAAGATTTTATTCCTAGAATTAAACCTTTCTATTTCAATACAGAAAAAGAAAATCTGCTATATTCAATATTAAATAATTTAGAACCGCCTTTTGGAGAATGTCCTTTTATTGTTGGTGAATTTAGAGATATAATCAGATCAAAATTATACAAGTTAGAAGATAAATATCCAGGATTTCATAGAAATTTCTTAAGAAATATTTTAGAAATAATATATAAAGCTAAAAGCGATTATAAAAAGATAAATATTATAAAATTAAGAAAATGTAAAATTTGCGGATATCCAACTACTAGAGAAATTTGTAGAGCATGCGAGATAAGATTAAGAATAAATAATGATTGATTATTTATTACAATTTCGAATTTTACAGAAAAGATATTAAAAACTAATCTCAATTTTTTCTTTAGAAGATATTGTAAATCCCAAATTATAAGAGAAAATAAAAATAAATTCATAGATTTTGCATTAGGAAATGTATTATCAATAAATCAAAGAGAATTATAGAAAATTATAATAAAAGCTCCTAAGGATATTATAGAAAGAGTTGAAGAAACTCCATTAATAAATCATTATATAAAAATGAATATTAGATTAATTGTAATGAAAAATCGAAAAACAAATTTCCTCAAATATCAATAAATGATATAAAAAGATCAATAGAAAATTGCAATAATAATATAAATAATAAAAGAACTGACAATTTAATTAAGAACCTTATAATTGTGATTATAAATTAATAGACATAATTAAACAACATAAAGAAAGATAAATTTAAAGAAAATAGAAAGCTTATGTCAAAAGCATTAGGATTGTGCTTAGGAAGCCATAATAATTAGTTTTTAAATTTTTCTATAATTCAAAAAATATGAATAATATAGATATAATGAAGGAATTTCTATACACGCTTTTACTATTATTTTCTGTAGAAACATTTTTGGACTTAATATCCTTTATTATATATCCATCAATTTTTCCAGATTATATTAATATTTCAATCAATATTTTCTTATTTATAATTTTTTTACTATCGATATCTTCAATCTATTTAATAAGAAAAGATAATTTATATGGTTATATAATTTCATTATTTATATCAATATTGATCCTTTTTTCGGCTTTTACATTAAATTCTAATAATATAATAGATATAGCAGTAAGAAATGTAGCATCCAATTATGGTATATATCCAAATCCGATAGTATTGTTTTTTGGTATTTCGATATTTTTGATAAGTATAAGAAAAATAATTCAATTAAGAAAAATTAAAATTTCTTTAACTTAGCAATTACTTCTATCTGTTGATCATGTCCTAGAAATACCTGTCTACAACA
>JAWDMD010000001.1:0-99927 GCA_046536775.1 Candidatus Nanopusillus sp. | reverse complement strand
TTCCTCCTACTTTTAAATATAAATCAAAACACCTTACTAAAAATAACATAGATAAATCTTTTTTGAATGCTCCAATGTTTATTGTTTTTGTTAATCCATAATTTTTCCAAAATTCTTCACTAGATCTTCTGTATTCATCAGGTAAATTTTCCCAACTTACCCATGGAGGATTACCAATCACATAATCAAATTTACCTTTTAACATTGGAGCAGATGCATTTTTAATTATAGATATCCATATACCATCTTTGCCATCTTTTTCAAGGTCAAGTAATTTCCTATAGAGATCTTCTAAACAAGCTTTTCCTTTCAAAAATTCTTCTTTTTCTTCAGAAGTTAGTTTGGATAAAATTGAGTCCTCAAATTCTTTATATTTAGATTTATTTTTTAAGAATATTTTCATTTGATTTAATATTTTTCTTAGAAGTTCTGTATTTTGTGCTATATTTATCGGTATTTTAAGCTCTCCAACTTTGGTATTTAATATATAACATGTATTGAAAAATTTCACTTCTTTAATCATTATAGAATCTGCCAAATAGATTGGGATTTCAACTTCCTTTAATTTACCTTCTCTCCTAGCAGATCGAATCAAGTCCACAGTAGCTAATAAAAAATTTGTTTTTGCAGCTAAAACTGCTAATGGATTTAAATCGTAGCCAGCAACATTTTTGATTATATATGGAGCTAATTCAGACGGTTTTAAGAGGTGTTCCCCAGCATATCTTTTTAATCTATTAATATAAAGAATGAGAAAGGTACCCGAACCACATGCAGGATCTAGAACTCTAATTTCTAAAGGCTTTGATCGATTTTCTTTTCCTATAGTTTTTAAATTTTCATAACTCAATCCAACTTCATCAAGTATCAATTCCGCCAACCAATCTGGTGTATAATATTCACCTAAATTATGTCTAATATCCTTTGGAATGAGATTATGATATAAATCTTTTAATAAGTCTCTGGTAAATTCTGGCTTTAATTGTGGAGTTGCCATTTCATAATTTGAGAGAATTTTTACAACTTCGTAAATAGCATCTGCCAATTCATTATCAATTTCTTCAACATACCAAGAAAAATAATCTTCTTCTAAAAAGTTATCAATACTTAAAGAATTTTTAAATATATTCCCGCTTTCTAATTCTCGTAACGCATCTTTTAAAGCTTCGATACCCCCAGCATAAGCATTAATTAGATCTCCAATATAAGATTCAAGTAATTGACCACCTGTATTTAAAGAAGCTACTTCAGCAGCAATTAATTTCATGATTAATGCATAATATGTATGTATTGAGAAAATAAGAGCATCATAATTAATATTGGACTTTTCAAATTCGTAGTCTTCCGATAACTCTTTTATTTCTTTAAGTTTTTTAGGATTATAACCTGTAGCTTGTTTAAATAGTTCCATCCAATCTTTAAATAACATGTTTGCTCTTTCATTTTTTGTATTTAATAATTTTTTATAAAACAATTTTATAATTTTTTTAGATATGCGAGAATTTATACCAAAATCTTTAACAAGTTCTTCAGCACTTAAAGTTTTTCTCATTAAACCTCTAAAAGCCTCTATTAACATTGTAATAGATTCTCTTTCGATATCGTAAATGTTTAATTCCCATCTTTTATCTTCTTCCTCTTCTTTACTATATTTATTATATCTAACAAAACCAATCTTATCACTAATGATTATACCTAAAAATTTATCATAATTACTTTCATTGTCAGCTAAAGCCTTTATATATTTGATAACCTGTTCTTTTGCTTTTTTTATATCAGAATCTCTTGAAAATTTACCTGGGCCTTTATATTCGATAAGTATATGTCCATATAATGCATCAGCTCTCTTTCCGGAAGCTAAAGTATATTCATATTCGCCTTCAGAAATATCTATTTCTTCTAAATCCTTTAAGGGTTTCAATATTTTTTCTTCAATAAGACTTGATATCCTAACTACTATATCTGCTTCTGAACCCGCATTATTAACAACATTTTTAATATATTCTGTTATAGCATCAATATCTAACTGATCTAACGGATTAATATCAGAAGGCATAATATTATAATTTATAAATGATTTAAGAATTTTACTTTCAATTTTTAATATGATTGGAAAATATTTATTTATTAATTCAAAATAAGATAATTAGTATTTATTGTAGATATAACAAATTTTATTCTGTAAAATTAGGTATGGACAATAAATATAATAGAAACTAATAAATCATTTTTACACTTATCAAATAAATATTTAAAAATAATAATATTATATGTTTTGAATGTTTTATTTTAGTTGTAATTTTATTTATCTGTTTCTAATTTTAAATATAAGGCAAATTAAAATAATAGTAAACTTTATATATGTATAATTACAATTAGTATAATTATGATTATACAAAATTTCAAAGATAGAAAAGAAGAATTAACTCTACTTAATAAATATTTAAATAGTGATAAATTTGAGTTCATAATAATTTATGGTAGAAGGAGAATTGGTAAAACAGAATTAGTATTAAAAGCTACAGAAAAAATGAGAAGAAGATATTATTTAGCTTTAGAAAAGAATAATTTGGATAGACTTTATAATCTATGTTTAAATTATTTTCCAGAATTAAATAAATATAAAAAAGATTGGGAATTATTGTTTGATTTTTTAAAAGATAAAGTAGATGTTATAATTATTGATGAATTTCAAAATTTAATAAAAGAAGATAAAAATATATTAAGTATTTTTCAAAATATCGTTGATAATATATTAAAAAATTCTAAAATAAAATTAATAATAGTTGGATCTTCAATATCAATGATAAAATCAAAAGTTTTAAGTTATAAAAGTCCTTTATATGGTAGAAGAACATTATCATATAAATTAAAACCAATATCTTTCTTTGATTTAAAAGAATTCTTCCCAGATAAAAGTATTTTAGAATTAATAGAAATATACGGATTTGCTGATGGAAATCCTTATTATTTATCAAAAATAAATGGAAATTTTTGGGATTGGTTAGATAAAGAGTTAAAAGAGAAAACATTTATATTAGATGAAGTAGATTTTTTGATGAGATATGAATTTGAAAATCCAAGTTTATATAGATCAATTTTAGAGGCTATTTCATTTGGTAAAAATACTATAAAAGAAATTAAAGATTATATAAAGGTTGAGAGAACTGATTTGAGTCCATATTTAAAAAATTTAATTGAAGTAGAATTAATAAAAAGAATTGTTCCAATAGATCAAAAAATAAACTCTAGAGCAGGTAGATATTATATAAATGATAATTTTATTAGATTTTGGTTTAGATATATTTATCCAAATTTAAGTTCTATAGAAGAAGGTATATTTGATATTAACAATATTAAAAGAGATTATAATAGATATTTAGGATATGTTTTTGAAGATATAGCAAAACAATTTTTAATAAAAAGCAAAATATTTAAATTTACAAAAATTGGAAAATGGTGGTATAAAGATAAAGAAATAGATTTGGTTGCATATAATGAAAACACAAAAGACATATATTTAATAGAATGTAAATATTCAGATAATGTAAATCCAAAAGAAATATTAGAAAATCTGAAGGAAAAATCTGAATATTTAAATTTAGATATAAAAAATAAATATTATATAATTTTTGCAAAAAGTTTTAAAGAAAAAATTAAAGGGGATAATTTATATTTATTTGATTTAAAAGATTTAGAAAATATAATGTATCGAATGTAATAATTAAATAATTTGTTATCAATTATTGAGCTAAATAGATTAGCATTATACTTATACTAGATATATTTGCTAGAATAAGATAATCTTTTTTGAAATAAAAAATCTAATAAAGGCTAAAAATATTATAACTCAAAAGGGTTAATAGTAGCCATAAAACATTTTAATACTAGTTCTACCATTGTAATAAATAAGTAAATTATTATCTTTAATTATTACTGGATTCTCTTTTATTGACTTGTCTAAATCCATATAAGCAATTCCCCTTATATGTATATATTGCTTACCCATATCCGTAAGTACTCCTGGATTTAATATATTATATATGTCTAGAATTGAATTTCTTATACCCTGTACGAAAGAAATGCTTTGAAGGGAATCAGATAACTCAAATGACTTATCACTATAATTAGTGCATTTAACTCTATTAGGTAAATATGGTGAGTTTGAAAGACACCTAATTCCGTCATCTTTATTATAAAGGTCTGTGTCAATATAATATCCACACCACATAGGTTCATTACCACGTTTATTGCAATACAAATCTATTACTGTAGCTGATCCTTTTATTTCAGATAGATTAGCCTTTTTTTGTGCATTTTTAGACATTTCGTTTAATAAGTCCTCTAGTTTTTTTATAGGATATTTTAGCCCTTCATTAATTCCTCCTTTTATTAAATCAAATATTTTTTTTAGGACTTTTATATGATTGTTGATCGTCCATATCATCATATTATATAGAAAAAACTTATAAATTTATCTTATACTATAGATATGCAATTGTAATAAACAAATATTTTTAAAAATAAAGTATCTATAATTATAAAGTCAAAGATAAAAATTAACAACTGAATAATTAAAGATCAATAATATTTAAGTTCTCTGGATAGTATGTTAAATAATTTAAATATTAGAGTGTGATTAAAATTCTTGAAAATTTTTGTTAAATATCTATATAATGGTCTTTACAAAGTTAATCTAAAAATAATTTAAAATCTTTATTTTTTATTATATTCTTTTATGAAAGCTTCAGTAATAGTTATTGATTATAAAAGAAAGAAATATATTCTAGACGCATTAAAAAGTATTAAAAATCAAAAAGGAATAGATTTAAATGATATTGAAGTAGTTGTTGTAAAATATTATCAAGATGAGAAAATAGATAGTTATATTAAAGAAAATTTTCCTAATCATAAGATAATAAATTTAGATCCTAATGATCTGAATCATTATGTTGGAAGAAATTATTCTGAAGGAATAAAAGTTTCTTCAAGTAATCTAATATTTATATTAGATGATGACGATATGTTTACCGAAAATAAAGTTAGTAGAATATTTGAAATTGTAAAAGATATTAAAGATAAAGAATACATGATTGCGCATAGATTAATTCCAATAGATATAAATGGAAATATAATTAAAGAAAGTAAAAGTATGATAAAAAGGATTAAAGAAAAAATATTTGATTTAGTAAGTGTTGGAGGAACAATAGGAATAATATTTTATACAAAGAATAAGGATGAATTAATAGAATATTTAAGAAACATATATTTTGTTGTTGATAATAGTTTAATATGTTATTTTAAAACTAAAGGTAGAATAATAAAAACAAAAGATGAATTAACATATTATAGAAGACATAATCTAAGTGCAAGTATTAGCTTTAGTAAGGATAGTCTTGAAAAACATTTGAAAGATTTTATATATATTTATGAAAGACTAAAATGTAAAAGGGCATTAGATTATTTGATAGGATTAAAAATGGAATTAAATATAGTTTATAATACAAAATATAAAATATCTATAAAAGAATATATCCAATATTTAACAATATTAGATAGTAATATTATAAAAAGAATTGCCCATACATTATTATATATATTTTTCATGAATAAATTAAGAAAATATTATCTAAATAGGTATAATTATATAGATTTGGAGAATAAATAATCATTTTTAAAATAAAATTTTATAATATCTTTATAATGAAGAAAAACTCATCGACTGATAAATGATGAGGGTCTTGAGCTCAGATTTTTTAATGTTTTATAAAACAATTATTAATGGAAGAAGAATTGTATGCAACAAAATACGAGGTTTATATTTCTTTAGTAATTACGTTGATAGTTATTGCCATAATAACAAATACATTAATTAGTTTACCGTATAGAAATCTATATTTAATGTCAACATTGATTATATTGGTATTAATTATTATAGATGTTTATGTATATTTATCATATAAGGGAAAAATACCTTTATATAATGTAAAAAGAAAAGATTAGTCTTTTTTAGATTTTGCAATATCAAAAGCTCTTATTTTAACTAAATCCTCAATTCTATTATATAATAATGATTCAGCTAACTTATATTTATATTCAATATCTTTATATACCATATATGCTTTCTTTATTTGATTATTTCTTATATATTCATCAAATATTTTCTTTCTATCAACAATATCTTCCAAAATATTTAATATATCATTATCTTTAAATGACATTAATAATAACATTTTTGCCTCATTATCCTGGATTTTATTAAATAATTTTTTTGCATGTAATCTATACAAACTAACCAACATGATCAAATTGTTAATCATTTTGTCAATCTTCATAAATTATCATTGATAAAAAAACTTATAAAAGGAACTACCTTGTGATCTTAACAGAATCTAATTCTTCTTTATATTTCTTACCAGGTCCTTCAGTAAAATATTTATATACAGGTTCTAGTTTATTTGCCAACCATTTTCCAACAGCTTTCTTTAAATCCATTGGATGTATTTTTCCTTCAATCCAATCTTTTCTCAAATCCCATAAATTATTATATACCTTTCTTTCTCCAGTTTTTTCATTAATTATTTCAAATTCAATATCTTTGTATGAATACTTATATAAGTCATTAGATTCTTTATCAATTATTTTATATACTTCATTCCAATTTATCTTATTATTATTCTTTAATTCTTCATATATATCATAGTTTATTTTGTCAATATTTTCTATTTTGTATGAATTATTATCATATAAATATTTTATTACCCCATAACCTTCCTGATCTCTAAATATTAAATATTCAATGATTTCCCATATAGGATTAAATTCCAATTCTTTTTGAGGACAAAATGCTTTATTTATTTTATCAATAACTTCTGAAGGACTGTCATGAACAAATATTGCAGAACCTGGTATGGATTTAGACATTTTTAATTCAGATAATTCTTCCTTAGCTTCTTTTATATTTCCAGATTTTAATTTTTGAAATGTTTCATATGGTAATTGTAGATTTGTTATTAATTGATGATGTACTGCAATTAAATTATAATTTATTTTATCAGCATATTCAATTGTAATTACATGCGCCTTTCTTTGATCAATTCCAGCATGTGCAATATTTATCTTTTGAAATATTATATCTGCAGCTTGCATTAATGGATATATTAAATTTGAAGATGGCATGGATTCTTCGTATTTTCTTCCCATAACTGTAATAGATCTTAGTACCCTATTTAATGTGGTATTTTTTCCAATTTTAATTACCTCTGCCCAATAATCATTATTATATATTTCTGATGCTAGAACAAATTTTATTTTATCTGGATCACCACCTAATGATTTTATTGTTTGTTTCATTGCTTCAGTAAAATATCCTTTTCCAATTCTTTTAATTATTTCTTGATCACCACTCAATTTATTATTTATTACTGAATGCCAGTCTGCTAAAAATACTTCTGTTTCTGCGAAATTCATGAAATCAATTAATTTATATCCAGATACAACCGCAGTACCTAAATGAACATATCCAGATATTTCATATCCTATATAATGCCTAAAATTATCTATTTTATTTGCTTTTTCTTCATTTAATACTTCTATTGCTGGCTTTTTCCATAAAAGTAATTTTATAATATCTTTATCCATCATAATTATTTATAACAAAAATTTTTGCCTTTTTAATACCGATCCATAATTAAATTAATTTCAAGAAAAGTTTATTAATTATACTGAAAATGGTAATGATGAAGGTCCATTTATATAGAAATTCTTTAATACTTCCCATACTTCAAAGAAATCAAATATTTCATTTTCGACCATCTTTTTTAATATTCTGCTCCTATAATCTAATATTTGATATATCTTTCTTTTATCATCAATTTTCATTAAGGGTGCAATTTTTCTTTCCAATATATAACTATTATATTTTCCAACAAACATATGTTTATCCTGTACAGAATTCCATGTAAATACATCCCTAACAGCCACTTTCTTTAATTCTGCAATATACTTTTCTATTTCATATATATTTGTTATTCTTCTCTCATATTTTCCTTTTATTGATACAGATGTTGTAAATACAGCGATATTTAAGTTATCTATGAATGTAATTGGAATATTTATTGGTTCTCCAGTTAATCTTTCGATTAACGAAGTTATATTACCTGAGTGGACTGTTGTCATAACTGGATGACCTGTCTGCATCGCCTGGAATGCTACATATCCTTCTTTACCTCTTATCTCACCTATCAATATATAATTTGGTCTAGATCTTAATGCGGCTTTTAATAGATCATACATAGATACATCTGCAGATTTTCCAACTTCTCTTGTAATCAATCTTTGCCATATGTTATGTGGTATATTTAATTCAGGTGTATCTTCTACAGAATAAACCTTTGCATCAGGTTTAATAAACGTAGCCAATGCGTTTAATAATGTAGTTTTTCCTGATGCAGTTTCTCCAGATATTACTATGTTCATTCCATTTTCAATTGCTAACCATAAATAAGCAGCCTCTTCTGGAGAAATCGTACCAAATGAAATTAATTGAGTTACACTTAATGGTTTTGCAGAGAATTTTCTTATTGTAAATGAAGATCCATGTAAAGATATATCTTTACCATATACAAAACTAACTCTTGATCCATCTGGTAATATTGCATCGATTAATGGTCTTGTTTCTGATGCTGGTCTATCAACTATTTGTGAATATTTAATTATATATTTATTTAAATCTTCCTCATTTTTAAATTCTCTATTTGTTTTAAGCATCCCAAATATTTTATGTACAGTATATATTGGACCTAGGCCCAATATATGGATATCTTCTAAATATGGATCTCTTAAAAATGGTTCTAAAAATCCATAACCAAATCTTTCTCTAATTAAGAAATATAATAATTTATCATATTCTTCTTGATTTTTTATATATACCTTATCAGAAAATAGTTTTCTTCTCTGAAAATCAATAACTTTATTAAATAGATCAACTATATATCTTCTTACTTCTTCGGCATTATTAAAGTTAATATCTTCTATTGCATATTTAACAATTTTTGTTTGTATTTGATCTAATTTTTTCTTTTCGTTATCATTTAATTCTGGTTCTATTACATTATATAATGCTTCTCCAGAGGGTAATTTATATATATGAACAAATATTGGATCCCCAACAGGATATAAAATATTAAATTCAGTTCTAGATTTTAGAGAAAAATCTAAGGACGTCATCCATTCAGGAGGTCCAATTTTTAATGATATTTCATTAACATAATTTCTAAGATGCTCATATTTATTTAATGCTTCATCAAATGATGTAGTTATATCATTAGTTATTACTTTTGTATTTTCTTTTTTTATTACATATTCCTGTTTTGTTTCTTGTATCTGCTCAGGCATTATACATATGAAGATATTTCGATTATTAGCCCTATATTTGGCTCTACCCTGAATGGTATTAATGTATTATATATTCCCATTGGATATCTAAATCTTTTTACTTCTATTATTTTTAATAATGAGGATTCTCCAATAGAAGAAAATCTTAAATTAAAGTATATATCTGCAATTCTCCTTATATTTTTTACAAAAAATCTATTTATCTCTGAAGGATTATATGTTAAAATAATTGTTTTGTCCAAGTTCTTTATTTTACTTAAAAATTGAATTAATCTTATTGAATCCATTTTGTCTAATCCATTTATTAATGGATATGATAAAGAATCCAATATTATTAAATCATTTTCTAATAGTTTTCTAGATCTTTCCTTTGTTAACTCAAATATTAAATTCTCTTTTTCCTTTATTCTATTAAATAAATTCAATGTTGGTATAAATAATAATTTTTGATTTAGTAAATAATCTTTTATATCATAACCCAAAGATTCCATTTGCTTAATAAAATCTACAACAGATAATTCTGTAGAAATATATGTTGCAGTATGATTATTTGATAAGGCTCCATGTAGTATTCTTTGACATACTATACTCTTTCCAGTTCCATTTTCTCCTTCAATTATAAATATGCTACCTTTTGGAATTCCTCCTCCGATCCTATTTGAAAATTCATCCCTATCCAGATAAATATTAATATATTCTACCATTATTGACCGATATAATATAAAGAAGATTGGCCATTACAGAATGTTAATGTTAAATTATCACCAGCATTTACTGGATAACTTATATTTAATTCTACTGTATATTGATTTAGTACTTTATATGTAAAGTTAACCACTGTATTTCCAATATCTATACTATTTATGCAATTTGATGGATTTATATTTTGTACCAAATATAGTATTGAATAATTACCAGAATTATAATGATTTATTATATAATTTACCTGACTTTCATATGTTGGAGTTGTTATATTTGATACATCATTTGCAATTATTTTTCCTGCTGAAGAGTAAAAGTTGAAAAATGTACTTAATACCAGATATCCGGCTATAAATAGAATAAATAAATATAATAATTCCTTTATCATCTTTTTATTGGCGATATATATCCTTTTTGAATTAGCTCATCATATAAATCTTTTAACCTTTCTATATTATTTGAACTACTTATTTGTGCCAATTTTGATATTATATATAAACTTAATATATGATCCATTGGTAATAATCTTTTGTTCTCTCCTTCAACACTCTTCAATCCATTTAAATATTCCTTTAATTTTATTTTTACTTTTTCAGTTATCCAATTAATTGATTCATAATAATCTAATGCATCATCTACTTCCTCTATATTTGATTTTTTAACCAAATATGCTAACCAACCAATTATAATTGAGGAAATGGTTGGATTATCATCAAGTTTACTTAATGGTAATATATTATTTTCTGGATTTTCTACTGTATTTTCATTTATAACCTGAACAGTTGGTTCTTCCTTTTTTTCTTCTTCTACAAAGGGATTATAATTTTTTATTAACATTTCATATATGGAAAAAACTTTTTCTAAGTTATTTTTAATACTATTTATCTCATTTTGATGACTTTCTATTGTAGAACTAATATTTGAAGTACTACTTGAAATCTCAGATACTTTATTTTCTAATTCTCTTACACTTTTAGCTAAACCTTCGATAGAGCTAACAACATTCTTTATTTCTGATGTATAATTTTGATTTATAGTATTTTGTTGTGGTATAACATTAGTATTTTGGACATTTTTATCATTATTCTTTTTTCTAAATATGTCCGAAAATATATTCATACAAATTCTAAATATCCTGAAATATATAAGTTTTATAACTATTCTTGATAATCATTATTGATAATGATCGTCAAAAAAGCAGATTACATTAGTATACCATCTATAGGTATTGTAATGCATATGTTTGAAGATTTTCTTATAGCAAGTAAAAGCGAAAAAAATAATGTTGAAAGAATGAATATTGATATGAAAAAATATTATATAGAATCTCCAATTGTTTCTCCATATTTTATAGAATATAATAATGGAATAATTATAAGTTCTAATGCTCCCAAAGAATTAAGAGAAATATTAAAGAATTATTTTGATATAATTGAAATAGATTTTATAGAAAATACAGTGGGAAATATATTTTTAATTGGAAAAAATGGGATAGTTTATTCTTATGGAAAGGAAGAAGATGCAAGGAAGATATCCGAAAAATTATCTTTACCAGCATATAAGATAAAAACAAAATATCTTTTTGGAAGTATATCAAAAGTATATAATAATAAATTATTAATAAGTCAGGAATTAAATGATAAAATAATAGAAAAAGTAAAAGAAATTACGGGTTATACTTTAGATACAGGATCAATTAATTTTGGAATTCCATATTTAAGATATGGGATAGAAATTAATAAAGAATATTTAATAATTGGAAAATATTCTACTGGTCATGAAATTGTTAGGGTTGAGGAGTTTTTTTCATAGATATCTCATCTATTTTTGTTTTTATTTCATTTAAATCTTGATTTAATTTATTTATTATATCATCTATCAATTTTAAAACTTCGTCCTTACTTTTTTCAGTAAATATATTTCTTCCAATATTTATTAATAGATTTTGATCATCTTTTATCGATCCTCTAACAAATATCAATCCCCCCAAATTTATATATGTATCCTCTTGTTTTTTCAGTTCATTAATAAAACTCTTTATCAATTCATATTCCAATATTTTATTTTGTATATCTTCCAATTGATTATATAAAAATTCTAATAGTTCATCAGAATTTTCCATTTTTAATATATTCTATAAATTTCTTTAAATTCTTATCTTTTACATCATTTTCACTAATTTCTTCGATTTTTAATATTTTTATTTTATTTCTTTTTACTTTGTATGTACTTCCAAATAATGAATATATCCTTTCTAAAACATCATTTTCATTTATTCCCAATAATTCTTTTGTAAATTTATAAATAACCTTCCTTTTTGTTAAAACTCCTTCCTTTTTCTTCAAATTTCTTAAAATTTTGGTTTTAAATATTAATCCTTCAACTCTATATATTTTTACCTCCATCTTAGTTCTTTGGTAATGAAGATATATATTCTATGCCTATTTTTTCAGGATTCCTTGGTGGTCTTATTGCTTTTCTCAATACTAACAATCTTTTCTTTGATCCTATTACCGAACCTTTTAGCATTACATATGTATTCTTTACAATTCCATAATGTGGCCAGCCAGAACTTGGGTTTATTTCATTATAATTATCAGAAATCTTTATTATTAATTTATTATATTCTGTTCTTCTAAAGAATCCATATTGACCTGGCATTGGTGTTGTTGGGAATACTCTTCTCATTCCTCTTGCCCCTCTAGCACCTGCATGTCTTACAGATTTACTTCTTTTTACTTCCCTATATTGAACTGTTATTCTATATCTTTTTACTTCCCCCTGGAATCCTTTTCCCTTTGTTACTCCAATTATATCTATATATTCTCCCTCATTAAATACATCGTTTATTTTTATTTGATTTCCCAGCAAATTTTTTGCATAATCAAATATTTCTTTAACATTATTTCCTCCGATTGGAATTTCAAATATTTCTGGTTTCTTCTTTTTAATTGTTGTTAACCATGGTTGTGTATATACAATTAATTTTATTAATGAAATCTTATTTAATATTTGTTCTGCATCTTGAATATCTTTCTCTAAATCTTCATTTGGTTCTAATGTTTTTATTTTTCTTTTAACATGTTCATCAAAATTATTCGAAATAATATCCTTTAAAGATAAAAATCCTTTGTTTGTATCTTTTTTATATAATCTAATTCCAAGAACCTTTAACGGAGGTGTTTCTATAATTGATACAGATACATATTTTCCTTCCTTTGTTAAAATATGCGTCATACCAACCTTATATCCTGCAAATGCAACTGGTTGAGTATTATTAATAGAGGGCCAACTCTCGATTATTGGATAGACTCTTTTAGCTCTTACTCTTGGCCAAAATTGCATAGATACTGCTTTAGGCTGATGTCTACCATGCTGTGGCATTTTTTAATATGTTGTTAAAAACCCTTTTAAATTTTTGAAAAATCTTTTATTTTTAGGGGCCGTAGGCTAGTGGTAGGCTACTGGGTTTGGGTCCCAGTGATCGGGGTTCAAATCCCCGCGGTCCCATGTTGAGATTTTTATATATTATGGATCATAATTCATTAATCTTGGTTAATTTTTTATTGAACAGTAATTTTAGTACAAATTTTACATATTGTGATAATTTTAATATCTCATTTATATATTATATATTTATAATGAAGATGCAAGGCATTACTGATAAATGATGAAACATCGATATACAGATAGG
This sequence comes from Candidatus Nanopusillus sp., assembly GCA_046536775.1. Classification (GTDB taxonomy): domain Archaea; phylum Nanobdellota; class Nanobdellia; order Nanobdellales; family Nanobdellaceae; genus Nanobdella. The sequence goes on along the minus strand of JAWDMD010000001.1, from coordinate 86,135 downwards.
CTTAAGTATTTTAATTTTTCATAAATAATATTCTATAATTGGACCCATAGCTCAGCATGGATAGAGCGACGGCCTTCTAAGCCGTAGGTCGGGGGTTCGAATCCCCCTGGGTCCGCTATTGACTTGAAATTTTAAATGGTAAAGAAGCCTGTTGTACATTATTTCCGTACATAAATGAAAAATCATAAGATCCACTGTTTGACATTAAATTACTTATAATTAGATCTTCATTTGTACAATTTAATTCAATCGTTGTTTGACTATTTGAAGGTAAGGTATAATTATCTGTAACTATATTACATGTGCCAGTTTGATAACTATTTTGATTATATGTATATGTAATTTGCATATTGTTTAAATCTATATCAGATCCACTATTATATATTATTGCGTATATATCATTTGAAGTAAAGTACATATATGATATTTTAAATGATGCGGGAGTGGATGATGAAGCATTCTTTCCTAAAAGTTTCAATATTACTTGTGGAGGTACAAATAAATATAAAATAACCGCAACTCCCAATATAATACCAAATATTATAATAAGGGTCGTAAGAAAGTCGCTCCTCATAATGATAAAATAATCTTATGATATTTTTAAATTTTATTTTTTATAACCTTAAAATCTATGCAAACCCTATAATTTCCCGGAGCAATATCACCAACTTTTAATATATTTAATATCTCATATTTAAAGTTTAATTCATTGGAATATTTTTCTAATAAATCTATCGCCCCCTCTTTTATTTTTTCTTCTTCAAAAAATTGATATAAGTGTATTATTCCATTATCTTTTATTAAAGGTATTGCATATTCTAGAAATGTATGACTTTCTTTTGGTAATGGCATTATAATCCTATCAAACTTTTTATTAAATTTTTCTAAATTTTCTAATTCGCTAACATATCTTAATTTTTTATATTTTATATTTTTTATCATTTCATCATATTCATAAATATATAGATTGTTTATTTCCAATCCAGAATCAACTATATCCTTTGTATATTCTAAATCATTTTTTATTATTGCATCTCCATTCTCTAAATAACCTATATATTTTGATATATCTTTTACATCTCCTAGCAATGTAATAACATTATTTATCTTATTTATTCTTAAATTTTCCAATCCATATTTTACTGCAAAAGGATTTAATTCAATTGAGTAGATTATCTTAGCCTTTGAATATTTTGCTATGTATATTGGATATACATTTACACCTGAAAACATTACTAAAACTTCCTCATTTTCCTTTACTTGTTTTGCAATCCTATATCTTTCATTACTCAATCTTGGAGAATAATAACATCTAAGAACATCCACCCTAAATCTTAATCCATATTCAATATTAATTGTTTCAGTTTTATTTTCCCCATACAGAATTTTATATTTTGGAATCCTATATGGAGGCAAAACATCCGTTTCTTGTAATAAAATTGTTTTTATAAATTTATGCTTTTCCAATATTCTTTTTACATATTCTTCTTCATCATATTTTAATGGCTTTTTAATTATAGCTATATCACCTATAATATCATAAGACATAATATATTTTAAATGAAAAACAATAAAAATATTATTTTTTATTATTAAATAAATTTATACTATTTATTTTTCTTTTCTTCATTCCTAATTTTTCTCATTATTCTAAATATGTTGGTTATCACATCTTTTAACCAATATTGCTTTATATATTAAATTTTCAGATATCTAAATTTTGTATATTATTTCAATATTTCTATATATTCTGATTACTTTATAAATATTTATATATAACTTCCTTATAAATTATTTATAAATATTTACTCCGTTTAAGATTTTACTACGTATTAGTATTCATTTGAAGTTATAAAAAGGTGAAAGATTTTTAAATATTTTATAGAATAATATATTATGGCAAAGAAAGGTGACAAGGGTGAAAAGAAAGAAGAAGGAAAGAAATAAGGTAGAATAATATATAAAATATATTTATTTGTGAAGTATACTAAATATAATAGACGCGGGTCTTCATCGGCTTTATCCATATATTAGTTTTTTATTTTTGGCTTATAAACTTTTATTTATAAATCTATTGAAGGTTTAGTTACTGTCTGTTTTAATTTATTTATTGAATCGTCATCAACCTTACTAAATAGGACTTTTGGTTCTTTAATTATTTCTATAACTATATTATTGGAAAATTGTAGAAGAATACTAAGGTTATCAAAAGATATTTCTTTATAATTTATAAATTCAAAGAATTTTTCTGAAGAATTTGGTATAAATGGGTATAGCATTGTATATATAGAAATTAGCAATATAATTAAAGATTTAACTAAATTTTTATTATTTTCAGGATTTTCCCATGGTTTATTTTCTTGAAATATTTTATTTCCATAACCAGATAGTTCCAATATTTTTCTTAATGCCAAATTAAATTCTCCTTTATCCATGTGTTTGTAATATTCATTTAATGTATTACCTATTGTATCTATAACATCTGTTCTAACATTACCATCTATTTTATTGTTATAATTTTTTCTAACAAAAGATAAAATTCTATGAGTAAGATTTCCTATATTATTTACCAATTCATTATTTATAACGGATTGAAAATCATCCCATTTAAAGTCAGAATCCCTATTATATGGTAAAATATATGAAAGATAGAATCTCCAATAGTCTGGATCAAGGTCAGATTTAATTAAAGAATCACAAAATACACCCCAATTCTGACTTTTACTAATTTTTTTATTTTCATATGTTAAATAAGATAGTCCAATTACATTATATGGTAAACTATAATTATCCAATTTTGTATATTCAAAGAATTCCTTATAATTATCGCTTACATTATATGTAGATAATAAAATTCCTGGCCAAAATACTGCATGAAATGGAATATTATCTTTGCCTAAAAAATGATATGCTTTTCCATTTATCCAAAATTCCCTCCAATTAATATCTAAAACAATTTTTATAACTTTCTTATTTTCAAATAAGAATTTTAATATTTTATATAAATTAAAAAATTCATTATATAATCCAGATAAATATAAAATACTTCCATCTATTTTATATTCCAATTCATATATTTTATTATTTATTTTTATTTTAATTATTTTTCCATTATCTTCTAATAAAGATATATCATTAATATTTTCATTCTTTACATCATCATATATATATTCTTCCTTTAATTTTTGTGCAACAAAAGATATATATCCAATTAAAGCATCATACCAAACATACAATACTTTATCTTTATATTCTTCAAAATGATTGTATAGATTTAATATACTATCAACTTTTGGCCAATTTTCTTCTACAATTTTTAAAATATTTGTGTATTCATCTGTATTTATTACTAAACCCTCATCTTTTAATGCATTTATTAAAGAATCAACAAAAGCATCCTTTGAATTAAATGATAATTTGTCAAATATTTTCTTAGTTGTTACTTGCCATAATTCTTTATGTGGAACTGGTACTCCGAAGGATAAATCTCTAGTTATACTTCTTTCCTTCAAACCCTCTTTTATCCATGATAAAGACATTGTTATTGCTAGATCTGTAAATATATCTTTTTTACCTTCTAAATATTCTTTTATTTTATCCTCTAATTTAGTTAAATTTAAATATAGATGTTTTGTTTTTCTAAATATAATTTTATTCCCAGTAATTGAATTCTTCGGGTCAATTAGTTCTTTAGGATCTAATAATCTACCACAACTTTCACACTGATCCCCTCTAGCATTTTCATATCCACAATATGGGCATTTTCCTACAACAAATCTATCGGCTAGAAATTTATTCCATTCAGGATCATATGGTAATTCAACCTCTTTTTCTACTATATAACCATTTATATATGCTTTAATAAACAATTCTTGTACTATTTTATAATGTAGAAGATTATTTGAGGTTTGACTAAATTGATCAAATGATAGATTAAACCATTTATATACTTCTTTATGTACATTATGAAAAAAATTAACTATTTCTTCTGGTTTTTTATTTCTTTTAATTGCTTCTACCTCTGTAGCAGATCCATGGTCATCTGTTCCGCATAAATAAAATACAATATTACCTTTCAATCTATTGTATCTTGCAAATATATCTGAGGGTAAAAGACTTCCAGCAATGTGTCCTATATGTGGTACATTATTTACATATGGTAATGCTGATGTAATTAATACAATATCTTTACTTTCCATAAGATCATTGTTAATTATTATTTTTATAAATTCATAACAAATCTTCTATATCTTCTTTATTCTTTGATACGAAATTTGTATATATTTCAGAATAATGGCTGAATTTTATTATATCATTCTTATATTTTGGTAAGTTTTTTATCATGAATTGTTTTATATCTTTTACAATATTTCCAGTATATGCTTCAAATAAACTTCTTATAACATCTCTTATAACTAAATATGCATTCTCATATTTTTTTATCTCACTAATATTATCCTTAAACCATTGATATAATATATAAATAACTTCCGGATTTTTTGATATATTTGTAAATAATGTTCTCCAATCTTGTAATTTTATATGATTATCTATTGCTTTATCCAATAAATCTACAATTATACTAGTTCTTCTAAAGTTAGATAATCCTCTTAATAATATTATTCTCTCCTCCGGATTTTGTGATTTGGAATATAGATTGTACATTCTCATATATTCATTTGTTCCTCCATGCAAACCAATTATATCGGATATAACCAATCTATCATTATTATTTAATTTTTCCCATTCTTTAAACTTATTAAAAGAATCTCTTATTATATTATAATCATTTAAGAATCCCAGTGTTCTATATGCCAATCTTTTTAACATCAAACTATTATAATCCTTTATTTCTATATTATAATAATTCTTAAATATATCTTTATATTGTTCAAATATTCTCTTTTCTTCTATATTAAAGTAAAATGATATATCATATAATATTGTGTATAATATTGATAGAACCAACCAATTATCCTCATTTCTGTAATATTCAATTAATTCAAATAATCTCTTCAATTTAATTTTATTCATTAATGCTAATAAATAATAATCATGTAAAATAACAGCCCTACTTAATGGTGATATTTTCTTTTCTTTAATTGCATTTCCTATATATTCTAAATTTTCATAATTGGATATATAAAAACCTATAGCATCTCTATTAATTATAAAGTATCTTGGATCTCTTTTAAGTATAATCTTTCCCTTTGATTTATTAAATAATATATTCATTTTTTCTCCTTCTATATCTAAAAATAAAGGTATTGTCCATTTTTTATTTTCTTTCTTATTATATAAAAATCTTGATTGAGATAAATGTATTACAAGATTATTATAATGTGTATTTACTATTGGATAACCAGGAGAATTTACAAATTTTTCAATTACTTCTCTTATATGCTTTCCACCAATTAATTCAAATTCTTTAAATAAATCTGAAGAACTAGCATTAGAATATTTATATTTATGCAAATAATTTATTATTGCAACTCTAAATTTGTCATATCCTAAATAATTATCTATCATTCTTAATATATTTCCACCTTTTCCATAACTTATACTATCAAAAATACTTTCAATTTCTTCTTCTTTTTCTACTTTAACATTTATTGGATGTGTATAAATTGTTGAATCCTCAAATTTTGCTTCATATGTATCAGTAGCATACATGTAATTTGATCCAATATTATCTTCATTTAATAATTCATCCATAGCTTTATATGCCATATATGTTGCAAAAGATTCATTTAACCAAAGATCATCCCACCATTTCATAGTAACCAAATTTCCAGACCACTGATGCCATAATTCATGAGCTATAACTTCATATATCCTTAATCTTTGTCCATATGAATAATAATCCTCTTTATATAATAGTGCAGATTCTCTAAATGTAATTGCACCCCAATTTTCCATTGCTCCAGCAGCAAAATCTGGTACTGCAATCAAATCCAATTTTTCTAATGGATATTCTATTGAGGAATAATTTTCATAATATTTTAATACTTTTTTTGCCCAATCTAAAGCATTTTCTCCATCTTTAGCTTTATCAATATCAGTAACAATTCTTATTTTCTTATTTTCATATTTATCTTCTAAATAGTCAAATTTTCCTATTCCCAAATATAATAAATATGTTGACATTGGGGGTGTCTTCTTAAATTTTACAATTTTATAATCTTCATTTGTTTCTTCATTTTCTATTTCTGTATTTGATATCACATCATAATCCTTATTTATCTTTACTTCCAATTCAAATTCTGCTTTAAATTCTGGTTCATCAAAACATGGAATAAAATATCTTGCATATGTAGGTTCAAATTGCGTAGTTAATATTTTATCTTTTCCTTTACTTAGGTAAAATCCAATGAGATCATCTCTTACCTTCCCCCTAAATTTTATATATAATTTATTTTTTCCATAATATTTATTATATAGATTTATTTCAATTGTTTCATTATCTATGATTTTAAAACCCACCTTTTTATTATCCAACTTTATCAATTCTATTTTTATATCTCTTGAATGTAAATATATTTTATTTGTAGGTTTATTTATATCAATTTCTATATTTTCTTCTCCTCTATATTCTAAATTATTAATATCTACATCCAGTTTTATATGATATTTGATTGGTTTTACATCTCTAGGTAATCTCATTAATATATAAAATATTACGATATATTTTTAATATGAATAAGGTTTACAAATTGCTTGGGTTTCCAATAACAATATGGCTAATAATTATACTCTTTATAGTATATATTGTAGAATTGATATATCCATCAATATTAAATCTAATTGCCTTTTATCCTTATTATTCTATAAAATATCCATGGATGTTTATAACATCTATTTTTGGGGATTATGGTGTAACTCAATTATTTTTCGATGGTATGGCATTGTTTTTTCTTGGTTTATCTTTTGAATATTTATATGGAAGCAAAAATCTGTTGATATTATTTTTATTATCTGGTATTGTTGGAAATATATTCTTTTTATTTCAATATTATAGTAATCCTTTAACTGCCGGAATTGGATCTTCTGCTGCAATATCTGGTATATTGGGCGCATTGGGAATATTGAAACCAAAAGAGAAAGTAATAATATTTCCAATAATAATTCCAATAGATATGATATATGCAGCAATATTTTGGGTTATATTTAACTTAATTGGGATATTTTATCCATTTATACCTTTGGGATTTTCTGCGCATCTGGGTGGAACATTATTCGGATTTTTATATGGATATATATTAAAAAGATATAAAGGAAAAACATCAATAGATAATATTTTTGATAATCAAAGAGAGGTTTATTTATAATTCTTTGCCTAATAAAGTTATATAAATTATTAAGTTATAATTATTAAAATGGAGGAGAAAGTTGAAAATACAAATGAGAGATTAATAAAAGAAATAAGGACAAAATTGGCTACATTATCTACAAATACACTTTTAAGATATTATGAGGATATCAAATCAAAAATTATCCCTTCAAATTTATCTTATTATTATCAATATTTATCATTTGAAGAATTATTAGACAGTGTAGAAAGAGAATTAATATTAAGAGGAGCTCTAAAAAGAATAAAAAAATTAGATATTAGATAATTATACCTTATCTTGTATATATTTTTTGTTATTTCCTCTAAATTCGCTTGCTTTATATATTTCTCTTCCAACATATATTGGATGATCATATAATGTAAAAAATGGAAGTCCCTTTAGTTTATTATATATCTCATCAACATTTTCAGATCCATATTTAAAATCTAAAATTGTATTATCATAACTTCTATGTTCTACAAATGTTTTATTATCTTCATTATATATTATAAAATTACCTTTTGGATCTGGTATAAATGATTTTATCCTCGACCCGTATTTTTCTAATACCTTTTCCATATATTGAAAATCATGTTCGTATATATGTGCAGATGCTGATATTGTTGTAACAATTCCCAATTCATATCCTTTATTTGTTTGTTTATTTATTTCATCAACAATATATTCTCCAATTCTAATTAATGCATACATATTTAATGGCCATCCTCTAAACATATCATTACTCCTTATATATTCGGTAAGATTTAGATATTTTCCCTGAATTATTCCTTCTATAGATATAACACATGGTGGATCATTTGAATATATATCTATATTAGGATTCCATGTAGTCATAATTGCCCTCCTTGTTTCTGGGTTTTTTGATAATTTATTTATTATATATAATATTTGATTTAGATTATTATAATTTAGAAATCTTTCTCCATATGTATAATCAACACCTTCTGGTTTTTTATCAATAAAGTATCCATTTAAATGTTTTTGAAATTCTTCCAATTTAATAAATTCATCAAATTCCTTCTCTAATTCATATTTTCTTCCATATAATCCAAAACTAACAATTATATTTAATCTCTCTAGTTGTTTTTCATTATATTCAGAACTCTTTAAAATTCCAAACATTTTAATTTCTGTTAGTAATTTTATCCATGCATTAAATAAAGATTCTTCATATATAAATGCTGGAGGCAATGGGATAATATAACCATAATCTTTTTTTATATCTTCATGTATTTCAATATTTATTTTTCTTCTAAATATATTATCTGGTTTATAATTACTATCGATTATTTCTTCCACTTTACTTATATTCTTATTCCAAAAATCTTTTCTCATATCTATTATACTTGTAGTATTTAAAATTTCTTTTATTTTATCATAATCTAAATTTATATTATATTCCTTTAATGTTTTTTCATCTTTATTATTAAATATATCTATCAAAGCCTGACCTGATTGTGTCAAATCTGGTCCATATAGAATTATTTTATTTATTTGTGGATTTTCTCCCAATGTTTGAATTAAATATTTTATTCCATTAACTGTATATAGTGTACCAATTATATTTATCTTATTTTTAGCATTTTCAGGTAATGAATTAAATATAAAATCCTTTTTCGCCCATAATGTCGCTATAGAAATATTGCTTTTTGGATTTATAATTAAAATATCCTTTTCTAGCATATAGATAGTTTTTGATTTTTTCTTATAAATTTTCTTTTTTCTTTAATATTCCTAAATATAACAGGTTTTCTACATTCTTTTTGCTCATTTTATAGCTTCTATATTGCAAATAGAATATAAATAATATTGAAATTATCCAAATATAAATAGAAAGATCTCCAAGTATTACACTTATTAAAAATGGTAAAATATTCTGAGAACTTATATATGGTAACCATGGCGAATATGCATAGTAAAGGAAATATATATTTATGATGAAGAATATTATATATACTGTTATTGAATAATAATCGAAATTATACTTTCTTATTGTTTTAACAGTAACTATCCATCTATTATCCAAACCAATTAATAATCTTCTTAAATAATAATATGTTGTTAGTGCAGAAATACCCCAACCAATCAATAATGTCAAAAAAGAATCTAAAATACTTGCTCTATTATATATCCTTTTTTCAACTATATAATATTCTGTTATAAAGATTGTTAATATGTAAATTTGTGAGAAATAAAAGAATGGAGCTACATAATACCATAAAGGAGATGATAGATTGAATAGAATAGTTGTTATACTAATTAATATTAATATGAAAGAAATTAATGGTAAAAATAATGATGAAAACATATGAATAAAACTTATTTTTTGTTTAAACTTCAACTTTTTATTAAATAATATTTTCCAGAAATTTGAAATAATTACATCAAAAGTTCCTGTTTGCCATCTTCTTATTGTCTTTAATGTCATATTAAAATTTGGAGGTAAATTTTGTCCATATTCAACCCAATCTCTTATATATATTCCTCTAAAACCATTTAAGTACAATCTAATTGTTAATGAAGCATCTTCGGTTAAATGTGGTGTAAATTTTCCAGCCTTTTTATAATCTTTTAATCTCAAAACCCCACAAGAACCATGAGCCATGGAAATATCATCTAGAATATTTTTCATTGGTAAATAAAATTCGAAAAATGTATCAACATAAATTCCAACAATTTTATGAAAATAATCTACAGGAACAGTTCTTCTATTCCAATATACAAAAGATAAATTTTTATTTGATTCTAAAATACATACAGCTTTATATAAATATTCAATTGTAACAGTCCATTCAAAATCATATACTGAGAAATACTTTATATTATATTTCCTCTCTAAATAATCTATTACATCATCTAAAGCAGCTCCTTTTCTTTTTATACCATTTAATCTAAAATAATATTTTATTTTATCTAAATCATATATTAAATATTTTTCGTCATAATATTTTTTTAAGCAATTTTTTTCTAAATATTCTACTAATTTATTTTCTTTATTTAATTCTGTATCATCTAGGAATAAAAAATATATAGTTAAATTTTTATATACATTATTTATATTTTTCAAATATTCAATCTTTTTTATTAAAACATCTTCTTCTTCATTTTTTACTGGAAATAATACAAATAGATTTTCTTTATTTTCTAAATCTTTATACTTTGGAATTTTTATTTTTCTATCTATATTTATTAGATATCTTAGATCAAATATTGATATTATTAATATATCTAATAATAATAATAAAGAAGAAATAAATAATAGATCCATATTAATATAAAGGACTTTGAATTATCGTAGGCAATAAATAATTAGAACTTGCATATATGGCTGGGTAATTAATCATAGAGTATAATATTGCAAATACTAGAATCGCTGAAATTATAAATATAATAACAGCAGATGCCGGTAATTCAAATATAGAATATAAAGTCATTCCAATTAATAATATCATAAGGAAAATAAATAATAATATTAAATTTAATAATGATGGTAATATTAATAATCCAAACAACATTAATAGCATAAATTCTGAAATTAATATTGATTTTCTGTTTGCAGCTTTATAAGATAAAGATCCTATAATTAAACCAGTTAAGAGTGAATCAATTATTATCAATAGTGTTTCAGGGTCCATACTATAGAATATTTAAGAAAAGTTTATAAATATTTCATATACCATAGTTACTAGAAAAATACAAAAACATTATTCCTTTTTTACCGATTTAAATAATTCTTCAAAAAATCTATCTCTGATGGGTTCATATATCTTTTTATAAAATTCTTGTTGATCTAAAAGAACCTCCTTTGGAAACTTCTTTATATATTCTATTGCAAAGTTCCATGCAATATTATAATCAACCATACTATTTATTTTATCTTTTATCTCTTTATCATAATCTTCTGGTGTTTGATCTTTATCTCCTATATGAAAATATCCTGTATTTTTATTATATGGTGCCTCTTCATCTCCAACTTTTATTAATTCTATTTCTTTATCTTCTTTTTCCTTAAAATATGGATGAAATGTTTCTTCTTTATTTCTTTTATATATTGGTCTATAATATTTTGCCCAGGCATAAAATATTGCTCTATTTAGCCCAAAACTCTTTGCTTTATTTATATCATTATATAATAGGTAATATCTTGCTGCTTGTAATAATCCCATAACCTGAAATCTACCAACATTTCCAGGATTTTCTCTTTTTATCGATACTTTCTCCTGTTTCAATGTATCCTTATTTGAATAATTTACAATATAGTTTTTTGTTTCTTTTATAGATATTTCTGCTAAATAATCCCCTTCTCCAGGTTCATATTCTCTCCATTTTTCACTATGTTTAAAATTCTTATAATTTGCCCATGATAAATCAAAATTTTGAATGTCGTTTGGTTTAAATATTACACATACATAATCTAAAAATCTATGGAATGATAATGGTACTGTAAATACCCTTTGTATATCTATCTTATTTTCAACTTTGAATTCTCTAGATTTTTCCCTTGCTTTTGATATCTCTTTTTCTAAATCATCCTTTGCTTTCTTTAATATAAAATCCACAATTGCAAATGCAATATTTAATGGATGATATTTATTTAATATATTTTCCGAAAATGCTTTTTCATTAATATGTACATGTATTCCTCTTCCACTCCATTTTAAATATACAGATTTATATATTTTATATTTTTCCAGATATGAAACAATTATTTCTGCAACATTTTTTATTATATCAAAATCTTCCAATGTTCCATCAATATCAAAAATCGGTGTTACATATTTTATATTCTTTATATCTTTTAATTTGTCTTCAGAAATTTGATTATACAAATTTATTGTTGCATAAATTGTTCTAAATTTTAGATAAGAAAATTTTGTAAATAAAGATTTATATTCATCTTCATTTTCAATTTTTAATGGCTTTTTATCTTTATCATATCTTATAAATATTCTTTGATCTAATCTGTTTGTTTCTAAAGCAATCCATCTATTTTTTGAATAATCAATAATCTCTTTTGTAACATATTCGTTCATGTAATAATTTTTTATTTCAGACCATTCTATCATAATAATCTATAAAAATTTTTGATATTTTAAATAATTTTACAATAAAAAATAATTATTCAATAGGTCGTGTATATATTGAGCCATTTCCATTTATTGTAATTGATTCATTATTAATTGTTACAGAACCTTGCCCATTTATATTAATTGTTCCATTATTATTTTCTATTGAAATTTGCTCATTTTCTATTTCATTATCTAATTCTTGTTCTATTTCTTTTTTGAAGTGTTCTATATTATCTTTAATAATCTCTTCCTCATTATGTTCTCCCATATTTTTTATTACTTCCCAGTTATCGTTTTCTAATAGATATTGAGTATCTAATAATTCAGATATATTCCCATTCATAACTTCTTGCATTGTTAATGTCAATGTTTGATTTAACTGTGGTAATATACTACATATTGGCAACTGATCGTTTGTATAATTGCATAGTAGTTCAAATTTATCTAATAATAAAAGCTGGTGTTCCAACAATCTATTAATATGTTTTTCTACAATTTCAGTTAAATTTAATACACCATTTCTATTCATTTCATAATCATTTTCAATTTCTTGTTTTAATTCTTCTTTTTCTTGTGTTATATTTACACTATTATTTACAACCATTGGTACTATACAAACGCCATTAATCTCTCCAGCAAATATTTCTCTAATATCCTCCCAAGATGTATTTGATGTTATATTTACATATAAATAATTTTGACAATTTACTGGAGGTTGGCTATTACTATATATTTCATAAGATATATTTAATGAACTTAATTGATTTGTTATATTTCCCAAAGAAGGACTTGCTCCAGTAAATATAACCACATTGGTTGTATTTAATTTTTCCAATGCATATATTGTATTTTCAGGTAATACACCGTTTGGTACAATTAATATTGGTTCATTATTTTCTTCAGCATATTGAACAGCTTCAGTGACTAATTGTAATTTATCTGGACTTACATTACTATTAACTAAATCTCTTGTAATTAATACTGCACCACTAGAACTATTCCAGAAATATAATGCTACATATGCTGATGTATCATATCTTGTTGTTCCCCATATCCATAAATAACTTATATTTGATTGATTTAGATCTTGTAATAATAAATTTGATATTACTGCAGGTCCTCCTATTACTATTACATTTGTTACATTATCATTTACTAGCATTTGTACTGTATTATTTATATCTATTGGATTTTGATATACTGTATATACTGGCAATTTATATATGTGTCCTACTACATTTGCCACTAAATAATCTGCGTATGTTATATTTGTAGCTAAAATTGCTGTAACCATAAATACTAATTAATAATAAGGAATTTAAACATTATTTAATATTTTTTCATAAATTTCCCTTTCATTATTAAAAGTAAATCCTGCAGCATATTTGTGACCGCCACCATTAAGTAATTTTGCCATTTCGTTTACTTCTTTATTATTTAATGTCCTTATTTCCCCCCTCTTAGATTTTTCATATAAGGTTATTACAAAATCTGGATTATCCCTTATTTTTTCTTTTATATATTCTAAAATATAGTTTGATGGTATATTTTTATCCAATTTTATTATATAAATCTTATATTTTTTGTTTATTATTGTTATATTTTTATCCAAATTTCTATATATTTCATTTAATTCTTTTCTAAATCTTTTTATAATATCATAATTAATTATATCTTTAATATCTTTATTTAATAGATTTTTTGCTATTGATATAAAATATAGATCATATGATTTTGGATAAAAATGTCTTATTGATACTATGTAGTCTACAAAATCCCTTTCTATATCATTTTTTATTTCTCCAGAATCTATGTCATCAACAATATCTAAATATTTAAATTCCACATTTAAGTATTCAGATAAAACTCTTGCAGCAGATTTATAGTTTTTTATATAAATATTTACCTTTGATGTAAGTTCATTAAAATTTTTTTCATGGTGATCTATCCAATAAACTTTTTTAAAATATGAAGATAGATATATAGCTTCCTGATCAATTGCAATATCTGTAATATATAATTCCTCTTCTTTATCATTATTTTCTATTACCTTTATTAATGTATTATTTATTAATCTTGGACTTGAAAAATAGACCTTAAATTTATCACCAAATTTCTTATATAATATTGATAGACATGCTATTCCGTCTATATCCCAATGAGTAATTGAAATCATTTTTTATATTCCTCTTCAAAAATTTTTTTAATTCTCTCTGCTTTCTTTTCTCCAACAATGTTCTCTAAATCGGTTTTATTTGCTAGAAAAATGTTCTTTAATGATTTAAATCTTTCCAATAATTTTAATGCAAGATTTTCTCCAACACCTGGTATAGATTTTAATATCTCTAATTTAACCTCATCAAGATCTTCATAATTTTTCACCTTTTCAGGTATATTTGGGAATTTATTATAATTTTTTGCTAATAAATATAAATAATTTGCTGTTTCTAAAAAGTCTGAAGTTCTTATAACTGGTATTTTATATTCCAAAATTATTTTTAATATCAATGTCCTTATGTAATTTATCGAAATATTTGTGTCTATTCCAAAACTATCTTCAGTTCCTTCTAATATTAAAGCAGATTTTTTATCTTTTAACTTTTCTAATTGATTATATAATCTTCCATCTATTATGGAATTAATGAAATCCAATATATTTTTTCTCTCAATTATTAGGTCTCCTATTATATAATCTCCAATATCTAAATTTTCTAATTTTATTAAAATATCTGTATTTGCTAAAGTTTGTACCACTCCTGATTCTTTTTCTTTATAATCTACAATAATCATAGGAATATTAGATTTTGTATTAATCATATTTGATGAATTATCCTTTTCTTGAGAAGTTTGACTATTTGTAATATACTTAAATATTCCCCCAGATTTTTCAACACTTTCAGCCATCATCATATTATTTACATTATTCTCCTCTATATTATTATTTATTTTTAGATATTTTTTTATTCTTTTAATTATATATAACATCTTTTTTTCTTTCCTTATTGAAACCCAATAAAATCTTTCATCCATTGTATTCTTTGTTACTAATATTGTTACTTCCCCTACCTCACCTCTACCAGTTCTACCTCTTCTTTGTATATATCTAATTTCAGATGGAACAGGTTCGTAAAATACTACAATATCAACTTTTGGAATATCAATACCCTCTTCACCAACAGATGTTGATAATAATACATTGAATTTACCTTCTGAAAAATCTTTCAATAATTTTATCTGTTCATTTCTACTCATTTCTTTTTTTCCAACAAACTTTTCAGCCTTTATATCATTTTTATCACAATATTCTTTTATTCTATCTAGAGTTTTCCTTATTTGCGCAAATACAATTATTTTTTTATCTTTATTTTCCTTTAATATTTCTATTAATTTTAATAATTTTGGATGTTCAATATTTTTATTAATATATTCTTTTGCTAAATATATCGCTTTCTTTATTCTTATATCACTCAAAACTTCATAATCTGCTCTACTCTTTCTTATATCATTTTCAATATCATTAAAATAACTTATAAAGGTATATAATGTTTGTGTTTCTAAAACTTCTAGGGCGTGATATATTTTTAATGTTTCAGACAATAGTTCTACTATTTCTCTTAATCTATAATCTCTCCCTCTAATTCCCAGATTCTTTTTAATTTCTTCTATCCAATTTAATATGTCCTTTTTACCCCTGCTGATATTAATTGATGGATCTAATTCTTTTACTTTAGATATCCTCAAATCTATAGCTTTTATTATCAAATCCTTAATACTGTTTAATTCATTATTTAATTCTACATCTATCCTCTTAATTTCAATACCAGTCATATATTTTTTAATATCATACTCTTCTCCAGTTCTTATTTCAATATTCTTTATATATAGATTGTTTATTACTTCTTCTATTCTTTCAATATTCCAACCAGGAGAAGCTGTTAATCCAATTATTCTATAATCCTTTGCCTGTTCTACAAACTTTTTTGCAATAAATGTATATGAATACTTTTTAACTGCTCTATGTGCTTCATCAAATATTATTGTTGAGGCATCATAGAATGTTATTCTTCCGCTTATTAAATCATTTTGTAATGTTTGTGGTGTTACAAAAATGATTTTTCCCTGTTTATATAAATAATTCCTTCTTTCTTGTTGAATATCTCCTGTAATTACAATACTTTTGTCTTTTAAATCTGGAAAAATTTTTATAAAATTATTATAATGTTGGTTTACTAGTGGTTTTGTTGGGGCTAAAAAGTATATTTTTTTATCTGGAAAAAATTTTAATCTTTCAATAATAAGAAAAAAGGCAATAATTGTCTTTCCAGTACCTGTTGGTAATATAACAAGTGTATTTTCCTTCAAACATGATTCTAATATGTTTTTTTGATATTCCCTTAATTCTATAGAAGACATAATATAAAAATATTAAAAAGATTTTTATTTATTTATGAATTCTGTGATTTTCCTTTGTATATCGTTTTCAATAAATATATTAAAATAATCTTTGTATTTTTCAATTATATTCTTATCAATATTTCCTACAACGGCTATATTGATCTTTCCTTTTTTTCTATATTTTTCTTTATATTTTTTTAATGCTTCAAACATAGATTCAAGATTGTTTATATCTTTTGTATAATTTTCTATATACCAAATTAAATTATCATTACCCTCTAAAGATATATTTTTATTTATTTTTATTATTAAACTATATCTCATAATATATTTATATTTTTGGATAGTATAAGGTTTTTATTCCATAATCTGTAAAATGTGTTCTACATCCATTATTTATCTCTAATATTTTTTCAATTTTTGGTAAATTATTTTTATAAAAAGAGGAAATTTTTCTTATATCATAATAATACCATAAATCTGTTTTTGAGTCACAATTTATTATTCTATCAATTATTTTTCTTTCATCCTTATCTAGATCGATTAAACCAATATTATTCTTAATATCATTTAATATATTTTCATCATATAGTTTTCCAACATATATGGGTCCTAATTTAATTAAATTATTATTGCATACTTTACATTTTCCATTTTCTAAAGATTTATATCCACAATTTTTGCAATAATATATTTCCCTTATATTTTCTATTAAATAATTTATATCTTTACTTTTAGTACTTTTCTTAACAAATATTCTATAATGATGATTATAATAATATGAAAAAATTGGAATTAATGCAATATCATATTTTAACCCTTCAAGGATTATATATTTTGCCAAATTTCTTAATCCAAATTCTAAATAAAAATCTGTTTTAATTCCTATTGTATTATATTTCCTAAAACAAGATTTTGATCTTGATCCAGATAATGATGAAATATCTGTTGCAGTAATTCCAGCAATTCCATAATTTTTTAGTGCTTTTGGTAGTAATTCTACAAAACCAATTGGAGAACCAAAAGGATCTATATCAACATAATCAAATTTATATTTCAATAATAGTTCTCTACAATCATTATTTAATATAATTATTCTTTCATCATTTTCTAAATTATTAATCTTTAAATTTTCCTTTATATTTTCTATTGCTTCTTTTTTTATATCATTTATATATATTTTATTTACAACTTCAGGTATTTCCTTTAATATTCTTATAGATCTAACACCAGTAGCAGTCATACAATCTAAAATATTCAATTTTTTCTTTACTATATTATAATAAGATTTTAATATTATTATTGTAAAATCTCTATTTATTTTCATTAATGGGTTATAGAATATAGGTAATTTTGATGATAATTTCTTTAAAAAATCTGGATTATAATTTATTATTGCTTTTCCTTCATCCATCAATATCTACAAATATTTTATCTTCTTTTTTAATTATTTTTAATTCATATCTTGTTGGTGGTTTCTTAATTCCTCTAGACCAAATATGATTATTTAATCTTACAGATAATAAAACATTTTTTGATTTATATCTCTTCATTATAATCTCTCTTATTACTTTTGCTGCCTTTTTTGCTCTTCTTTTTAATGGGGTTTTTAATATCCATTTCCTTATATTTATTTTTATATGAAATTCTTGTATATTTTCTTTCTTTTCAGTATTTTCCTGAGTTTGCTGAACCTGTTGATTTTGTTGAACATTTTCAGTTTGTACTAATTGAGTTTCCTCAGGCATTATGATATTTGAATAACAAAATTTTATAAAGTTTGATTTTTATTTTTTCTACAATTTTCTATGTTTTCTTTTGCAATTCTTAATATCCCCATTAGTAAGGAATATTCTCTTTTTGTAATTAATGCTTTTCCAACTAGATTTCTTAATCCCCTATATATAAAAGGTTTTCTATAATCTTGAGAAGGTAATACATCTACAAAATCTCTAAACATTTTATATAAATATTTTCTTTCTTGACTATTTATTAATTTAAATACTTTTCTTATTGGATCATTTTTTGAAATAAATAGTTCATATAATATTATCGCCGCAGAATGAGTTATATTCATTATTGGATATTCTTCACTTGCAGGGATTGTGATTATTCCATCAAATTTATCCAGTTCTTTATTACTAAAACCTTTAGCTTCTCTTCCAAAAAATATACCAATCCTTCCATCGTATTTATATATAAAATTTGCAAATTCTCTAGGAGTTAATGGATTTCTCAATACTTCATTTTCCATTTTTGAAGAAACTCCAGTTGTACCATAATTTATATCGAATAAACCAATTACTTCATCTAAATTGTCATATATTTTCATATTCTCTATTATTTCCCATCCTTTTTCTCTGGCAACAATCTTTACTTTATCCCCATAAGGATTTACTTTGGGATTTACTAATATTAAATTTTTAAAATTAAAATTTGCCATCACTCTAGCTAATGCACCTATATTATCTTCAGATTCTGGTTCTACAAATACAATATAGAAATCAATCATGGTTCCAACCTATTTGGGTCTCTTGGTATTAATACAACTTCTTTTACATTTTCAATATTTAATAGTTGTTTTATATGCCTTGCAATACCAAATCCAAATCCACCCATTGTTGGAGCACCATATTTAAAGAATTCTAAATAATATTTAAAATTATCTGGATTTAATCCTTTTTCTTTTATTTGTTCCAATAATATTTTATATCTATGTTCTCTTTGAGAACCTGTAGAGATCTCTAAACCATTATATAATAGATCAAAACTTTTTGTTGTTATTGTTCCATTTTTCATTGGTTCTCCCTTCATATGATAAAATGGTCTTGCAGTCCAGGGCCAGTCAATTATAAATACAAATTCATTATCATATGTTTTTTTAACATAATCTCCTAAAATTTTTTCTCCTTCAGATGTTATATCACCATTTTCTTTTATATTATTTTTCCCAATAATTTCATATACATCTTCCATCTTTATTTTTGGAATATTTTCTGGAATAAATATGTCTACATTATAATACTTTTTGATTTCATCTTCAAAATCTTCTTTTATTTTTTTATTTGTATATTTTATAATTTCTTCTAAAACATTTATTATATCATGATGTGAACTTATATACCCAATTTCTACATCAAAAGATGTAAATTCTGTCAAATGTCTTGATGTAAAAGATTGTTCTGCCCTAAATGCTGGTGCAATTTCAAATACTTTTTCAAAACCAGAACATATTGCCATTTGTTTATAAAATTGTGGTGATTGTGCTAAATAGGCTTTTCTATTAAAATAATTTATTTCAAAAACTTCTGCTCCACCTTCAGATGCTGTACTTATTATTTTTGGAGAAAATATTTCAATAAAATTATTATTATATAAATATTCTCTAATATATTTTACTGCATATGATGTTAACTTAATTATTAAACTTTTCTTTGGATCTCTAAGATCAATCCATCTATAATTTATTCTTTTTTCAAAATATGAATTTTCATCTATAGGTAATCTATCTGCAGGTTCACTAATTAGATATATTTCTTCAGCAATAACTTCCTTATATTTTTTTGCTATTCCCTCAACATATTTTCCCCTAATTACTATGAATGTATTCAATGAAAATTCTCCAATAAATTCTAAATCATTAAATATATCTTTTTTTATTGTTATTTGAACATCTCCAGTTTGATCTCTTAATATAATAAATGATATATTTCCAATATTTTTTATATTTATTATCCATCCAGCCAATACGACCTCTTTATTATATTCAATTTTTTCAAGATCTTTTATGTTTATCCTATTTTTTAATAGTTCAAAACCTCTATTATAATTATATATGTCCATAGAAATTTAGTATAAATAATTACTTTAAATTTTTCATCTTTATATCAATCATCGCATGTAATTCTTTATACATTATTGTCAATTTTTTCTCATAACTTATATCTTTACTTAGATCATATACCGATAAAAAAGGAAGATTTTTATTTTCAATATTTTTTAATTTATCTAAAAATAAATCATATATTTCATTAAAATTATCGTTAATAATTTTTTCTATTTCAATTCTTAGTTTATCATATTCTTCGAATCTATTAAAAAATTTTTTAGTATAATAATCTACTACAAATATTGGTTTTTCAAGTGAATATAATATTATTGCATCACAAGTTTCCTTTCCAATTCCCTTTATTTTTAATAATTCATCCCTTATTTTATTTATTCCAAATGCAGAAAAATTATCAATATTTCCATAATTCTCTAATATATAATTAGATAAAGATTTTAGTGTCTCAAGTTTTCTTAATCTAAATGGAACTTTTATATCATCAATAGATAAATTATTTATATTTTCCAATCTAAAGATAAAATTTTTTGATTTTAAATATTCTATATTTTTCTCTACTATATCCCATTTTGTGTTCTGTGTCAATATCGCTCCTATAATTATTTCTATCCTCCAATCTCCCTCATTTTTATTATGATAATTTATATCTACTGGCCACCAAAACTGGAAATCCATCTCCTTAAGTAAATTTATAATAGATTTGTACATAGAAGTATAATGATATTAGTAGATAAAAAAATTAGGGAATATATAAAAGGTGGGAAAATAAAAGTTGAACCATTTGATGAAGATATGATAGGTCCAGCATCATTGGATATAAGGTTAGGATATAAGTTTAGAGTATTTAAAACATTAGAAAAGGAAGTTATAGATATAAAAGATTATTATGATGATGTATATACAAGAATAGAGACTAAAGAATATATAATACATATAGGAAAATATTCAGATCTGTATATATTAAAAAATGATAATGTTCCAATAATAATTCATCCGGGAGAATTTATTCTAGCATCAATATATGAATATATAGAATTACCAGATGATATTGTTGGACAGATACATGGTAGATCGTCGATTGGAAGGCTCGGTTTAATAGTACATACTTCTGCTGGTTATATTGATCCGGGATATAAGGGATATTTAACATTAGAGATTATTAATGTAAATAAAGTTCCTATTAAAATATATCCAAAAGCAAAGGTTGCTCAGATTGTTTTCATTGAAACAGATTCTTCAGAGGTACCATATGATAAAAGGAGAGGATCTAAATATTTGAATGAAGAGGGTGCTACAGGATCTTTGATATCAAAAGACTTTAATAATAATTTTTAAACATTTTTTATAAGTTATGAAAAAATGGTAAAAAGGACCGGACCTACTAATATTTATCTAAGAAAATTGATAAATTTGCTAAAAAAGGAAGGGAAGAAAAATAATAGTAAGTTCTGGTTATATATAGCGGAACTTTTAAGTAGACCAACAAGAAAAAGAGTTGAAGTAAATTTATCTAAATTGGATAAATATACAAAAGATGGAGATACTGTTATAGTTCCTGGAAAATTACTTGGTTATGGTATAATAAGTAAAAAAATTACAGTTGCTGCATGGAAATATTCATTAAATGCAAAAGAAAAATTGGAAAAGTCTGGTATTAAAGCATTGACAATAGAAGATCTATTAAAGGCAAATCCAAAAGATTCAAATATAAAAATAATAATATGACAGCAGTAGGAAGAAAATATATAGATGCAACAGATTCAGTTTTGGGTAGATTAGCATCAAGAGTTGCTAAATATTTATTAGAAGGGTATGAAGTATATATATTTAATGCTGAAAAGGTTGTTTTGGTCGGAAGATGGAATAATTTAGTTAAATATTGGAATCATAAAGTAAATGAAAGGGGGGATTGGATAAAGGGTCCATTTTATCCTAAAAGACCAGATAAGATATTAAGAAGAGTAATCTATGGAATGTTACCAAGAAATAATAGGGGTAAAGATGCTCTTAAAAAAGTAAAAGTTTTCTTAGGATTACCAGAAGAATTTAAAGATATAAAATTGGAAAAGATAGAAGAATCTTTAATTCAGAATAGATTAAGGATAAGAACAGTAAGGGAATATCATTATTTAGGGGATATATCAAGGCAAATTGGTGGAAAATTTTAAAAATCTAGTACATAAATTTATATAACATGACAATAATAGTTACAGCAAAAAGAAAAACAGCAATTGCAAGAGCATATATAAAGGAAGGTAATGGTAAAGTTACAATAAATTCTGTTCTATTACATGTATATGAACCATTATTAGCAAGATTAAGAATAAGTGAGCCATTAATATTGGCTGGAGACGATTATGTTTCAAAAGTAAATATAAGAGTTAAAGTAAGGGGTGGTGGATATATGGGAAAAGCCGAGGCAGCCAGGATAGCTATTGCAAAGGGTTTGGTAAAATATTTTGATGATGATAAATTGAAATTGCTATATTTACAATATGATCCATATATGCTAAAATCAGATCCAAGAAGAAAAGAACAAAGAAAATCGCCTACTTCAAAAGCAAGAAAACACTATACAACAGCCTATAGATAGATTTATTCAACTTTTTCAATCTCTATTTTATTTTCATTTTCTTCCTTTATTGGTTCTTTATCATCTTTTTCCTCTTTTTCTGATGTAGATCTTACAGAATATACCGCCTTTGATATTATCCAAATTTGTCCCATTGCTTTGATTAATTGATGCGGAGCAATTATTCCTTTAATTCCTTTTCTAGATAAATCTGGATCTAATACCCTCATTTTCCATCCATATATTTTATTATCACTTATTATTGCATCTTCAACTTCTCCTAAGAAATATCCATCTTCTGTATATACCTTCGATCTTGTGGTTTCAGATATCTTCCTAATATTCAATGCCATAAAATAAAATAAATATATTGAATAATTTAAATTTTTTCATGATTTAGGTTTAAAAGGTGAAAGGATATTATGAAATTATGGCACCTGAAGACAATCAAAATAATCAAAAAGAATTAAAATTAAAGGTTGCAGAAGCCATTCAAAATGATTTGTACAGAGGGATTATTAGAATTGATGCTGAAGCTATGAAAGAACTTGGAATAAGAATTGGAGATATTGTTGAAATTGAAGGAAAGAAGAAAACAGTTGCAATTGCCCAATTATTGCCTCCACAAGATTATGGTCTTGGAATAATTAGGATGGATGGTATTATAAGAAAAAATGCGAATGCTACATTGGGAGGATATGTTACTGTAAGAAAAGCGGTTGTAAGGGAAGCACAAAAGGTTGTATTAGCCCCAGCAGCAAAAGGGGTTGTATATCAATTTAATACAAGTTTAATAAATTATATAAGAAGGTTATTGGATGGAAGACCTGTTGTAAAAGGAGATAATATTGTTATGTTGACAGGATATAGGAGGAAATTTGATTTGTTAGATGAAGAATTTGGTTTTTCAATATTCTCGGATCTATTTCCCTCTTTTGGATTTTCAAATGAATTTAGATTTAATGTTGTAAACGTAGTTCCAAAAGGTGCAGTAGTTATAACTGAAAATACGGAATTAGAAATATTACCACATGCTGTAGAAACAAAAGGAGAAATACCAGAAGTTACTTATGAAGATATAGGTGATATGGATGAAGTTGTTCAAAAGGTGAGAGAACTTGTAGAATTACCATTAAAGTATCCAGAACTATTTGAAAAACTTGGTATAGAACCTCCAAAAGGTATATTATTATATGGTCCCCCAGGTACAGGTAAAACATTATTAGCAAAGGCAGTTGCAAATGAGAGTGGAGCATATTTTATTGCAATAAATGGTCCAGAAATTGTATCAAAATATGTTGGTGAATCTGAAAAAAGATTAAGGGATATATTTGAAGAGGCAGATAAAAATGCACCTTCAGTAATATTTATAGATGAAATTGATGCAATAGTTCCAAAAAGAGATGAATCAATTGGGGAAGTTGAGAGAAGATTAGTAGCTCAATTATTAACATTAATGGATGGATTAAAATCAAGGGGCAAGGTGATTGTAATTGCAGCAACAAATAGACCAGAAGCTGTAGATCCAGCATTAAGAAGACCTGGAAGATTTGATAGAGAAATAGAAGTTCCAGTACCAAATGAACAAGGTAGGCATCAGATATTAAAGGTTCATACTAGAAATGTTCCATTGGGTAAAAAGGAGGGAGATAAATATGTATTATTATCAGAGGAAGAAAAAGATAAATTAATTAAAAAGCTAGCTTCAATTACATATGGTTATGTGGGTGCAGATCTTGCTGCTCTAGTAAAGGAAGCCGCAATGAATGTTATTAGGAGAATATTACCAGAAATAGAAAAATATGAAGATAATATACCACAAGAAATTTTAGATCAAATGGTTGTTACCGAGGAAGATTTTATGAATGCATTAAAGGTTGTACCTCCATCTGCAATGAGGGAAGTATTAGTAGAAGTACCAAAAGTAAATTGGGAAGATGTTGGTGGATTGGATGAGGTAAAATTAGAATTAAAAGAAGCTGTTGAATGGCCAATAAAAAATAAGAAAATATATGAGAAAGTTGGTGTTGAACCTCCAAAAGGTATATTATTATATGGTCCCCCAGGTACAGGTAAAACATTATTAGCAAAGGCAGTTGCAACAGAAATAGGAGCAAACTTTATTGCAATAAAAGGTCCAGAAGTATTTAGTAAGTGGTTTGGAGAAAGTGAAAAAATGATTAGAGAGATATTTAGAAAAGCAAAACAAGTAGCTCCTGCAGTAATATTCTTTGATGAGATTGATGCAATAGCACCTAGGAGGGGTTCCAGTGTAGGTACAAATGTTTATGATAGTATTGTAAATCAATTGCTAGCAGAAATGGATGGTATAACTACCAGAGGTGATGTGATTGTAATTGCAGCAACAAATAGACCAGATATAATTGATCCAGCATTATTAAGACCTGGAAGATTTGATAGAATAATATATATACCATCCCCAGATTATAAGGTAAGATTGGAAATATTGAAAATAAAGACAAAGAATATGCCACTAGCTCCAGATGTTAATTTAGAAGAAATTGCAAGAATTACAGAAGGATATAGTGGTGCTGATTTAGAATTACTTGTAAAGGAAGCTGCAGTAAATAGAATAAGATTATTATATGAATTAAAGAGAAAACAAGGATTAAAAGAGGAAGAAGCATTAAAAGAATTAGAAAAAGAAAATATGAAAATTACAGTGGATGACTTTAAATCTGCATTGGAAAAAGTAAAGCCATCCATAACAAAAGAAATGGAAAATTATTATAAGGTATTTGCAGAAACATTTAGAAAGGGGATGATAGCAAAGGATAACAGGTATTATGGATAGTATCTCAAGGTATATTTCTCAAATAAAATTTTTTGGGTTTGAAAAAAATAAAAAAATACGGGAAACATCTGTTGCAGTTATTGGATTGGGTGGTTTAGGTTCTTGGCTATCAGAATTTTTAGTTAGAATTGGTGTAAAAGATTTGACAATTGTAGATTTTGATGTTGTAGAAGAAAAAAATCTAAATAGACAAAATTTTATAATTGAGGATATTGGTAAATTAAAAGTAGATTCTATTGAAAATAGATTAAAAGAGATAGATAATGATATAAATGTAGAGAAATATAAAGAAATAAATAATAAAATATTTAATAGAGATATAATATTTGATTGTACAGATAATATTAAATCAAAATATTTAATAAATGAATTATCGGTATATTATAATAAGCCATATATATTTGCTTCAGTTGTTATGGATCAGGGATTTGTTGGTTTAATAAATCCAGAACAATTTTGTTTATATGATATATATAAAGGTAGAGAAGATGTGTTAACATGCGATATTACTGGTGTAGATTTTTCATCAGTAATATTATCAGTTTCTTTAATGCTAAAATTATTTATAAATTATGTATTTGGAAATAGGGATGGAATATTGTATCATTTCAATATAAGGGATAAATTCTATTTAGAAGAAATAAAAGTTAAGGGTAATAATTGTAAAATATGTAAAAGAAAAGAATTTGAATTAATATGGAATTATTTGAAATAATAAATGAGATAAAAAATAAGAAAGAATTAAGGAATATATCTGATAAGGTAGTTGAGAATATATTAAAAAGAGAACTAAGAAAAAAACAATATTTATATAAAAAGTTATCTTCAATAAAAAATATAAAACAATTAAAAAACGATGAAGAATTTTATTTATTATTTAAAGAAGTAAGGAGAATTTTGCATGAATTATACGGTCTATATACTCCAAAAGAAGATAATGAGATAGATAAAATATTATTTAATAATGAAATGACATTAGAACAAAAAATAATAGAATTATTAATGTTAACAAGGTCTACTGCTGAAAGAATAAATTTTTATAAAGAAATATATAAAAACATTTTTATTGAAAAACCAGGAGAAATATTAGATTTAGCATCAGGATTAAATCCAATATCGATTTATTTTTCAGATCAAAAACCTAAAAAATATTATTATGTAGATATATCTGAAAAAATATTAGATATAAATTATCAAATACTAAAGGAATTGAATATTGAAAATGAAGGATGGTTAATTGATTTATTAGATCCAGATGATAGAATATTTAGACATTATCAATATATATTCTTTTGGAAGATATTTCCAATATTGGAAAAATATGATTTTTATTCTCCAAGAAATTTGTTATCAAAATTAGATTTTGATTATTTAATAATATCTTTTCCTCAGAAGAGTCTTGGAAGAAAGAGAAATCTTGGTTTGGCATGGAGATATAAAATTAAAAGATTTGTAACATATAAATTAAAATATAAAATTATTAAAGAATTTGATATTCCTTATGAATATTTTATCATTATAAAGAAATAATATCTTTCAATTTTAATATATCTTGTTTATTATATTTCTTTAATTCATTACCTGAAAAAATCCATAGTTCAATATCGATATTATTAGAACTTTTATACTTTTCTGCTAAATGATATAATTCGTTCAGATCAATATAATTAATATTGTTTATATCTATTTCTCTTTTATTCTTTTTCACTTGAATTAACCTTATTTTTCCCTCTTTATTTATTGCAATTATATCTATAGCAGAATGAGATCCAGGGGTTCTCCAAGTATCATAACCTTCTTTTTCTAGCATCTTTTTTACTTTTTGTTCATAATAATATCCAATTTTATAATTACTTCCCATTTCAAATATAAGAATTTAAACAATTAAAAATATTGTTTTTAATATATTTTTATGGATATAAATGATTATTTTACAGAAATTAAGCAAAAAACATTAGAAGCTTATGAGATTGCAAAAAAGGCAAGATCTTTATCTCTGGATCCTGTCAATGATGTTGAAATACCAATTTCTGAAGATATGGCTGAGAGAGTAGTTAACTTATTATCAACAATTGATCCAATTATAAAAGAAATAAATTTACCAGAAAAAATTAGAGAAATAGAAAAAATATATAAACCACTTTCATTTTATACAATATTAAAAATATCAGAATATGTATCAGAACAAATATATAATAAAACTAGAGATAAAATTAGAGCCATAGAACTTGGATTAAGAGCAGGTTTTGCATATCATACCTTGGGTGTTGTAGCTGCTCCAACAGAAGGAGTTGTAAAAGTAATGGCAAAGAAAAGAATGGATGGGAAAGAATATATTTCAGTATTCTATGCTGGACCTGTAAGATCTGCTGGTGGTACTCCACAAGCATTTTCAGTTGTAATTGCAGATTTTCTGAGGAGGAAGTTTGGATATGAAAAATATGATCCTACAGAGGATGAAATCCAAAGATATATAATTGAAATTTATGATTATAAGAGAGTAGCTCATTTACAATATACTCCAAAGAATCAAGAGATAGAGTTTACAGTTAAAAATTTACCAATTGAAATAAATGGAGAGACTACAGAAAAAATAGAAGTTTCTGCATATAAGGATCTACCAAGAGTTGAGACAAATTATATAAGAGGAGGAGCGGTTCTTGTACTTGCGGAGGGTATATGTCAAAAGGCTAAAAAAATATGGAAGGAATTATCAAAAATTGCAAAAGATTTTAATTTAGAGGAATGGGCTTGGTTAGATGAATTAAAAAAATTGCAAGAAAAATTGCATGGAGGTTCTTCTGATTCTTCTGAAATAATAAAGCCAAATGCAAAATATTTAGAACAATTAACTGCTGGAAGACCAATATTTTCTTTACCATCTGCAAAGGGTGGATTTAGATTAAGAATGGGAAAATCAAGGACAAATGGGCATGAAGCCTCTTCTATACATCCAGCTACTGCAGTTCTAACATATAATTTCTTAGCATGGGGAACTCAATTTGTTGTAGAGAGACCAGGAAAAGCCTCTGCAGTTACATTTTCAGATACAATTGAACCTCCAGTGGTAAAGTTAAAGGATGGTTCGGTAATAAAGGTAAAAGATGAAAGAACTGCAAAGGAATTAATTGAGAAGAATTTGGTAGAAAAAATATTATCTCTAGGAGATATTTTATTTACATATGGAGATTTTTTAGATAATGGGCATCCTTTAGTTCCCCTGGGATATTGTGAAGAATGGTGGATACTGGAATTTGAAAAAAATGCAAAAGAAAAAGTAAATGGATTTGAAGTTGTTTTTGATATGTTTAAACCAAGAAAGTTATTTGAAATAAAAAATTTAGAAAAATTATCAGAATACTTAGATATTGATAAAAATACTCTAGAAAATTATATTAGAGATCCTCTAAAAAATAAACCAGATTTCAATAATTCATTAAAGATGTCTATATTATTAAATATTCCATTACATCCAGAATATATATATTTTTGGAAGGACATAAGTTCACAAGATTTTATATATCTATTAAATTATTTAAAAGAAAAGGCAAAATTTTCATATAAGGAAATTAAAATAAATGGTGAAAATTATAGAATTGCTGATAAAATTGAATTGGAGTATGATGAAAGAATAAAGAATATATTAGAAGAAATATTAATTGAGCATAAATTGGAAAATAATATGATTATAATTGAATATCCAAATTCAGCAGCATTATATATACAATTAGGATATTTTGAAAAAGTTCCGGAACTAAATAATGAAAAAAACGGATATGAATTAATAAATAAAATATCAAAAGTTATTATTAGAGATAAAGTTGGAACATATATTGGAGTCAGAATGGGAAGACCTGAAAAAGCAAAGATTAGAGAATTAAAAGGTTCAGTAATGGTCCTGTTTCCTGTAGGAGAAGAAGGGGGAAGGATGAGAAACCTTTTAGAATCAATGAAATATCAGAAGATCGTTTCAGATTTAAAAGCATATTATTGTCCAAATTGTAAAATATATGTTCCATATAAAAAATGTATATTTTGTAATTCAGAAACAAAATTATTAAAGACAGAAGATGAAAAGGAACATAGAAAATATGCAATACAGATTTCAAAATATTTAGAAGCAGCTTTAAAAAATCTAGGATTAGATTCATCCCAATTACCAAAAATAGTAAAAGGACCAGAGGGTTTGAGTTCTAAAAACAAACAACCAGAGAGATTGGAAAAAGGAATATTAAGGGCAAAATATAGTATATTTGTATTTAGAGATGGAACAGTAAGATTTGATGCTATAGAAGTACCAATTACATATTTTAAACCAAAAGATTTGGTATATGCTCCAATAGAAAAATTGAGGGAATTGGGATATACTCATGATATTTATGGGAATCCACTGGAAAATGAAGATCAAATATTGGAATTAAAACCCCAAGATATTATATTACCAACAATTAGTCCATTAAAGAAAGGTGGTAAATTAAAGAAAGATGGTTTTTTAATTTCTTTAATAGATACTGCTAAATTTATTGATGAAGAATTGGAAAGATTGTATAAAATGGATAGATATTATAATGTAAAGAGACCAGAAGATTTGTTGGGTCATCTATTAATTGTTTTAGCTCCACATACATCTGCAGGTACTATTGGAAGAATAATTGGATTTTCAAAAACTCAGGCATTACTTATGCATCCAATGATGCATGCTGCAATTAGGAGGAATTGTGATGGAGATGAAGGGACAATATTATTCTTATTAGATGCTCTATTGAATTTTTCTAGAGAATATTTACCTGATAAAAGGGGAGGAACTATGGATGCCCCATTAACAATTACAATAAAGGTTAAGGGAATGGAGATAGATGATGAAGTACAAAAGTTCGATACTGTTTGGAATTATCCACTAGAATTATATGAAGCGGCATCGCAATATAAACCCCCAGAATCTGTAAAAATACAGATATTTAAAGAAAAAATCGATACGCCAGCAGAATATGTAAATTGGGGATTCATGCATGATATAAATTCCATTAGTGAAAATGGAAATAAGATTTCTGCATATAAATCTCTGGGAGAAATGTTGGAAAAACTGAATTTCGAATTAAAATTGGCAAGATTATTAAGATCTGTAGATCCAAGTACTGTTGCAAGTTTGGTAATAAATCTACATTTTGCAAGAGATATTAAAGGTAATTTGAGAAAGTTTTCTGAACAGGAATTTAGGTGTATAAAATGTAATAAGAGATTTAGAAGACCCACCCTATCTGGAAAATGTGATAGATGTGGTGGAAGAATTGTAATGACAGTTCATTATGGTAGTGTTATAAAATATTTAGAACCAAGCTTATGGTTGGCTGAAAAATTAAAATTAGATGAATATACAAGTTCTAGTTTAAAAGCATTAAAAATGAAAATAGATCAGACATTTGGAAATCAATCTAAGGAAAAGCAAATTAGAGATTTCTTTAATTTATAAAATGTTTATATTATCTGGATTGGGACAAAATAAGGATGAAATACCATATGGATTAATAGAAGAAATAAAAAATGCAGATTTGGTATTTTTAGAGTATTATACAAATTTTATTGATGAAGAAACAAAAGAATTTTTATTAAATATAAAAAAAGATATAAAGATTGTTGATAGGAATTTTGTAGAATTAGATTTAGAAAAGATAATATTAAATAATAAAGATAAGAAAATAATTTTGATAACATCTGGAAACCCATTATTTGCTACTACCCATATGTACTTTATTGAACTTTGCAAGAAAAATAATATAGAATTTAAAATAATAAATTCTCCATCGATATTTGATGAAATTGGAAAAACAGGTTTATTTTTATATAAGTTTGGAAGAACGGTTTCAATATCATTTCATGAATCTACAGAATTTTATGATTATATTATAAGAAATTATAAAAATAATCTACATACATTGGTCTTATTAGATCTAGATCCGATAAATAATAAGTATCTAGATCATAAAGAAGCAATAAAAAAATTATTAGAAGTAGATAATAAAAAAGAAAAAATTTTTAATGATAATTTTAAGTTAATCGTATGCTCTAACCTAAATAGAAAAAAGGAGAAAATATATTATAAAGAAATAAGGGAATTATTAAATATAAATTTAGACCCCCCATTATGTATTATAATACCGTCAAATTTAAATAAAATAGAGTTAGAATTTTTATTATGTATGATATCTTGATAGAAAAGATAAGGTATAATTATTTTATATTATTCTTTCTAATTATATTGATAATAGTATTTTCTACATTATTGTCAATTAAATCTGGACCATATGGTGGAATATTAATAATTGCAATATCTTTAGTTCCTCTTGTTCAAATATATAATAAATTAATAGAAAAAGATGAAAAAATATCTGAAAGGATAAAATCAAAGGAAAATATGTTTTTAAGGTATAAAGAATATTTTATAATATCATTTATAATATTTTTTGCATCAATAATTGGGTTCTATATAGGTTATATAATAAATTACAATCTGTTTTATCCACAAATACAAGCAATAGAAGATATAAGGAAAAATGTTATTGCTCTAAGTTATGCGCATGCAATAGATACAAATAGTTTCTTTACTTATATATTATATAATAATATGACAGTATTATTGTTATTTTTTGCATTTTCAATAATATTTGGTGCTGGGTCTATATATTTATTATTATGGAATGCTTCAATTATTGGAGTATTCCTAGGTTTAAAGGCATCAGAATATATGTCGAATAATATTATATATAAATTTATTTTAACTCCAACTATTGGTCTTTTGGAAATTTTACCACACGGAATATTGGAATTTTTAGGATATTTCTTAGCAGCTTTGGCAGGTAATATTTTATCAATAGCATTTATAAAAAACCTTGATAAAAAAACCTTAGAAACCATACTCTCAGATTCTTTAGCACTATTTGTTTTAGCTATATTATTTATATTTATAGCAGCATTAATAGAAGCTTATATTATTTAAATGAAAATATTTTATATGTATGAATCATTTGATTATATAAAAGAAGGAATAATATATGGGAAAATAAAAAATATAATGAAGGATAAAGTAATAATAGAAATAAATGGAAAAGATCATCCATTTGACAAATCTATAGATATAAATAATTTAAATTCTGGCGATTATGTAAGATTTTATATAAAAAACAATAATATAATTTATATTGAAAAAATAAGTCAGAATTTATATGAGAATATTAAGGAAATTTTAGAAATTTTAAACGAATAGGTCTTCTTTATTTTTTATTAAGAATATTAACCAAAAAATAATTAAAAATAATGTCGTAAATATTTCCCATAAAAAATTGTGTAAAAAATATGGATTAATATTAAATATATAATAGAAATAAAAGACAGACCATAATCTAAATATATTTAAGATAAATAATATTGGAGAAAAAATAATAAAATAAAATATTTTTTTCTTTATATTTAATATTGGCGTAGAAAATATTAGAGCAAATATACCAAATAAGGATTTAAAACCGGTACATTCCTGATCAATCATGAAACTTATATTTTTTATATATATAACATTATTTTCCAATGTGAAATTTAAATGGGAATAGTATAGTATCTTTGATATAAATTCAGAATAACTTATCAAAAAATTATATGGTAAAACAATATAATAATAGCTAAATAAAAATAATGGTATTGAATATATTAACATATTTGCAAAAAATATAGATAAAATTATTTCTTTTCTTAATTTATTATCTTTTTTTCCGTAATCTATTAATTTATTATAATATTTTTTTATTATGTATTCAAACATTCTTTACTTTTGCAGCAACTCCAATTTTAAAATCCTTAATTTCTTTTCCGGACAACAAACTCTCTCCTATTGCCAATAGATTATCATTTTTATCTACTATTAATACAATATCTTTCGGTAATATATTTTCATCTAAATTCTCAACAAATTTATTAAATACAGATCTTCCTTCTTTTATAAATTTTGTTGCTTCATCCTTTACAGTAATCCTATACTTTGGAAATTTTAATAATTCTTTTACTATTAATCCTCCATAAAATGTTAATATAATAAATCCAGTTGTTGGTTCTATAGTACCGAACAACATATCATCTATATATATTCTCCTTATTCTTTCTGTTTTTTTACTTTTTTCGATTTTTATTTTTTCTTTATACTTTTCGATTATTTTATCTCCTATATTATCTCCAAACTGATAATTTAATATTTCTCTAACTATTGATAATTCCATAGTAATATAATATAAACTTTTCATACATTTCTTCAGCAATTATACTATTATTATTATATATAATTACTGTATTGTTCTGATTATTAAATATTATTCCATAAGAATTATTTGTTGGTACTAAATATATTAATAATGTTTCGTTTCTTGGTAAAATATATGTTAAATTTTCATAATTATTATATATAGTATATAAAAAAACATAATTGTCATTTATACTATTATTCTCTAGAAAATATTTGCATCCAGGACTATTATAGTAAAAAGAACATGCATATATAACATTTCTGTTATATTCTAGTAAATATAGCAATATATAAAGAATTTCTGTATTATAATATCCATTTAATGTTGGATCAAAAATAAATAACTGATATTTATAGTTATTTAATGAATTATATAAACTTGTATTTGAATATATTGGTATAAATTCTAATTGTGTAATATTATAAGGTCCAGCAATCGTTATATTATTTGAGTTTTTGTATATATACGTCTGATTATTGTTAATATTATTTGTATAATTTATTATTCTAGATTTGATAGTTATCAGTAATACTAAAATTATAAAAGCTATGACCAAAATCAATAAATTGATAATCTTTTCTCTTTTCATATATTAATTTTTTGATAAATATATATAAATTTTCTAATTCTAAAAATATTAATGAGTACTAATGATGTAGATGAGAAATTATTGGAAGTTCTTAAACAGAATGCTTATGGATTAACCATCTCTGAACTATCAAAGATCTTAAATATTAATAGAATTACATTATCTAAACACTTGGAAATATTAAAGGAGAGGGGATATTTAAATTATAGAGTTGTTGGAAAAGCAAAAATATGGTATATAAATGAAGATGTAAACTTTTTAGAGATGATTCATGGAAATACACCAATAATAAGGTTAATTAGAAAAGATAAAAATGAATTTTATAGTGTTTCCGATATAAAATTTTTAATAATTCCTTTTGAAATATTTCAAGTTTTATATTTACAGGCTCTAGAAACAAACAATTTAAATTTCATTAGAGATTCTGGAAAAAGATTTGGTATTATAATTTCTACTACATATAAAATGTATTCTGGAATGGAAAGAGTTTTAAATGAAGATTATCTAAAAGAAATAATTAAATTGATTGAGAAATTTGGTTTTGGAAAAATAGAAGATATATTTATTGATATCAAAACATTAGATTTTGTAATTACATTAAGTTCGTCAATTGAATCTTTAGTATTAAAGGATATAGAAGATATACTGAAGGAAAGAAATGTAGAGATAAAAGAGTATTTTATGGAAGGATATTTTGAAGGATTATTGAGTACTTTGTTTGGAATACCCATGATAACGATAAACAAATCTACCTTATATAAAGATCCAAAAACAGAATTTGTAATAAGAAAGAAATGATTATTTGTATTACGGGAGTACCTGGTGTTGGAAAAAGTACCATAGCAAAGAAATTGGCTGAGCAAATAAATGCTGTTTTAATTGATATATATGATTTTGCAATTAAAAATAATTTATATGAAGAATATGACGAAGCCGAACAAACATATATAGTAGATGAAAATAAATTGTTTCAAGAAATTGATAATTATATAAAAAATTTAAATAATAAATACATTATTGTAGAAGGAAATTTTGCTCATCTATATGATAAAGGCGATTTATATATTGTTATAAAAACTGATCCAAATATATTATATGAAAGATTGTCAAAAGAAAGAAATTATTCATATAATAAAATTTTTACAAATATATGGGCAATGAATCTTGAAGTTATAGAAGATGAATTAGAGGAAATGAAAAAGGAATATTATGTCTTTTATAACAATAAAGAAAGCGATATTAATAATATAATAATGGAAATAAGAAGATTAATAGAAAATAAAGAAAAATCAAGTTAATAAAGATTTTTTTCGTCTAAAATTTATAAGTCTTATACATATAATATATATATGGCAGAAGATAAAAAAGGATTATATCCAATTGTGTTATCCCCAGAGAAATATGCGAGAACAATAGGTAGAGAAGCAATGAGATCGAATATCATGGCGGCTGTATTGGTATCAGAAATATTAAAAACATCTTTAGGTCCAAGAGGAATGGATAAAATGTTAGTAGATGAATTGGGAGATGTAACTGTTACAAATGATGGAGCAACAATATTAGACCAAATGCATGTTGAGCATCCAGCTGCTAAATTAATAATAGAAATAGCAAAAACACAAGATAAAGAAGTAGGTGATGGTACTAAAAGATCCACAGTTTTAGCGGGTGAATTATTAAAGAGAGCAGATGAATTATTAGATAAGAATATACATCCAACAGTCATTATAGAAGGTTATAATAAGGCAGCAATTATTGCTGAAGAATTAGTAAATAAATTAGCTCAAAATATATCAATGGATGATGAGGAAACATTAATTAAGGTTGCAAAATCTGCATTATCATCAAAATTAGCATCAATATATTCAGATAAGTTAGCAACAATAATTGTTGATGCTGTTAAGAAAGTAACAGATGTTGTAGAATTATCAACTGGAGAAAAGAAAATAATTGTAGATCTGGATTCATTAAAGATTGAAAAGAAAATCGGTGGTGGTGTAGAAGAAACATCATTAATTGATGGAATAGTAATAGATAAAGAAAAAATACATGGAGAAATGCCAAAAGTTGTTTCAAATGCAAAGATAGCATTAATAGGTGATGCTATTGAAATTAAAGAAACAGAAACAGATGCTAGGATAAACATATCTTCTCCAGATCAATTAGAACAATTTTTGAGTAAAGAAAGGGAAATGTTAAAGAAAATGGTAGAAAAAATAAAGGAAGTAGGCGCAAATGTTGTATTTGTACAAAAAGGAGTTGATGATTTGGCAGCCTATTATTTGGCAAAATATGGAATATTAGCAGTAAGAAGAGTTAAGAAATCAGATATGGAAAAAATAGCAAAAGCAACTGGCGGAAAAATTTTAAACTCTATTGATGAATTATCAGAAAATGATTTGGGATATGCAGAATTAGTTGAAGAGAGAAAAGTTGCAGATGAAAATATGATATTTATAACAGGATGTAAGAATCCAAAAGCTGTTACAATATTAATAAGAGCAGGATCTGAGCATGTCGCAGATGAGATTGAAAGATCTATAAATGATGCAATTAAAGATGTTGCAACAGTAATTAAATACGGAAAAGTAATTGCTGGAGGTGGTGCATTAGAAATGGAATTAGGAGAAGGAATAAGAAAAGAGGCTAAGAAAGAATCATCAAAAATACAGATGGCAATGCTAGCATTTGCAGATGCATTGGAAGCAATACCATCAGCATTGGCAGAAAATGCTGGTATGGATACTATAGAAGCAATGACACAATTAAGAGCATTGCATGAACAAGGTAAAAAATGGGCTGGAATAGATGCAACTGAAGGTAAAGTTAAGGATATGTGGGAAAAGAATGTAATAGAACCAGCAAATATAACTATACAAGCTATAAAATCTGCAGTAGAAGCTGCTATAATGATATTGAAGATAGATGATGTTATTGCTGCAGTAGGAAAATCAATGGAAGGTGGATCATCTGGTAAACCAGGAGAAGAGGGAGAAGTTGAAGAATAGTTTTTTAATAGTTTTTTAAAAGATTTATAAATATCAAAATTTTTTATTCTTTTATGCCATCCGAAGAATATGAACTTATGCCAACAGATCCTGTTGAAAAATTGGTTGATGAGATAGAAGGTTTAAAGAACGATTTAGCTACATTAAAAAATGAATTAAAAAATAATATTGAAGAAATAAAAAGACAGGTTTCAACACCTTCTGAAACAAATCCAGTAGTTAAAAAAGAAACCCAAGCTCAAATGTATTATGCTCAATCAAACATAGATACTTCATTTTATAAGGAAATTGTAAATTCATTAATAAAGAGTAACATAGATTTACAGGCAAAAATATCTGAATTAGTAGTTGTTACAAATAATTTATATAAAGAAATAAAGAATTTATTTGATATATTTAAAGAAGCTGCTTTATTAAGACCAAAAGAAAAAGAAACAAATGGAGATAATATTGAATTATTAAAGAGAATAGAAAACTTGGAAAAAGCCAATCTAAAAGTAGCAGAATTATTGGATAATCTTAAAAAACAAATGGAGAATATAAGGGGTAATCAAAGTCCAAGTTATACAAGTTCATCAATACAAAATTATAATAAGAGGATATAAAGATTAATAAATTTTTTTAATATCTTTATAAAATGAAATTACAATCTCAGCTTATTAGTTATTTATTATTGGGAGCTATTGTGGTTGGTTTGTCAATGGGGGTATACGAATGGGGTGTACCATTAATACAAAAATCTCAGATTAAGTCTACAGTAGATAATGTCCAAAATCAACTAACTCCCTTAGCAGAAGCCATATCATCTGTTGTTCAAAGTAGAGGAACTCAGACTGTTACATTGAATTTACCAAAAGGATCTATAAGTATATATAATAATTTAATTCAATATTCATTTCAAGCACCTGTAATTTATTATAATCCATCTATTTCTGTAGTTCCAATAAATTATAATATATATATTCCATGTAATGTAAATAATACGATTTCAATACCATCATCTGGTTATAATTCTATCCAATTATGTGGAATTCCAAATCTTATAGCAGAAGTAAATTCTTCTAATATAATAATACAAGATGTAAATAATAACACTCTAATATTGCCTTTAACAAGTAGCAATGTTATAACTCAATATTTCGATTTTAATATAAATGTTCAGAATAATAATGTATTATTTGTTCCTCAATATAATACAGGAGTATCTGGTGTATCATATTATCCAGAATGTTTACTCTCAGCAACCCAATTAAGTGGAATCATACAATATCAGATATCGTGTAGACCAATGTATAATCCTCAAAATGGACAATGTGAATGGATAATAATAGAACCAACTGGTCAAACATCAGCTACTACAAATGGAAATTCCGTTAATATAAACTTACAATATCAGGGATTAAATATAGTTAATAATCCAAATTCTACCGTTTGTAATCAATTAGTGTACTATTATGTACAAGCTTCCATTGTATAATGCCAGTAAATGCAATAGAAATTGTATTAATAACTTTAATATTATTTTTTGTTTCTCAATCAATGATTTTATATTTCAATCATATAACAAATCCATCAAATTATAATAAAATAGTTTTAAATTATATAGAATCAAATGTTGAGTTTTGTATATATTATTCTTACTTATATAATGCAAATCTCTTTTGTCAACCTTCACAGAATTATAGATTTTCAATAAGTGCAATTAATAATTTCGTATATATATCTTATAATGGAAATTTTTTATCTATAAATTTGAATAATGATTCTTATTTTCATCCCATTTATGGTGAAGGTTTGAACTCTTTCTTTTTACAATATAAAAATTATTCTTCAAATTCTATTTTATATATAAGTTAAATTTATATTTTCCCAAGTTTTCATTAAATATATGAATAACATTTATGATCTTATTGATAATGCTATAGATGTAGTAAGAAAAAAAATTGAAATAAAAAGAAAGTTAAATGAAAAAAACGAAAAAATAAATATTATAAAAAGTACACAAGAAGAATATCAACCAATTTATATACCATTAACTAATAATAAATATGAAAAAAGAAAAAGGAAAAAAAGAAATAAAAAAGTTTATAATATAAGTTTAATTAATATACCTTCAGAAAATAAAAAAATTACTGAAAGAGATAAACTTAGATTTTTTGTAGATTTATATGGTAAAAACGAAAATGTAAATCAATTCAGGTACCCACTAACGAAGATAAATATTTTAGGTAGAGAATATATATTTGCATATGCTGATATATCATGGGATAATGAATATGGAGAACTTGTATATCATATAGTAGAACCAAGTATAAGTGAAAATGATAGAAAAATTATAAATGAAATAATTGAAGATTTAGCTAGAACATCAGAACTTCCTCTGGGAACAGAAAAAAATGAGGAATATATGAGAAATTATATAATAAAGCAATCTTTGAATATAATAAAAGAAAAAAGATATCCGATAGATGCAAATAAATTACCATATATGTTATATTACATAATAAGGGATACAATTGGTTATGGAATAATAGATCCATTAATGAGAGATCCATTAATCGAAGATATATCCTGTACAGGTATAAATTATCCAATATTTATATTTCATAGAAATCCTTTAATAGGTGAAATAAAAACAAATTTACAATTTAATTCTGATGAGGAATTAGATAATTTCGTAATAAAATTATCTGTAAGGACTGGAAGGGTTATATCTATTGCAAATCCTCTATTAGATGCAGCTTTACCCGATGGATCAAGAATTCAGATAACTTTTGGAAAAGATATTTCTAAGAGGGGTTCTTCTTTTACCATTAGAAAATTTACAGAAGATCCATTCACGCCAATTGATCTATTATTGTATGGAACTGTGGACTTTAATATGTTAGCATATTTATGGACATTGATAGAAGAAGGTAGATCATTATTGATATCTGGAGGAACTGCTACAGGTAAAACTTCATTTCTAAATGCAGTATCTTTATTTATCAAACCTGTGAAAAAGATAATTTCTATAGAGGATACTGCAGAATTAAAGTTACCCCATCCAAACTGGTTATCGGAAGTTGCAAGACCAGGATATGGTCCAAATAGATATGGTGAAGTTACTATGTTTGATCTATTAAAAGCTGCTTTGAGACAAAGACCAGATTATATAATTGTAGGTGAAGTAAGAGGTGAAGAAGCTTATATATTATTCCAAGCAATGGCAACAGGTCATGCTGGTTTGGGTACTATACACGCGGAAAGTTTTGAAGCGTTGATGGATAGATTATTATCCCCTCCAATTAGTCTGCCCCCATCTTTATTGGAAGTATTGGATGGAGTTGTATTTCTTAAAAGATTGAGATATCAGGGAAAATATGTAAGAAGAGTAGATAAAATATATGAAATACCTGGGTTTAATAAAGAAAAGAAAGATGTTGATAGAATAATTTCATTTAGATGGGATCCAAGGGATGATTCTTATATACCAAGTGAAAGTTATGTATTAAATAAAATTGCTGAAATTAGAAA
Organism: Candidatus Nanopusillus sp.; assembly: GCA_046536775.1. Taxonomy (GTDB): domain Archaea; phylum Nanobdellota; class Nanobdellia; order Nanobdellales; family Nanobdellaceae; genus Nanobdella. The sequence continues at coordinate 44,687 of JAWDMD010000001.1, read as the reverse complement.
TTGGAATAAAACCGATATAGAAACTAATTTCAAATTTAAAATAAGGGTATTAGAATATATGCTAGAAAACAATATAAGAAATTATAGAAAGATTGGAGAAATTATGAATATGTACTACAATAATCCTGATAAATTAATGAGTTTAGTAGGATTTTAGTTCAATAATCTCTATGGGTCTTTTATTATAAAATTTTATTGTATATGTTTTATTATATTCTAATTGAATATTTTTTTCTAAATATAATATATTGAAATTATCTGCTAATACTATATAGCTATCCTCTTTTTCTTTTAATAATCTTATATATCTATAAGATATATAATTTTGATTTAGATTTATTTCTTCATTTATTTTTTCTATTAAGTCTATATTATTTATGAATATAGATAGAACAAAGTCATTTAGCACAACACCATTTTTTACTTTTATGCTATTATTTTCTTTTAATAAGCTCTCTTTTCTTTTCCATTTATAATCTTTAATTATCAGTTTAATTAATCCAGTTTCATCTCCAGCTTCAAGAATTATCAAATTTTCTTTTTTTATTATTATTTTGTTTATCTTCAATTTTATTTCCTTTACCTTTAATCCAGGATATAGGTTTTTTACTTTTATATTATATAAATCTTCTAATGTTAATCCTTTTTCTTTTAATATCAATAAAATAGCAGTTTCTTCATCAATTAAATCTTTATATTGTTTTATTTTTTCATTTATTAATTCTTGTAATTTTGTTTTTGATATACCCAAAATAGATGAAACATAATTCTTATCTATCATAAATAATATTTATTAATAAAAAATAAATCTTTATTGAATTTCGCAACCCCATATTGTGGTACCGCCATTGTTACTGGTACCGGTAGAAACACTGAAACTCGTGCCTGAACCAAGTCCACATACAACTTCAGAACCATTATATAGAGTAAATGAATATTGGAAATAAACGCTACAGTTAGAAGATACATATTGAGAATTTGCTAACATTTGTAACTGAACATTTGGATCTGTAGAAGTCCCCATTTGGGTTTCTATTGATGATGCATATTCTGAACATTGTGCACTAATTGTTTGATTAGAAGGGGTTACCTGGCCAGTCTGTCTAGTAAATTTTCCGATTCCGCCAGTAAATATTAATACAAGAAATACTAATACAACTATTGCAATAATTGCTAAAATTATAGTATCTATAGTTAAATTCTGAGTTCTTTTTACCATTTTAAATATAAATTTTTTTATAAATATAAACTTTTCTATATATCTATATAATTGTTATGAAAATTTCTTTTGTACTATTAAGGGTAAATATACATGAATGGGATGATAAAAACAAAATATTAAATGCAATTGATTTGTTATTAAAAGATATAGATAGAAAGAAAATAGAAATAAATAATTATAAAGATAGAGGATTAATAAGTAATATAATTGAAGTATATGAAATAAAAATTAATAATAAAAATAGCACATATATATTTTTTAGAAATTTAATTTCTTTAGGATTAAAGTTTGAAGATATAAAAAATAATTGTAACTTTGATGAGAATTATAATATTTATCTAAGAATTGATAAAGATGAATTAGCATTAAATAAAATTATTAAATTACATTATACCGAAGATTCTTTTTTATTAAAAATAAGTTTTGATTATTATAAAAAGGATAAAGAAATAGTTTTAAATTATTTAAAAGAATACCTAGAAAATATAAATAAAAAATTTTTATACAATAATATTTAATGAAATTTGTTCATGTTTCTGATACCCATTTAGGATGTCAAATTCCAGTAGAATATAGTGAGATTAGAAAATATGATTTTTTAAATTCATTTAAACAAGTTATAGATTTTGCAATTAGAGAAAGGGTTGACTTTATAATTCATTCTGGAGATTTTTTTGATGATTATTTTAGAATAGATTCAAAATATTTATTGGAGATATTAGATATATTATTTAAATTAAAAGATAATAAAATACCATTAATATTTATTAAAGGAAATCATGATACAAAAGGACAAAGGCAAAACATTTTAGAAATATTAAAAAGATTGGATTTAATATATGAAGCAAATATAAGAGAGCCGTTTATATATAAGGATGTATACATTTATGGAATATCTGAACCATCAAATTTATCATATGAGCAATTAAGGGTATATTATAAAAAGAATCTATCGAATTTAAAATTTGAAAATAGTGGTTATACTATATTTATTTTTCATGGTGCAGTAAATATATTTCCAGAAAATATTTTAGAAGGTTATAGCAAAGAACCAAGGATTTTATCTATGGAAGATTTTCCCAAAGCAAATTATTATGCATTCGGTCATTTTCACAAGAAACATTTAGAAAAACATGATAATATAATTTTTGCTTTACCAGGTTCTACTGAAAGGACTGAAATATCAAAAGATGAAGAAAATATAAAGAAAGGATTTTTTTATGTAGAAGATGATAATATAGAATTTAAAGAATTAAATACTAGGCCAATATATATCTATGAAGATATAATAGATAATGATGATGGATTAAATAAATTAAAGAGTGATATTTATAATAAATCTAAGGAAACAATTATAAAAATTAAGGCTAGATATAAAAAAGATTATTATATTAATATAAAAAATCTACTAGAAAATTTAATAGAATCTGGATATTTAATCTTAGATGATTCTTATCCTTTAGATGAGGAAATAAAATCAGATAAGGAGTTAATTACAATAGATAATATAATAGATAGTTCTTTTTTTGTAAACGATAAGGAAGAAGTAGTAAAAACATTTAATTATATAAAAGAATTATTTGAGGAAATGTATTCTGGTAAGAATTCGGATTTAGATAGAATAAGGGAAACAATATTTAAACAATTAATAAAATGAAAGTTAATAGAATAAGATTAGAGAATTTTAAAATACATAGAGATTTGGAGATTAATTTTGATGAAAAAAATATAATAATAGGAGAAAATGGGGTTGGAAAAACATCCATATTTCATGCAATATTATTTGGTTTATTTGGAAAAGATTCTTTGCCTAGTATAAATATATCAAATGCATCATCTTTAATAAGAACTGGTGCATATAATCTAAATGTAGAATTGGAAATATCTGGAGAAAATACTTTATACAAAATAATAAGATCCTCAAATAATAATGGAGAATCTAAAGCAATATTATATGAAGGAAATAGGGTTATAGCTTCAGGACCGGATATTGTTAATAAAAAAATAAAGGAAATGTTGAATATAAATAGGGTTGAGAAATTTATGGATGTATTGTATATAAAACAAGGAGATTTGGGAAGATATATCAATTTATCCGGAAAAATTGAATTAACAAAATTATTAGAAAAAATATTTGATATAGAATATTATTCTTTAATATTAAAAATAGTTGAAGGGTTAATAAAAGATTTAGAAAAGGAAAAAGAATATGAAGAAAAAGAAAAAAATCTATTATTAAAAGATATAGAATTATATAAAAATATTTTTGGTGATAAGGATATTGAAAAATTATTAGAAGAAATTAATAAGTATTTGGAATTAAAAAAAATAAGGGATAATATATATAAAGATTATTTAGAGCTAAAAACATTGGAAAATAGTATAGATTATAATTTATTGACTCAAGAAAATTATCTAAATCAAAAGTTAAAAGAATACGAAGAAAAAGAAAAGGAATTATATGATAATATATTAAATCTTGAATCTGAAAGAAAAAATCTTAAATATGAAAATTATTCAAATGATTTATTAAATAGTTCTTTAGAATATTTAGAAAATAGAAAAAAAGAATTAGAATATTTAGAAAATATTAATGAAAAAGAATTAGAATATGAATTAAAAGAATTAAAGGAAATTTATTCTAATATAGAAAAATATATAGAATATAAAAATATAGAAAGTGAAATAGAAAATATAGAGAATAAAAAGAAAGAATTGGAAAATAATATTATAATTTTAGAAAATAAAATAAAAGAAGAGGAAGAATATTTAAATATCCTAAATAGAGAAATATCAGAATGTCCAGTATGTAAAAGAACCTTGGATGAAGATTTGCATAAAAAACTGTTAAATCAATATAAAGAAGGTTTGGATAGAGATAAAGATAATTTAGGTAAATTTAAAAATGAAAAAAATAATCTAGATAAATCTTATCAGGAAATGGAAAATAAATATAAGTATTTTCTATATATTCAGGGAAAAATTAAAGATAAAATAAATTTATCGGATATTGAAAATGAAAAAATAAGGATTGAAAAAGAAATTAATGAAATAAATTATAAAATAAATCAAATAAATGAATATAAGATAATAAATGATACAATAAATTATATAAAGAAAAACGAATTGGATAAAGTAATAGATAATTTAAGAAAAGAATATCAAAACATAAAAAATGAGATAAATAATATCAGATATTCTTTAATGAGGATAGATAATATGAAAAAGAATCTAGAAAAAATAAAAGATATATATAAAAGTAATAATTTAAATTCATTACATGAGTTTGAAGATAAGATAAATGAACTTGATAAAGAAATAAAGAAATATGAAAATCTAAAACCAGAATTAATAAAAAATTACAAGGAAAAGTTAAATATATATAATAATATAAATGAAAAATTAAAGAATATAGGTAAAAATATAAATAATCTAAGGTCTTTATATAATGTTTTATTAAAATATATAGAGGTTAATAGAGAAAAACTATCAAAAAACCTGGAAAATGCATTTAGATTTTATTTTAAGAAATTGTATAGATATCAGGATATTATAGATGTTGGAATAGATATAAAAGAAAGTAAAGTAAAAGATGAGAAGTTATTTTATATTTATATAATTAAAAATATTGACGGAAAGAGTATTAAAAAATATATTGATGAAGCTGGACTAAGCGGGGGACAAATAAAAATATTAGACTTAGCATTAAGATTGGCAATTGCTTCTATACTAAATCTAAATATTAGTGTTTTATTATTGGATGAGCCTACAGAATCTTTGGATGAAAATATAAGATTATCCTTAGCTCAGTTAATATCTGGCTTAGATAATTATCAAATAATACTATGTACACATGATGATTTGTTTAAAGATAATGTTGAAGGAAAAATAATTGAAATTAAAAGGTAATTATTGAATATCCTTGATCTACTAACTTATTAATTTCTTCATATGAAAATATTTTATCTTTATATACTAATTTTTCTTCAGGTATATCGAATTTCATCATACATTTTTCACATGCATATACTTTTATATTTAAATTTTTTATATCTCCCAAATGTTTAGATATAATTAAATTATATTCTTCATTTTCTTTATTCAATGCTTTAATTCCTTCTAAAGTAAAACAAATTTTTATATCTTCTGCTCCGCTCGTTTTTAATAATTTTGAAAACTCTAAAACCTTTTCTACTGTATTTTTATCCTCTTTTGTTAATAATATTAAATATTTTGCCATAATGATATAACAATGTTATTATTTATAAACGTTTGAGCATTTATTTCAAACCATTGAAATTGCATGACATAATATTTGTTTCTGTTTATTCACTATCTATATTTATAATAAATGATAGTATCAAAATATATAAGAAAATACATCAAAATATGAAGGCCTATATATTTTAAAGAATTTTGTTTATACATGATATATACATTTTTTAATCTGATATTAACTTTATTTATTGGTATTTTTGCAGGTATTATAGGTTCTATAACTGGTCTAGGTGGTGGAACAATTATTTCTCCAATCTTAACAATATTCCTAAATTATCCATTATATTTAACAATTGGTATATCTTTATTATCTACTATTTCAACATCTATATCTTCATCTTTAACATATATAAAGAAAAAAATTGCCAATGATAATATAGCAGTTAGTTTATTAACTGCTACAACTTTTGGTGCTATATTTGGATTTTTTTTAAATAACTATTTATATAATCATAATCTATTTCTTATTGTTTATATAATATTTGGAGTTGTATTATTATTATCTTCAATATTTTTGATAATAAAGAATTTAAGAGAGAAATATTATCCATCAAAACCTGATGAATCTACATATTTCTTTAATTTATTTGGAAAATATGGGGAAAATGGAAAAATAATATATTATAATGGAGTAAGATGGGTTTATGGATGGACTATTATGTTATTTGCAGGTTTTGTTTCTGGTTTATTAGGAATTGGTTCAGGAATATTAAAAGTTTTGGGAATGGATTTAATAATGAATTTGCCAATAAAAGTAAGTACTACTACTAGTAATTTTATGATAGGAGTAACTGCGGATACATCTTCAATTTTATATTTCAAAGCAGGTTATATAGACTTTATTTTATTACCTTTTATTACCTTAGGAATTTTAGTTGGTTCAAGGATTGGAACTAGATTATTAATGAGATTAAAGGATAATACAATAAGATTTATTTTTATAGCATTTATATCATATTTGGGTGCAAGGATGTTATTGGTAGGTTTGAATATAAATAACATACTTTATTCATTATTGATTGCTTTTTTAGTCTCTCTAATTTCATTTATATTATTAAAAAGGGTAAAATTCAAAGAAAAAGAAGAGGAAAAGGTAAATTTTGAAAAATATATAAAAGAAGATGATATTTTTATTAACAAAATGTATAAATTTCAAAAAATTGCATTTATAGTATTATTTATTCTAAGTATTTCGGCTATAATATATTATTTATTAACAGAAAATATCTTATTATCATATATCTATTATTTTATTTTGATCTCTGTACCACTTATAGAAGTTTTAATGGAACTTAAAAAATATTTTAGTGAAAAGAATATTTTATATGTAGCATTATCAGCAATTATAATAATTAATCTAATAATAGGTATGTTTATCTTACCATTCTTAATTCTATAAATTATTATAATCTTTCTATATATTAAAATTAAGATAATAATTATAGATATTTTTATAAAAAATCAAATATATTTTTCTGATCTCCTATTTTTATTCTTTTAACTGTCATCCAAGATTCTCTAATATAATCTTTCAATATTTCATAATTTTCTTTTATTGCTTTAATTGTTCTTTCATCAGATGGATATCCAGATCCAAAATTTATGTTTATTTTTTTCTCAATTTTATCAATTTCTTTATCTCTAATAACCTTTGCAATAATTGAAGCTGCAGATACTACAGGATAATTTTTGTCTGCTTTATTTTCCGCAATTATTTCGACATTTATTTTTAAATTATTTTTTATATATTCTATTACTTTTTTTGTATTAACTAATGGAGAATCAATTATCACTGTATTTGGTTTTATTTCCTCGATTATCTTTACCATATTTTCAAATTCTAAATAATTTAATCTATTTTTATATACATAATGGTCTATTGTTTTTGGGCCGATTATTATATATTTATATTTATCTGTTAATTTTATTATTTCATCATATATTTCTTTTCTTTGTTTTCTTGTTAATTCTTTAGAATCTCTAACACCTAAAGATTTTAATAACTCAATCTTTTCTTCATCAATACAATAACCAGCAATTACCATTGGCCCAATTACAGGTCCCCTTCCAGCTTCATCAATTCCCAATATTGATTTCATTGTATATTAGATTTCTTCCATACTTTAGGATATAAGCCTCTTTTTATAATAACCCTATCAACATCAACTGCAATACCTTTTTCAGAATTTAAAATTTTTTCAGAATCCATTAATGCAGTTCCATATGCGACCATTTCTCCCTTTAATGTAAATATTGCTACTAAATCACCTTCTTTTATATTTGAGTATAGTTTTGATATTCCCTTAACTGTTAGGTTCGCCCCATGTGCAATCGCATCTACTGCAGTATCAAATATCCAGATTTTCTTTATATGTTCTGCTGCAACCTCTGCTGGTAGAAAAACCCTTCTTATATATTTTTCATTATTTTCATTTCTCCAAAACCATATAGAGTCAATTATATCTTGTAAGGTGGATAGAGGATATTTTTCAGAATCTTCCTTTAGCTCTCCGACTCTAATCCTTCTTAATTGTTGCATATGGGCTTTTGTTCCTAAATTCTTTCCTATGTCATCTATTAATTTTCTTATATATACTCCAGCTTCTGTTGCAATTTGTAATAACCAATCTCTGCCATCAACTTCCAATACTTTTATACAATAAACATTTTTCTCTCTGGGAACCTTTTTTACTGCAGATTTTAATGGAGGTTTTTGAATAATCTTTCCTTGGAATTTATTTAATACTTCATATACTCTATTTTCATCAATATTACTATGTATATGCATCCATGCTATATATTCTTTTCCAGCAGTTAACAATAATTTTAATACCTTTGTTCCTCCCCCGATTCCTATCGGTAATACTCCAGTTACTTTTGGGTCCAATGTACCTGCATGCCCTGTTTTTTTATTTAAAATATTTTTTATCCATCCAGAAACCTGATGTGATGTGGGTCCTTTTGGTTTATCTAAATTAATAATTGAGAAATCTAACAATTCGTTTATTGGTCTTTTCCATGGGTCATATCCATATTTTTCATTTGTTTCTTCTTCTTTTTTAATAAGGATTTGATATTTTTCATTTTCATATGGTAATTTACAATATTCCACCATAAAATTTTGATAATAAAAATTCATATATATACAACTTTGGAATTTTTAAGTATTTATTAATAAGTTTTTCTATTTATTACTAATAGATTGTCATATTATTTTATGATATGAGTACTTTTTAGTTAGTATATTTATAAATAATATAAAGTTATGCGACCTAACTAATATTTTATAAATATTTTCCAAAAATTTTATATATAGATATAATAAGTTTTTTGTATTAGAAATATGATATACAACCTATTAGATACAAATTTTTTATTTATAAATTCCTATAGTAAAATTTGTCATATATTAGGATAACTTTTTTGTAATAACATAATTTAATGTCGTATAATTATATAAAACTTTATTATATTATAGGTGTAACAATTTCTCTTTATAAGTTTTATGAAAAATTTTATAAATATTATATATAAATTTTTCTAATATATTATATAAAGAATAAAGTACCTATTTTTTAAATGTCAAAGGATTCAACAACAATATATATTGGAGATATTAAAGAAGATTTAGAAGAATTAAAGAAAAAAGGTTATACAATAAAAGATATATTAAAGAAAGGTATTGAATATATAAAGGTTCAAGAAACTTTTCCATATAATATTTCTGAATTAGATCAATCTATAAGCGAATTAAGAAGTCAGGTAGAAATGATAAAAGAGTTTAATTTATCTATAATATTATTAAATAAAAATATAAATAGGCTAAATAAAATTTTAAAGAATAAGAAGAAAGTAAAAAAGAAAAAGAAAGGATTATTGAGAAGATTGATTAGCCTCTTGTACGGTTGATTCTTTGTTTTCTTCTTTATTTATATTTTGACTTAATAATTTTTCCTTATCTATATTTGAATAAGGATTATAACTTATTTTATTTTCTTCATCAACTCTAACCAAATAACCTGGAGAAGATATTACTTTATCCCCTATAGCAATATGTCTATGCACAATTAATTGTCTTGCTTGTTTTATTGTTTTTGTTAAACCTTTTCTAAATACAATTGTCTGTAATCTTCTTTCCAGTATTTCCCTTACTGTTATGTTTAAAGCTTCGCTTATATCTGAATTTTTATTTAACAATCCCAATCTAACTAACCTATTCTTCAATTTTTCTTCTTCTTTTGATACATCTACTCCTGCAGCTTTTTTAGCATTTAAATATCTAACATAAAATCTTATTCTTCTAGCAATTGTAGAAGCTTTCCATATTTCTCTTTTATTTTTTAATCCATAATGTTTTAATAATTGCCTTTCCTCTTCTATTCTGTCCTTTTGCCATGGATGTCTGGGGCTCTCCCAGATTTTTCTATTTTTCCACATTTTACTCTTTATTTTCAGATTTTTGTTGGGCCCTTACTTCTTTACTCTTTATTACACCAATAGTAGAACCGCCTCTATGATGAGATCTTGTTCTTTGTCCTCTGACAGGTAATTTATGCATATGTCTGTGTCCTTTCCATGTTTTTAATTCAATTTTTTCTTTTATATCCATTTTTACTTGAATTTCCCAATCTGGTCCTACCAAATGTTTATCTTGACCATCTTTAATATCTTTTCTTCTATCTAACATCCAAGATGGTATACCATAATTTTGTGGTCTTTTTAAACAATCCTCTAATTTTTCTAATTCCTCATCTGTTAAAGATCCTAAAACTTGCCATTTATTTATCTTTAATACATTGCATACAGCATTAGCAAATCTCCAATTTACTCCAGGTATTTTTCTTAATTCTACAATTATGGGTTTATGTCCATTCAATTCTACTCCTACAATACGTATAACATCCTTCAATGTGCTTCCTTCAGGTATTATTATTTTAAGTGCACCAGGCATTAAAATATTTAGATAAAAAATGTTTAAAAGTATATTATAAATATACATCTATGAAAGTTGGCTATGTTATAAACGAAGCAACATCCGAATATTTTTATTTTGTTGTTGATCCAAAGGAAAGATATTCAGTCGGTATTGGAAGTATAGTTAAAGTAAAAATTGGTGATTTTTTTTATTTTGGAATAATTGAAGATTTAAAATCTGAAGCTATTGAGGAAGAAAGATTATTTGATTATGAAGCAATAGAATTATTATATGGACAAATGAAAAAATTACAATATTTAATAATTGGAAAGGCAATATTTATTGGGGTAATAAAAAATGGGAAAATATTACAAGAAAAACCAAAAACTCCACCAGTTCCTGGGGATGAAGTATTCTTACCAGAAGAGGAAGAAGTGAGTAAAATATATTCATTTGAAGAAAAAGAGTCATCAATATCTTTGGGGAAAATAAATTTACAGAATAAAGAATTTTTTGTAGATTTAGGTATAAAGAATTTAATTATAAGACATACTGGAATATTTGGAATAACTGGTTCTGGAAAAAGTACAACAGTTGCTCATATAATAAGCGAATTATCAAAGAAGAATATACCAATATTGTTGTTTGATATTCATAGAGATTATATATTATCATTTGAAAATTCTATAATAATAACGTTTAGTAAAAGGGAAAAAGAATTTATAGAAAAATTAATAAGTGAAAGAAACAAGAAAAATGTAATAGTATATAATGCGAAATTATCATTAAAATATATAAAAGATTATATGGAAAGTTTTCTTGGAATATCTGGAAAACAGGCTCCACATGTTTATTCTTTATTATATAAAATTTTATCATTAGAAGAAGGAAAAGCACCAAAATTCATGGATAAATTATTGGAAATGGTAAATAAAAAAGACCCACCACAAATATTTGAAAAATACAAAAATAGAGAAGATGTAGTAAGATCTTTACAATCAAGATTGTTAAGGATAAAGGATTGGTTATTATTCCCAAGAAATGTAGATGATATGGGCGAAAATGTAGATGAATTATTTAATAAATTGTTAGAAGATATTAGAAACTTTAGTATTTCTGATTATAATATAGTTAAAGAAGAAAACGGAGAGGTATATTTAGAAGAATCTAATAAATTTATTCCAAGAATAATTATATTTGATTTATATCCATTATCAATTGAAGAACAGAGAATATTAATAGATATATTATTAGAAGTTACCTACGAAAAATATAAATCATGGAAATTTAATAATAAAACAGATATTTTAGGAATTGTAATTGAGGAAGCACATAGATTTGCATCAAAAAATAGTGAAGTTTCTTCGAGAATATCTTTAATTGCAAGAGAAGGAAGAAAGTTTGGTTTGGGATTAATCTTAGTATCTCAGGTACCTTCTAGTATTATTGAAGATATTACATCTCAATTAAATACATTTATCTTATTAAAGATAATAAATCCAAAAGATTTGGAATTTATAAGGAAAACATGTCCTTATTTATCTAGAGAATATTTTGAAGCATTAACAAAATTAGAAACTGGTTCATGTCTAGCAGTTGGGCTAGCATTAAAGAATCCAGCAATATTAAAGGTAATAAAATCTGTAGAGGTTGGTGGAACTGAAGAAGATATAGATAATATAATAAGAGAGAGAATATTATATGGAAGTAAAACTAGTTCTTAATGGAATAGGAAATAATTTTTTATTTTCTGAGCAGGATATATATAAATTTTTTGATTATTTAGTTGATAAATATAAATTGGTAATAAATAATAAAAAAATAATAATATCGGATAAAGAAAAATTTTCTTCATTTTTATTTGATACAAATAAATTTATTATTGCATTAAATTATTGGGAAAGAATTGATTATTGTTTTATATATATCTCTTCAAATAATTTTGATTCATCAAGGCTAGTCTATGATCTATTGGAATATTTAAAACCCAAATATTTTAAAATTGTATAAAGATCAAAATTATTTATATGCCGCGGTGCCCGAGTGGTCCAAGGGGTATGGCTTGAGACCATATCCCCGAAAGGGGGCGTGGGTTCAAATCCCACCCGCGGCGTTTATATAAATTTTTTATAAATATAGTTAATGGAATTTAATGAATATCAAGAAAGAGCAAAAGAAACTGCAATATATCCAGATAAATTGGATGGAGGATTTTATTATACTGCATTAGCATTGGCTGGAGAAGTTGGAGAATTATTAAATAAAATAAAGAAAATTGCTAGGGATAATATTCAAATACCAAGGGAAGAAATTATATCAGAACTTGGAGATATTTTATGGTATCTTTCAGAAACTTCAAGAAGATTTAATATTTCTCTAGAAGAAGTTGCAGAATATAATTTGAAGAAAGTTAGAGGTAGAAAAGAAAGAGGAACTCTACAAGGTAGTGGAGATAATAGGTAGAAATAAAGGATTTTTTAGCTATCATTCTTTATAAATAATAAGGAAGTTTTTATAGTATGAATGATAATGTAGAATTATCAAAGGTTCTTCAAGAACTAAGTTCAGATTTAGATTATGGTTTAACAAAAGAAGAAGTTGATAAAAGGTTAAAAGAATATGGATATAATTTAATAGAAGAAAAAAAGGAAAGTAATTTGATTAAATTTTTGAAAAAATTTGTTTCATTGTCCTCAATAATGCTGGAAATTATTATAATACTATATTTTATATTTGGAAGATATATAGATGCATCTTTAGTTTTATTCTTATTATTTATTAATGTATTAATATCTCTTATACATGAAGAAAAAGCAAACAAAGCATTAGAATTATTAAAAGAAAAATTACAAATACAGGCGAGAGTATTAAGGGAAGGACAATGGAAGTTAACTGAATCAAAATATTTAGTTCCAGGGGATATAATAAGATTAAGGGCTGGAGATATATCCCCTGCGGATTGTATAATTGTTAGCGATGATACATTAGAGATAGATCAATCTGTATTAACTGGAGAATCTTTAACAGTTGAAAAGAAAAAGGGACAGATTATATATTCGGGATCAATTATAAGAAGAGGTGAAGCAAATTGTATTGTATATAAAACTGGAAAGAATACATATTTTGGAAAAACAGTAGAACTGGTATCTACTGCAAGACCAAAATTACATATCGAAGAAACAACAAATAAAATTATATTTGCATTATTAATAATTGTATTAATATTTGGTGGATTAACATTATTACTCTCATTTTTATATATTCATAATTTGGAGTTTATACTTTCTACTGTATTACCTTTAATTATATCTTTATTGCTTTTTGCGATTCCAGTAGCATTACCAGTAATGATAACAGTTACAATGGCAGTTGGTTCTATGGAATTGTCAAAAAAGGGAGCATTAATTACAAGATTATCTGCAATAGAAGATGCTTCAACAATGACAACCTTATGTTCAGATAAAACAGGTACTTTGACATATAATAGGTTATCTATAACAGATATAAAAGAATTAGATAATTATAAAAAAGAGGATGTGATATTGTATGGAACATTAGCATCTCAAGAATCAAATAATGATCCAATAGATATGGCATTTATTAATAAAGCAAAAGAAATTAATATAAATAAAAATGATTATAAAATATTAGAATTTAAACCATTTGATCCTTCTACTAGAAGAACAGAAGCAAAAGTATTATATAAAGATAAAATATTTTATGTATCAAAGGGTGCAGTAAATATTATATTTAATGATTTATGTAAAATAAATATACCTAAAGAAGTATCAAAAATAGTTGATGATTTTGCATCAAGAGGCTATAGAACTTTGGCAGTTGCAATAAATAATAATGATAGATGGGAACCCATTGGTCTTGTTGCGTTATATGATGTTCCAAGGAAAGATACCCTAGAATTAATTAAAAAATTAAAAGATCTTGGGGTAAAAGTAAAAATGTTAACCGGAGATTCATTACCAATTGCAAAAGAAATTGGAAAAGAAATTGGATTAGATTATGATAAAATAGTATCTGGAAATGAATTAAGAGAATTATTAAAAAGTGATCCTGATAGAGCAAGGAAATTAATAAATGAATCTGAAATATTTGCAGAAATATATCCTGAAGACAAATATTATATTGTAAAAAACCTACAAGAAAAAAAAGAAATTGTCGGAATGACTGGAGATGGTGTAAATGATTCCCCATCATTAAAACAAGCAGAGGTTGGTATAGCAGTATATAATGCGACAGATGTTGCAAAATCTGCAGCTTCTGTTGTATTAACAGTAGAAGGTTTACAAGGTATTGTAGATTTAGTTATGATTGGAAGATCTGTATATCAAAGAGTTGTTACTTGGATATTAACAAAAATAAATAAGACAATAGAAATTGCAGTATTTGTCTTGTCTGTATTTTTATTTACTATAATTTTTTATCATAGTCCATTATATATTTTATCATCTACAGAGGTATTATTATTTTTCTTTATCATAGATTTTCAAACAATAGCATTGTCTGTAGATGATGAAAGAGGATCGCAATATCCTGAAAAATGGGATATATTAAAATTGGTAAAATATGCTGGTATAATGGGTATATTTACATTTTCTGAAATGTCTTTATTATTATATATAGCACTAAATATATTTAAAATAAATAATATTCATCTCTTGCATTCTTTTTTCTTTATATCAATAACATATTTTGGTCTACTAATGCCATATATATTTAGGGAAAAAGATAGATTTTATAAATCAAAACCAAGTAAAATATTCTTAATATCTACAATTGCGGGATTAATAATTGCAACTATAATTTCATTATTTGGATTTGGACTATTGGCTCCAATAAATATTTACTATTATTTATTTGTAGTATTATATAGTTCATTCTTTATATTTTTGGTAAATGATAATATAAAAATATTACTAAAAAGATTTGGAATTGGAAGAGCCTAATATTTTTCATAACCTTTTACAATTGGATTTTCTATTGTATATTTTGTCAACATTTTTGCAGCTTCACTTTCTGTTTTTTTCTTGATCATTGGAAATGGTATAATTTCCTTTATACTTTTTATTCCTAATAGTAACATTATTACCCTATCTATACCTATTCCAATTCCTCCTGTTGGTGGCATTCCATACATTAATGCTTCTACAAAGTCTTGATCATATAGATGTGCTTCTTCAAATCCTAATTCTCTCATTTTTGACTGTTCCAATAATAATTTATTTTGTAATATTGAATCGTTTAATTCAGAATATATATTTGTAACTTCTACTCCTAAAATATATCCTTCTGCTCTTTCAACTAAAGATGGATCTTTTCTGCTTATTTTACATAAGGGTGTACTTTCTTTTGGATGTTCTATAATATATGTTGGCTCAATTAATTTGTCTTCAACCAATTCTTCAAATAATGCAGTAATTGCCAAACCCCTATTATATTCTTTTAATTCTAGTTGAATATTATTCTGTTTCATTATTTCCATTATTTCATCATCAGATAATTTTGTTACATCTATGTTTGCATATTCCTTTAATGCATCATACATTGTTAACCTTTTCCAAGGTGGTTTTAATGATATTTTTTTACTATCATATTCAATATAATCTTTTCCAATAACGTCCTTTGCAATTCCATATATTAAATTTTCTACTATTTCCATCATTTTATCTCTATTTGCATAAGCTTCATAGGCTTCTAACATTGTAAATTCTGGATTATGAGTTACATCTATTGATTCATTCCTAAAATCTGGTCCAATTTCAAATACTTTATTAAATCCCCCAACTATGTATCTTTTTAAGTATAGTTCTGTGGCAATTCTCAAATACCAGTTTTCCTTTAAATCATTTACATATGTAATAAATGGTTTTGCATTTGCTCCTCCGTATACTGGTTGTAATACTGGTGTTTGAACCTCTATATATTCTAAATTTTCAAAATATTTCCTAACATAACTTATTGTTTTAAATCTTATTTCAAAATATCTCCTTACTTCGTCATTCATTAATAGATCTAAATACCTTTTTCTATATCTTTCTTCTACATCATCAAATCCATACCACTGATCTGGTAAAGAAATTAATGATTTTGTTAATATAATCCAATCCTCAGCAAATAAAGATAACTCTCCAGCCTTTGTTTTTCCTATCTTTCCATATACACCAATTATATCTCCTCTCTGAATAAATTCATATGCATCTTCAAAATTCTTTGTTATATCTTTTTTAATAACAACCTGTATTCTGTAACCTTCCTCCTTTATATCGTAGAATACAATTCCACCATGTTTTCTGGTTGAATAAACTCTTCCAGCAATTTTAACATACTTATCCATAAATCTATTAGGATCATTTGCTATTTCCTTTACATCATTTGTCTTATCAAATTCATATGGATATGGATTATATCCTTTTTCTTTCATTTTCTCCAATACTTTTAATCTAGCTATAATATCTATCTCTAAACCACTTTTAGATAAATCTTTATCCTCCATAGCATAATTAATTATATAATTCAATTTATAGAATTTATTAATAAAAACATCTTTATCATTAAATCTTCCGATCCAAGTCCATATATAATTTAATTCAAAGAATATTTTAAAATATTTTCATTTGAGTAATTAAGAGTATAATTTTTTACTTTCTCTATAATATTTTTATTTTTCATATGTTTAAGTTTCTTTATTTCTTCTATTATATTTATTGAAAAGTTATTTTCATATAAGACAATATTTCCATAACATTCTCCAATAGTGTAAGGATTATACCTATTATTACTTTCAACATATTCCATACATCTTTTTATATTTCTTCTTACAACTTCTTTAGCTTTTTCATATTTATATAAGTTATACATATCAAAATATACTAAAAATCCCAAAGCAGAAGCTTTTATCTCGCTTATACCAACAATTTGATGAGATTTTTCATGAGCTAAAGCACTCTTTATAAGAGGTCTTGATATAATTTCTTCTATATTATTTTTATCTTTATCTATATATACTGGATAATATACTATATTATCTATGAAAAAATTAATTGCAATAATACTATCTTCTTTTATTTCTATATTATTAGAATAAATCTTATTTATTATATAATTTGTTTTTTCTTTTATATTGTTCTTTTTAATGTAAATAGATCTAAGAAATGGTGAGTAATATGCGATAGACTTATCATATTTTCGTATTTGAAAGCCAAAAAGTGTAGCATATATTGCATAATTTATTGGTACATAGATTGTAGGATTGTAAATTGCCCATAAACTTATTATAGTTCCCAAAAATAAATAATAAATAATATGTTCTGGTAATTTAATTCCTCCTCTAATTATAAGTCCTGCTTTTTTATTCATATTTAGGTTTTTAAAATAAGCGTTAATATCTTTATATTCCTTTTTTATTATATCATCTAATTTTTTATTAGATTAGATCATTACTATATAGTAATAAAAATAATTCTTATAAATATTATATCCTAAATTTATGAGATAATTTTTTCAAATTTAAAAAACAAATACAAAGGTATTTATTTTAAAAGATTCGTGAAGGTATACTTAGTTTATGATAGAGAATTATATTAATGTATTTATTACTATGTTTATTATACTAGGAACTATTCCCAATATATTTATTTTTGAATCAATCTTTGATTCTTTAGGATTAAATATAGATAAAAAAAGATATGCAATTAACAGATCTTTTTTAATTGCCTATATATTATGGTTAATAATATTTTTATTTGGTAATTGGTTTTTAGTAGTTTTAGGAATAGATTTAATAGATTTTAGGATCGCAGGAGGAATATTTTTATTTTATATTGCATTTGAAATATTAGTAAAAGATATTCCATCTCATGTAAATATAAAAGATAATAATGAATCTTTAGAAGATATTATTGCAACCCCATTAGCTATTCCATTAATTACAGGTCCCGGCGTTATTACAACAACATTAATATATACATCTGAAAATCTCAATTTAATATATCTATTTTTATCTATGTCTTCAGCATTTTTAGTTTCTTATATAATAATTTATAATAGTACTTTAATATTGGAAAAAGCTGGAAAGAAGAATTTAATTATTCTAAATAAATTGGGGGGTTTAATATTATTAGCAATAGCGATAGATATAATTATATCTGCAATAAAAATGTTATAAAAAATATTATTTGTATTATCTAAATTTTTTATTTCAATTAGATTTTATAACTTTTTATTTCATTTATAATATCTTCTTCAGACAAATATTTAATTTTTTCTATTTTCTTTCTTATATTTATTGAAAAGTTATTTTTATGTAAAACAGTATTTATATAACATGATCCGGAATAGTTGGGATCTTTCATTAGCACATAATCTTCTTCATTTTTACATTTTCTTACATTTTCTTCTATAATTTTATGCGTTTCAGGATATCTATCTAACTTATTCATACTCAAATATATTAAATCTCCCAAAGCAGAAGCTGTGTGCTCGTATTCTCCGACTATAGAATGTGAAATCCCATGACCTATTATAATATCAGAGACAGCTTTTGCTACAGATTTTTCTATATTATTACTATCTATATATAATGGGTATATTATTTTATTATTTATGGGTGAATTTAAACCAATAACAGAAGATCCATTTATTTTTTTAGAACTCAAATCATCTATTATTCTATCTATAACTCTTCCTAATGGTTTTTTTGCAATATAAATTGTTCTTGTTATTGGATTATAACCCTCTGGAATTCGAATATCTTCCATTGACCATAGATATAATGCTACCATAGGAAATGTAGATAAATATAATGGTAATAAGGAAGGATCTATATAAGAAAGGGCTCCAGTAACGATTGGTGAAGAAAATACTATAATTGATGGTATATTGCGAAATAACCATGTAGATTCCATTATTCGCAATTTGGGACTTCTGTATTTTATATCATTTTTATAAAGATGTTTTGTAATATTTTCAAAACTCTTTTTTATAATGCTATCTAAATTATCAATTGTATTCATAATTATTAGGTAATAACAGTAAAATATATATTTTTTATTATCCAAAAATTAGTATACTAGAATTGGATATAATGTTTATGATTTTTAGAATTCTGGGAAGTTTTGATTCTTTAGGATTATATTATAAGAAGTTTAATATTATTAACAATATCGTCATTGATAAAAACACCATAAAAAATAATATTTTTACTGTTTAAAGTATTCTTTTAAAAAATAATAATGATCACTTATAAGTTTTTCATATATATCTTTTATTCTTATATTTTCAGGACCATATTTTTCTAAAATATAATATCCAGTATATCTTCCAAGGGAATATGGGTCTTTTTTCATTAGACCTTCTAAAATTTCAATAAGCTCTTTTTGGGATTTTATATCTTCTGTATTTTTATATGATAATTTGGTAGAATTTAGGGTTTTATAATGTGGATTATATGTATATAAAATTTCATATATCTTTTTATCCAATTTATTATTATCTCTAAGATTTAATTTAAAATACAATAAAGTTTCTAATACTGATGCTATATATTCATTTATATATTTGGGAAGATTTAAACTTCTATTTAAAGTATGTATTATTTCATGTGACATTATTCGTATAAAATATTTTTTATTATTTCTTCATCTGATGACAAATTTTTTGTTGTTGGTGTAATAAGAATTTCAGCACTTACATCGTAAAAAGGTGATAGTGTTTTTGATGTCTTAGACGTTCTATTATGAAAACAAATTTTTTTAACTACATTATCTAGAGATTCTTTCTCAAGATTATTCTTAGCATCTATTAAACATGGTAAGTTATTTAAGACTCTCAGTAAATATACATATATTGTATTAATAGAGGGAACATAAAGTGCAGACGGTGGTACATTATATGATTTTAGAGAAGAATAAATATTAGATTTTATGTGTGCATAAGCCTTTAATTCTTTAGGTAAAGTTAAGAACTTTCCTAATTCTATTATAAATGAAGATATCAAGTTATCTAAATTAGTTGGATTTATTTCTTTTTTAATTATTTCTAAATTTGCTTTTGGATCAACTTTTATTCCTTCTTCATTTAAATGTTCTTTAATTTCTTTATAGGTTTCTTTAATTATTTCTTCTAAATAACTTGTAGCTACTATCATATAATACTCATAATAAAAAGTTTTATAGTGTTTACTAACATATTTTTCATATATATTTTCTATATATGAAATTTATGATAATAATCCATAGAAAAACTGGTAAAAAATTTTATATAGTAGATAAGGATAAAGATTTTAATACACATTTTGGGATAATAAAAAAAGAGGATTTGAATAGGGAAGCTGGTAGTATAGTTAAATCGCACTTGAATGAGGAATTTTTAATATTAGAAAATAATTTTAATGATTTAGTTAGATATTTAAAAAGAGGACCACAAACAATTCATGAAAAAGATATTGGGTTGTTATATTCATTAGTAAATATTTATCCAGGAATGAAAATTGTAGAAGGAGGAACTGGCTCTGGGATATTAACATCATATTTAGCAAATTCTGTAAGACCAGATGGAAAAGTATATTCATATGAAATTAGAAAAGATTTTTATAATATTGCAAAGAAAAATTTGGAAAAACTAAAATTATTAGATTATGTAGAATTAAAATTAAAAAATATTAATGAAGGAATTGATGAAAAAGATATAGATTTAATAATATTGGATATACCAGATCCTTGGAATACTTTAGATCATATATATAATTCGTTAAAATTTGGTGGATATTTTGTATCTTTTTTGCCAAATATAACATCTATATTAAAATTATTAGATTCAAATGATAAATTCTTATTTATTGGAGTATATGAGAATTTTTATAGAAAATGGATGTATGAAAAAGAAAAGGTTTTTAGACCAAGAAATTTAGAATTGGTCCATACAGAATTTCTAGTATTGTTTAGAAAAGTATAAATAATTAAATTTTTAATTTATTTTAATAAGATATAATATATTAAAACTAGTTAAAAATAATCTTCTCATTACTAAATGTAATATATATCTACTATTACTCTTGATAAATTTGTAAAATATAATAATTTAGATGAAGAAGTAAAAAATATTTTAACCAAAAAATTTAACTTTCAGAACATTATAATAATAGTATGGTTAAGCATCCAAAAAAATTACACTTTGGTCCTGCAGGAGTTCCTTTATCTTCTAAAAAGAGAGATACATTGAGTGGAATTATATATACATATGAAGAATTAAATTTAGACGGATCTGAAATAGAATTTACTTATGGAGTAAAATTAAAAGAGGATGTTGCAAATAATATAAACGAATATATAAAGGATAAAGAATTTATATTAACATGTCATGCTCCATACTATATTAATTTAAATTCTACAGAAGAATCAAAAATAAATAAATCAATAGATATGTTATATAATGCTGCAAGATTATTATATTTATCTGGAGGATATTCTGTTGTTTTTCATCCAGGTTGGTACTTAAATAATTCAAAGGAAGATACATATAATATAGTAAGGGAAAACCTGAAGAAAGTAATAGATAAACTAAGGGATGAAAGTATCGATATTTATGTAAGACCGGAAACAATGGAATTACCAAAAAAATTTGGTGATATAGATGAAATAATAAGATTATCACAAGATATAGAAAATGTTTTACCTGCGGTAGATTTTGCTCATTTAAGATATAGAAGTAATAGAAATGATGTAGATTATTTTAGGGAAATATTAGATAAAATAGAAAATGAACTTGGAAGAGAAGCTTTAGATAATATGCACATTCATATGTCCGGAATAACTTTAGATAAAAAAGGTACACATTTAAATTTAGAAGAATCCGATATGCCTTGGAAAGATATATTAAGATTATTAAAAGAATATAATGTTAAAGGTGTTGTAATTTCAGAATCTCCAAATATTGAGCAAGATGCAATTAGAATGAGGGATTATTATAAAAAATTAAAGTAAATTTTTTGCTAAATTAATAAATGCTGGCCTTGTTATTAAATATCCTATCCAAACTGTAATTATTACCATAATTGCAAATCCTCTATATAATGATAAACCCGCTACAAATGCTGGGAATACAGATAAACTCTCTAATATAATTGCTAATAATATAATAAACATAGCTTTTTTGATTGCTTTATCCAATCTTTCTGTTTCTTTCACCTCAACATTTTCTCCTTTCTTTGCTCTTAATATTTCTTCAGCAGCAACTAATTGATCATCTATACCTGTAGCAGTTCCAAATATTATACCAATAAATGCTGGAATATCATATGTTTGATGTATTGCAATACCTATTGCAAATGCAATTAAGAATTCAGATGCTAATGTTAATGTAACCAATGCAGGTACTTTTATATTCCTATATACTGCATAAAGTATTGCAAATATGCCAATCAATATTAATAATAGTACTAATTCAAAAGATTTTAATATATAATATCCAAATATTGGTGGAATTATAGATTCCTGGACAATATTAAATTTCGAAGGTAATTGTCCATTCTCCAATATTATATATAAATTATAAGCTTGTTGATATGCATTATATTGTGCTTGTGTCATAGAATTTCCAGTTCCAGATACTTGAATACTTACTTGTTGTGTGTTTGAACCTTTTAGATTTGCAGCAATTAATAATGTTGATACATTTTGATTATCTAGATAGAATACTATAGGTTCATTTAAATATGCACCTCCGCTTTGTAATACTACAGATAGGTTTTGTGTAGCTTGTGCAAAATTATTAGCAGCTTCTTGTGATAATAATAAGGTGAAATAATATGTACATACATATTGATTACCTGTTGGAGAACATCCCAATAAGCCAGAATATTGCCCTCCGAACAATGGTTTTATATCTGAACCAGTAAATACTGTTGTATTACCAATTTTTGCATAAAATTCTCCTTGGCTAATTATATACGGAATTAAATTTCCTTCAGAATATGGTAGTTCTACAATTATATATCCTTCAGATGTTGGATATATATTTATTGATTTAACACCAAAAGAGTTTAATCTATTTTCAATTACTTGTGCTGCAACCGATAATTCTTGGGGAGTTAGTGGTTTTGAAGAATTTAATATCAATAAATAACCTCCAGCAATATCTATTCCATAAGATATTAAAGAAGTTTGTGTTATATTTGTTTCATTTATTAATAATTGATATTGGTATGGCTCTAAAACAATATTTCCATTATTTGTACCTATTTGTAAAAATGAGGAATTAATATTATTATATATACAGGTATAATATGAATTCATTGAATTTACTTGACAACCATTTATTGAGTATATATATGTACCATTTGGTAAAATAGCACTAGAAGTAATCTCTACCTTATTATTAGTTAATGCATAAGCATCAAACATCAAAGATACAATAAAAATTATAATAAATATTAGAACTCTCCAATTTTTTATTAATGATTTAATGCCCATATTGATGTTTTATGTAAAATATTTTTATGGTTTTCCTCTTGAATATCCTTTTGTTATTCCCATTGCAATTAGGTGTGCAACTCTAATTGGTTCAGGAATTCTAGAATGTACTGATGTTAATTTAATTATATTTATTACATCATCATATTCTAAACCATAATATTGAAAATATAATGTTCCATATTCAGTTTTATAACTTTTTGGTTCTGGATATTTTTTTAATATTTCTAATCTCTTTTCATAATCTTTTGTATGTTTAACTGCTTCTATAAATTTATTTATATTTGGTTTTTTCCTTACAAAAGATATTATCGGCATGTTTAATTCATTATATAAATATTCAAAATCCATTAAATTAAATCCACCAAAAGATATTCCATTTGTTGCTATTATTCTCAATTCATCATAATGTTTTGTTCTTTTTATCATTTCAATTATTTTATCATTTATATCAAATCCATCTATTTCAATTTTATTTGATAATATCCCATCTATTTGTAATGATCCTCTCATTATAACTCCAACAATTATTGTATATTTATCCTTATTTCTATCAAAATATCCATCATCAATTCCTAATATTCTTATTTCTCTTTTGATATACATTTATTAAAATATTTTTCCCAATCTAATTTAAAAAATATTATACCCAATAAAATAAATGCTATTGAAGAGATTATAGATAATTCTAGTAGAGGTATTTTTAATAGATAACTTACCTTGTTTAAAACAAATATTTCGGCATATAATTCTAAAAAAGATTTTAATGTTTTTCCTAGGATTTCTATTAGATAATATTTTAATATACCCATTTTTTCAATTCCAAAAGATAAAAATAATAGATCATCTAATGGAAGAAATGGTAATATAGTTAAAAAGAAAAAAGTTATGTAAAAGTTTTTACTATTTGATATTCTTTTTATGAATAGTAAATTTTTATTGTTCTTTAAAGGTTTTGATAAGAAAATACCAATAATATACATTACAAATCTTCCACTGGATGCTCCTATACCTAAAATAATGGATACTAAAATTATATTATAGATATTTATCCCAATAATTGATAATACTGGTATTGATAATAAAACAAAAGGAGCGCCAAAGAAAGGAAAAGAGTTTAATAAAAATGATTCAGAAAATATATATAATATATAATATATATTCATTCTTCAAATTCTAATATATCTCCAACAGTTATATAATTTTTATTATCATTATTATTTATTTTTTCAGTTAATACTTCTTTTTTAGTTATTTTTATTCCTAATACTTTTTCAATTTTCTTAGCCAAATTTATATCAGGTATAATTTTTTTATTTTCTATTGATTTATATAAACTTTCTTTTATTCCTAACAATTTTGCCATATCGTCTTGTTTTAATTTATGTTCTTCTCTATATTTTATTAATATTTTGTTATAATTTTCATCTATAGCTTCTCCAACAAGTTCTTTTATCTCCGCTTTATTTTCTTTTATTATATTTCCATTTTCATCAACAGGTTTTCCATATTTTGAACAATCAACACATACATTTAATATTGTACCTTCTATATATACCTTATATAATTTGTCCGTACTTTTTCCACATAGTTCACATGTTTTCATTTTATTATTTTTATTATTTCATTTTTATATTCTAATGCTATTATAATACCAATCATTATTCCAAAAGATATTGCTGCAGATAATAATAAATAATATAAGGCTTGAACTAATACTGTTGAATTTAATCCTAAATATGATAATGCAATAATTAAGAATAAATATAGTATAGTTCCTTTTACAATTTTTGCAACATTATTCTTTATATTAAATAGATATGCGATAATATCCCCAATAATAATACCAGTAAATATTATTATTATTGCAGTATAGACTAGATTTAGGATATAGAATAAATAGGAATAATAAGGAAGATCTACAACAATTCCAAGTATTAGGAAATATAATAATATATAATATTTTATTAAACCTAAAATTAAATTCGATATATTTATTCCATAAAGTAATTCTGGATTTCTCTTTTGAATTTCGTTTAATTTTATATAATTAAATATAATTTTTAATATAAATATAATAACTTTTGCTATTATATACCCAATTGTAACAAATATTATAAAAATTATAAAGTATGTTGTATAATTTTGGATATTTGATATATATCTTAAAACAGGGTCCCCTATTAACTGGTAAATCTTTAATAATAGTTGACTTATGAAATCCATTAAATTTAATTTAAAAAAACTTTTATAAAAGATAAATAATCATAAATTTTAGGGCCCGTGGCTCAGAGGCTAGAGCGTCCGGCTGATAACCGGGAGGTCGGGGGTTCGAATCCCCCCGGGCCCATATTAAATTCAATGTTTTTATTTTTGTTTCCAATTTATATAGTCAATAATCTTTTGTAAATATAATATAGATATTTATTTTAGATTTCTTCTTTTCTTTGTTTTTCATATAATTCCTTAATTTCTTGTATTGTATTTATATCCTTTTCACTTTTATCCCACCTTACTCTATTAACCCTCGCGAATCTTAATGCAAAACCAGATTTATATTTTGGACTTTTTTGTATTTCATCATATATAACTTCTACAACAATCTTTGGTTTAAACCATACAATTCTCCCTTCTTCCCTTATTTTATATTTTAATAATTCTTTTGTTAACTGAATATATTCGTTGTCAGATAATCCCTTGAATGTTTTTGTTACCATTAAGTATTCTCCAGTTTCTTTATCTAATGCAGCTAAATATAAATCTGAAATAAAGTTTTTTCTTCTTCCATGCCCCCATTCTCCCCCAATTATTGCTAAATCTAGCGGTTCTAAATGTCCCTTTACTTTTAACCACGATTTATCTCTTTTTCCAGGAATATATTTTGAATCCAATTTCTTTGCAACAAGACCTTCATTTTTCATATTAATAGATTCTTGGAAGAATTTCTTTGCCTCATTTTCTTTATTTGTAATTATCATAGGAGTTAAATCAATATTTCCTCTAATTTCCTCCAATATTTTTCTTCTATTTATATATTCTTCATTTATTAGTAATTTTCCATCTAGATAAATTATATCAAACAAAAATAATCTAACAGGTATTTCCTTTATATATTTTGAAATTTCATATTCTCTCTTTATTCTTTTTGAAATTTCTTGAAAAGGTAATGGTAAGTTTTTATTATAATCCCATGCAACAATTTCTCCTTCAACAACTAATTCATTACTTTTTATATTATTTAATATTAATTCTACTATATCTGGAAAGGGTTTTGTTACATCTTTTAATCTTCTAGTAAATATCTTTACTTCATTTCCTTTTTTATGTATTTGTGCTCTTATTCCGTCAAACTTAAATTCAAATGCTGCAGGAGAAAAATTATTAAATACATCTTGAAAATTATTTGCCTTTTCTGCAAGCATTGGTTTAAATGGATGAAATAATCTAATATTAACATTTTCAATATTTTTTGGATTATCGAATAAATATTCTGATAAAGCCCCAATATCCCCGATTATTGCATGTGCGATTTTAATTCTTTCATCATCAATACTATATATATAAGATAAACAATCTTCAATAGTCCCTTCTAGTACGCCATATCTCATATCTCCTTGTAAAATTCTTGTTAATAATTTTGCCTCTAAAGGTGATAAATTTTTGTATATTCCTTCTAAATACAATATTCTTTTTTCTCTAGATCCTTCTCCTTCCAAATTTTCAATTTTCTTTAATTCATTATATATATCGATTATTGTATACTTTTTAGCAAACAGTTTATTTAATTTTATATTTCCTTTTTCATAAATAATCTTAACAGCCTCTCCCAAATCTCCAGATTTTTTATATAATAAACTCAGTTCTTTAATATTTACTCCTAAATTTTTTAATACCTTTACAATTGTACTTATAGATATATTTAATTTTCTTTCAACCCATTCTTCTTCAGTGTTTCCTAAAATTAACCAAATAGTTATTTTTAATTCATTTTTATCTAAAGACTTTATAAATCTAGATAAAACATCAATTTTCAAAGATTTTTCATTAATTTTTTCAACTTTTTCCAATATTTCTGCTAATTCTAAGAAATATTTCATTATATCTAATATAAAAATATTTAATCTTATATATCAAATATGAATATTGACGATCTAAAAAATGTTTTTGAAAAAGAGTTTAAAGATTCTGTAGTTGGAATTAAATTAATTAATAATAAAAATGCTGAATTTGATAATTTTGAATTTCATAATAAAGAATTAAATGAATATTTAAATTCTAGAAACTTTAGATTATATAAACATCAGGTTGAAGCATTAAATTTATTATATAAAAATAAAAACCTAATTGTAACAACACCAACAGCTTCAGGAAAATCTCATATATTTAGATTATATATTATTGATAATATATTAAAATATCCGAATAAAACATTTTTATTAATTTATCCATTAAGAGCATTATTGTATGATCAATATGAAAAATTTGAAGAATTAATGAAAGATTTTGAAAATTATACAAATAAAAAATTAAATATTAAGATGAAATTTATTTTAGGAGATCTAACATATAATGAAAAGGAAAAAATAATAAGAGAAAGACCAAACCTAATATTAACTACAATTGATAATTTACATTTATATATATTAAAAAATCAAGATAAATTGTTTTATTTCTTTAGGAATTTAGATTTAATTGTTGTAGATGAATTACATTCATATAGAGGGGTATTTGGAACAAATGCTGCATATACATTTAGAAGGTTAATCAGATTATTAAAATATTTCTATAAAAATAATAATTTCAAAATACTAACATTATCTGCAACATTAAGAAATCCTATAGAGTTTGCAAAAAACATGTTTGATCAGGATTTTGAATTAATAGATAAAGATTATAGTAATAAATATAAAAAATATATAATTTGTTTGGACCCAAAAAATTCAAGTTCAAGATTATTATTAAAAAGGTCAATAAGAATTTTATTGGAAAATAATATAAAGTCTTTAATATTTATTGAATCAAAGAAAGGTGTTGAATTATTAAAGTTAGAATCTCAAGACTTAGATAAATATAATAAGATTTATACATATAAGGCAAGTTATTTAAGAGAAAAAAGAAAAGAAATTGAGCAAAAATTTAAATCAGGAGAATATTTGATATTATTAACTACATCTGCATTGGAGCTTGGAATAGATATTGGTGAAATAAGATCTGTGGTAAATTATGGAGTACCTAGAGATGGAATTTCTTCAATAATCCAAAGATTTGGAAGATCTGGAAGAATTTCTGATTCAATAGATTTAATGATATTTAAAAAAGATGCACTAGATTTTTATTATTCAACAAATATAAATGAATTTTTAGATAGGATTGAAAAGAATAAGCTAGATAATATTCCTTTAAATTTGGATAATGAAAGAGTTGTTAAAAGGCATTTAAAATATTTAATAAATGAATTTGGAAGAATCGATAAAAGTATGTTAAATGATTTAGAGAAAAGATATTTGGAAGAATTGGAAAAAGAAAATATTATATTAAAAATAAAGGATCCGTTATTTGGAAAAGAATATTATAAATTAAATACACAAGTAATATATTCTGGATTAAGGAATATTTCAGATAAAGTATATTATATTGTAGATCTAACAAAGGAAGAAGAAGAAATAGTAAAAAGAATAAAGAAAAGGGAAGGACTAATAAGGATAATAAATATGCTAAAGGGTAAAGGAAAAATTCTAGAAGAAATGGATGAACATGCATTTTATGATTATTTATTACCTGGAATGGTATACTATTCTTCAGGAAAATCAATTAGAATAACAAATTATTATAACATAGATAATGTTACATTTGTATTCTTCAGGCCAGAATTTTCAAATATAGAGACAAGTCCAATATATTATGAAGATGTAAAAATAATTAATATAATAGATAAAAGAGTAATAAAGGATTGGGAAATATATTTGGGAGAAATAAAAGTAAAAAAGGAGTTTATAGGGTATATTGAAAAATATAAAATGGGAGAAAATTATACGCAAAATATAAATTATTATGAAAAAAGTATAAATTATGAATTTAATACAAAGGCAATATGGATCATAATACCTGAAAGATACCAAAGAGAATTGGAAAGTATTTATTATAATTTCTTTTTAGATAAGCTAAAAAAATATATTGAAAAGAAAAAATATAATATAAATGTTGATGAAATATTGAACTTTTCTTCTACTATAAGTAAAGATTTCTTTTATGAAAAATATAGAGGATTGGCAAGTAAAAAAATAAAAGAAATAATTGGGGAATTTTTAGAAAGAAATTATGGAATAAAAGATAATATATTAATGTTTTTAGTTAAGAAAATTGTTGATTATGAAGCTTCGTTTAGATCGGGATTACATGCAATAGAACATAATATAATAAAAATATCTCCAGTTGTAACATTTGTAGATTCACAAGAACTTGGTGGGTATTCTTATCCAATTCATCCACAAACAAATAAACCAACAATATTTATATATGAAGGATATGAATCTGGTGTTGGTTTGGCAGAAATATTGTATAGTAATATAGAAAAATTAATTAAAAAATCTATAATATCTTTAAATAAATGTAAATGTCTCGATGGATGCCCTAGATGTGTATATTCTCCCAAATGCGGTAATTATAACGAATATTTAGATAAATATTCTGGAAGATTTATATATAGAATATTTTTAAATACTAAAAAATCTAATTGATTTTATGAAAGGTCAAAATATGACACATGGTTCAGCATTTATGATTGCATTGATAGTTGGAGTAATATTATTGGTTGGATATTCATATTTTGAGTATCATAATTTTACTGGAGGTTTTAGCGATTTTATAACTCTATTCCAACATTACTATATTCAGGTGGGCATAATTTTTCTTATAGGATTTATATTTGGATATACTCAAGGTAAGGCTTATTAGGATATACTCTATATATATATATTTAAAATTTTTTTGAAATTATAATGAATGAAGGTAACCTTTCCACAAGCTAAAGAGATTAAAAATATATTACCTACAATAGTAAGTTTTTTATCGGAAGGAACATTTAAAGCAAACAAAGATGGCATATTTTTATCATCATTAGATCCAGCAAATGTTGCAGTAATATTATTAGATATATATCCAAACATGTTCACAGAATATGATGTACAGAATGAAGAAAAATTTACAATAAATTTAGAAGATTTAAAGAAAATAATGACAAGAGTAGCCTTAAAAAATCAAATGTCATGGGAAATAGATAGAGAAAAAAATAAATTTGTATTAACTGTATATGGAAAAGCTAAAAAAGTATTTACATTACCATTAATAGAATCTGAAGGATCATTTATGGATTTATCAAAATCAGAATTACCAGAATTATCTGTAAAAGTTGAGATGGATTCGAAAGCATTCTATGATATAATAGAATCTGCAAAAGTAATTGCAGATGAAATAAAAATTGTTGCAGATCCAGAAGGTCCAAAGGTATCATTTATTGCTGAAGGTGAATTAAAAGATATGAGAATTGATCTAACTCCACAAGATGAAAGTGTATTATCTATGGAAGTTCCATCAAAAGCAATGTCAAGATACTCCATAGATTATTTATATAAATTATCTAAAGTAGCGACGATATCTGATACATTAACATTAAAATTAGATTCTGGAAAACCAATATGGATTGATTATAAGTCAACTGATAAATTTAAATTCGGATTTGTATTAGCTCCAAGAGAATAATCTATTTTTTAAATATTTGCCCCAATTTTAAATTTGTTGGGTAAAAGGCATCTTTTTGATATATACCTATGGGATACGTAATATTGTAAAATAAAAATGTGTGTGATTAAAATCTCAAAGTATTTTTATGATAAGATCTCGTTTTTATCAGTCAAAATATGAAAAATTTATAAGGAAATTCGATAATATATATTTTATGGCAAGAGGAGAGAGAGGAGTTCCAATGGCTGTAGTTGAAAGGATCTTAAAGCAAAAGGGTGAACAGGCAGGAGTAACAAGAGTATCAGATAAAGCAATTAGATACCTAAAACAAGAATTAGAAGATATAGCATTAGAAGTTGCAAAAGAAGCAGTTTCATTGGCAAATCACGGAAAGAGAACAACTGTAAAGAGAGAAGATATACAATTAGCAACAAAACAAATATTCAAGAAGATGTAAAGGCTTTGTAATAGTTTTATTTTTCTTTATTCTATATTTTTAAATATAAATTTGTTATAATATTTTATGGAGTCAATGAGTTTAGCTTCTCTAGAAGAAGAAATATACCTAAGAGGGTTAACAGGATATATTGTAGCAAAGAGGATATTTGATGGATATAAAAATATAGGAATAATAACATATCCAGATAGAATATGTTCTTCTTTATCATCTTCTTTGGTATCTTCCCTAATATTAAAACAAGGATATAGAGATAAAATAGCAAAAATATATTCATATGATGAAAATAAGTTGAATGATATTGCAAATGATATTGTAAAAAATAATTTTGATGCTTTATTTATTGCATATGGTGGTGAACAAAAAATATCTTATGTATCTGAAATAACAAAGAAAACAATATTAGCACTAAAAAATGCTGGATATAAAAATTCATTGCTAATTCATGTAAGAATCTGGATTGCAACAAAACAATTATCAGAAATATTGAATGATGAAATAAGAGAATATCTAAAATCTTTAAAGGAAATAAGAACATTTACAGTAGATTTACAAAACAAATTATTCTTATTTCATAAAGTAAAGATAGATAATGGAATAAAATTAGAAAAATATGCAGAAGAAAAACTTACAGATGAACATGTAGAATTATTAAGAAAATCTGTCCCTCCAAAATAGTTTTTAATATTTATAAATTATAATGCGTTTTTTAAATTAATGGAATATAGAATTGAAGGCAATAGTATACAACATATTATAATTAATCTAAATCCAGGAGAATCTGTATATGTTAATCCAGGACATTTAATATGGAAATCTTCTACAGTAAATGTAAATGCAGTTGTTCAAGGAGGAATATTTTCTGGTATTGGTAGAATGCTTACTGTTCTTCTTTCTTTGTTTTGAAATTAACAGGCCCTGGAATGATAGATTTAACTGGATATGTACCTGGCAAGGTTGTTGAAATAAATTTAAATAATTTTGAAATATTTGTTGAATATAGAGGATTTTTAGCTGCAGAATCTAGTGTAAAATATAATGCAACTCTAACAAGATTGGGATTTGGAATACTTGCAGGAGAGGGACTATTAATGGCAAAATTTTCAGAAATTGGTAAATTATTTTTACATGCTCCTGGAGATATTTTACAATTAAATTTAAATGCAGGACAATCTATAGATGTAGAAGCAGGTCATGTTTTAGCTTATACTGCTGGTACTAATATATCGTTTAAAAGAGTAGGAGGGATTAAATCAATGTTTCTAGGTGGTGAAGGATTATTCTTTGCGCATTTAGAAGGACCTGGTGCTGTATGGATTAGAACTTTGAGTAGATTACAATTAATAGAAGGATTAATGCTTGAATTATCTAGATTTAAATAAAGATTTATAATATTTACAATATTTATTTATTTTACATATATTACATTTTGGATTAATTGGTTTGCATATATTTCTTCCAAATAAAACAAATAAAAAATTAATCCTATTATAATATTCTTCAGGTATAATTTTATATAATTCCATTTCAGTTTCTTCAGGATTTTTTGTTTTTACAATCCCAATTCTATTTGATATTCTATGAACATGAGTATCTACTGCAATATAATTTTTATTACATACAATTATTAAATATACATTTGCAATTTTTCTTCCAATTCCAGGTAAAGATCTGATATATTCTTCATCACAATATTTATTATAATCCCATTTTTCAGCAATTTCTTTAATCCATTTTGCTTTATTATTATATAATCCAATATCTTTTATTGTATCCTTTATCTCTTCTAAAGATGAGTTTCTAATATCTTCAAGTTTATTATATTTATTAAATAATCTTTCAGAAACCTCCAATGTTTTTTCTTCTCTTACTCTTATAGATAATAATATTGTTATTAATACTTTAAATGGATCTTTATACTTTTCCCAAATATGCGGGGATGCAAGTTTTTCATTTATATTATTTTCTCTTAATGTCTCTTCAATTCCCTTAAGTATTTCTTTTATCATAGTCTTCAGGATAAATTATAACCTTTTTACCCTTTTCAAATAAATCATATATGTATCTCTCATTTTCTTCAATAAAATCTGTATCCATAGTTGATAATAAATTGTATACCTTATTGGAATATTGATCGTAATCCATATTTAATATTTTTATCAAATATGGATCTGTTTCTATCCTTTTTAATATATTTTCTTTTCTAAGATTATAATTAAATTTATATATATTTGATCTTGCTTTTCTATATTTATCGTCTATATTTTTTAAATTATCTAAAAATTCTTCAATCGCTCCATCCATTATTTTTTCTTTATCAATTTGGAATCCTGGTATTATTAATGAATATATAATCTCATCATCATAGAAATTTGATAAATGAAGTGAAGGAGAGTAACCTATACCATATTTATTTCTAAATATCTCAAATATTTTTGAAGATGTTCCTAAATTATAAAATTGTGTTAATGAATCAATTAAGATTATATTTTTAATATCATTATTCATATTAATACTATAATATATTTGTTGTATATTTTTCATTTTTATTATTATATCTTTTCCTTCTCCTTTGCTTGGGTTTTTCAATTTTATATTATTTCCTTCCAACCTAGAAAAATATTTCCTAACAATTTCAACATCTTTATCATTTATATTTCCTCCTAAAAATATTGAAATATTCTTTGGAGAATAATATTTGTATTTAAATTCTTCTAATGTATCTTTTGTTATATTATTAATTGTTTCAATATAACCTCCAATAGGATCTCCATAATCAGAATCTCCATAAACAGATTTTGATAAATTATCATCCAAACTTACTGTTGGATCGTCTTCCCTCATCATTATTTCTGTTTTTACAACATTTTTCTCATTTTCAAATTCATTATTATCATATTTATCATTCTCAAACATCCAATAAAATAAATCTACAATATTTTCAAATCCTTCCTTCATTACTGCAGCAAAATACAAAGTATAATTATAATAAGTCATTGCATTATGGATTGATCCATTTTCTTCAAATAACAGATTTATCTGATTTTTATTATATTTTTTATTAGATTGAAACATCATATGTTCCAGTAAATGAGAAATTCCTCTAAATTCTTTATCTTCAAATATTGATCCAATATTTACCAATATTCCTATTGCAATATTCTCATTTCTAAATGGTACTTTATATAATTTTATTCCATTATCCAAGATTTCATAATCCACCATTACTATAATTTATTTAGTATTATATTTATGCCTTTTTAAATAAAAAATTCAATAGTAATATATATAAGTAATTCAAATTAATAATAATTTTATGCCAGAGATACAAGTTAAGAAGGTTATCGATTTAAAGAAAGGATCATATATATGGTATAATAATGAAGTATGGGAAGTATTAGAAATGGAAACTGCAAAGACAGGAAAGCATGGTTCTGCAAAGGCTAGAATCTCAATAAGATCTATAGTATCTGGAAAGACTACTGAATTAGTAAAGCCAACACAGGATCCGATAGAAGTTCCACTTATAAATAAAATAAAGGGACAGGTTATTGCAAAAATATCAGATGATAAATATACAATAATGGATTTAGATACATATGAGACATTTGATGCAAAAGTATTAGATGAAAATTTAAAAGGTAAAGTACAGGAAGGACAAAAAGTCTTAGTTTGGGATGTTGGAGAGAGAATAATTGTACAGGCGTTTAGAGAATAATGACCTTATTGAATCTTATAGATAAATTTAAATATAAAATAACAGAAAAGAGAGAAAAAATAAGAGAGAAAGGTATAGATATATTTTTTGATGATGAAAGTGAAAAATTAAAGTTATCAAAGTTTATTGAAAAAAATACTCCAGAAAGTTTGAGAAAATATATAAAATCATCTTTGAGATATTCATTTCCAGAAACAGGTGAAGAACTTTATAGATCATATTTGATAAATACAGGGATATTTTTATATTTACTGGGATTATATGGATTATTAAATAATAATTATATAGTAGATCATTTATTATATGGAGTTTCGGGATATTCCTATTCGATAATTATCCCTACACTTTATTATAAGGTAGATAAATTTAGAGAAGTAATTAAAAAAGTCATTCCATATATTTGATTTTTTTACTAATCATATCTGCCAATCTTATTGGTTCTGGATATTTTCCATTTATCCAATATTTTTCAGATAATTCTTTTGTTTTTTCTAATGATATTAAATTTCCTGGTGAAGCATATATTATTTCTCCAAATTTTTCTATCTTATATCCTCTTACTTCATTATTTATTATAATCTTATTATCAATAACATTTCCAGATAATAATTTTTTAGTTATTCCAATTGTAGGTATGTTTAATTTTATTCCAACATATGATGCCAAACCCAATTTAAATGGATGAGCAATTCCATGTCCATTTACGAATAATATATCTATTTTTTCCTTTATTTTATTAAATGTTTTAATAATTGGTTCTCCCTCTCTAAAAGCTAAAAAGGACGGTATATATGGAAATTCAATTTTTTCTTTAAATATATACTTATTTATTAATTCTAAATTTTTATCTAATGTTACATATACTATATAACCAATATCATCTTTATAACTTAAATCAACACCCCCAACTAAGTTTATATCATTTATATTGTCTTCTAAAATAATCTTATTAGCTAATTCTTCCTGAATTTTTCTATATTTTTTTAATATCTTTTCTTTTACATTAAAATTATCAAATAAATATTTTTCTAAATTTACTATTTTATTATTTACAATTTCTATCCCTTCTTTTTTTAATAATTCTTCCTGTATTTTATTATTTATTATTCCATCAGAATTTACAACCCTCCACCAAGGCCCATTTAATTTTTTATAATAATTTATAATAAATTTTATTGAATATTTATCCCCCAAGCATTCTGATAATATCTTAAATGTTGTTACTTTACCATATGGAATACTATTAATTAATTTACTCAATTCTTCTATAATTTCATGCATAATATATAATTTAAAAAATTATTTATAACTAATATAAAAAATGGAAGATTGGATGAAAGAAAGTTTGTTAGGATTAATATTGTTAATAATAGGTGGATTTTTAGTATATTATTGGTTAGGAGAAACTATATTGGTAATAAAAGGATTATTAGGACTAGTAATATTAATATTAGGTGTATTAATATTATGGATTGGATATGAAGATATAAAATTAAATAAAGAATTAAAAGAAGTACAAAAAGAATTTAGCGAGGAAAATAAGCAGGAACAAAGTCAAGATAACCAAAACAAACAATGAAATCTGCATATAATTATATTTTTGAAACATGGAAAAAAAGATCTAAAGATGAGAATTTAAAGAAATTAATTAAAGAAAGATTAACTAAATGGAGAAAAGAACCAGAAATTGTTAGGATAGAAAGACCAACAAGATTAGATAAGGCTAGAAAAATGGGATGGAAACCAATAAATGGACTTTTATTAGTTAGAATAAGGGTGAAGAAAGGATGGAGAAAAAGAAAAGACATGCCAAGACATGTTAAGACAGTAAAATACTATTTTTATAGATCATTAAATATGAGTCTAAGAGCCATTGCTGAACAAAGAGTACAAAGGAAATATCCAAATTTAGAAGTAATAAATTCATATTATGTTGGAGAAGATGGTAAATATAAATGGTATGAAGTTATATTAGCAGATCCAAATAATCTAAATATATATAATAGAGAAGAATATTCTTGGTTGCTTAATAGTAAGAATAGAAAGAGGGCTTTAAGAGGTTTGACTCCAGGATTTAAATCTTTTAGAAAAGTATAACAAAGTTATATTTATAAGAGTTTATAATATATTT
Organism: Candidatus Nanopusillus sp.; assembly: GCA_046536775.1. GTDB lineage: Archaea > Nanobdellota > Nanobdellia > Nanobdellales > Nanobdellaceae > Nanobdella. The sequence continues at coordinate 6,745 of JAWDMD010000001.1, read as the reverse complement.
TTTAAATGCTAAAAATAGAAGGATTAAATACTTATTCTGATAATAAAAAAATATTAGAAAATATAAATTTGGAATTTGAATATGGAAAATTATATTTAATATTTGGTCCAAATGGATCTGGAAAAACAACATTGGCAAAAGCAATATTAAATGATGAAAGTTTAAAAAAAGAGGGGAAAATAATTTTAGATAATATAGATATAACAAATGAAAAAACTGAAAATATAGCAAAACATATATTTTATTCTTTTCAAGATCCTGTTGAAATAGAAAATATTAGAACAAAGGTATTATTAAATTATATTTTGGATAATTTTGATGAAAAAAAGGTATTAAATTTGGGAAAAGATTTGGGATTACCGGAAGATTTTTTAGATAGGGGAGTTAATTACAATTTATCTGGAGGAGAAAAGAAGAGGTTTTCATTATTATTATCAATATTATTGAATAGAAAGATTATTATATTAGATGAAATAGATTCTGGAGTAGATATAGAATTCTTAAATAAATTAAAATATTATTTAGATCAACTTAAAAAAGAAAATAAAATAGTAATATTAATTTCCCACAATTTTAAATTTGTAAAAGAATTGGATATCGATAAAGTAATAATATTAATCGATGGAAAGATAAAATATGTTGGAGATAAGAATATATTAAATAAGATTGAAGAAAATGGATTCAACATTTTTTAAAAATTTATTTAAAAGGTATTATGATAAAATCTTTGACAATTATAAAATAATTAAAAAAGAATTTAATATAAATAAGGATCAATATATTGAAATCAATTTAGATAAAAATATTTATTATAATGTTTTTAATATAAATAATTCCGAAATAAAAATAAGAATTAATAATAATGATATTTCAATTATATATAATGAATTTAATATAATCGGAAAAGTAAAGGTAAATATTTTAATTAATAATTCTGGAAATTTAAGAATATATAACTTATATAAAATAAATAGTAATTCCTCTTCGGATTCAATAGAAAAGATATATAATAAAAATAATGTTGTTTTAATATCTAGGATATTTATTGATAGAAATTCTGAAAACTCTGAAGGAAAATTATCTCAATATCTATTAGAAGAAAATGGTATATCAACTCTATTACCAATATTAGATATAGAGAATAATAAATCAAAAGGATTTCATGGATCTAAAATATTAAAATTAACTGAAAAAGAGGAAAACTATTTAAGATATTTATCACTAAATAAAGAAGAAATAAAAAACATTTTAATGAAGGAATTTAACTTTATATAAAATTATAAACTTTAATTATATATTCTTTTAATGGAAGAGGAAGAAAAGAAACAAATTAGAGATTTGGAAGATTTACCTGGTGTAGGTCCAAAAACTGCACAGAAATTAAGAGAAGCTGGTATATTTTCATTAGAAGATCTTACTGTATCTTCTGTTCACGAATTAGTAGAAAAAGCTGGACTTGGAGAAGAAACTGCTAAAAAATTATTAGAAATAGCTCAAAATATTATCGGACAAGGATTTGTATCTGCATATGATTTTTATAGCTCAAGAAAGGCTGTTGAAAGGATAACCACAGGTTCAAAGGCACTGGATGATTTACTTGGTGGCGGTGTTGAAACACAAGCATTAATAGAAGCTTTTGGTGAATTTGGTTCTGGAAAAACACAACTGGGTCATCAATTATCGGTTAATATCCAATTACCAAAGGAAAAAGGTGGGTTGAGTGAACCTGATAAACCAGCTCAGGCAGTTTATATCGATACTGAAGGAACATTTAGACCAGAGAGAATTGTACAAATGACAAAGGGTGTAGAACTAGATCCAGATAATGTATTAAAGAATATAATATTTATAAGAGCATATAATTCAGATCATCAGATAAGTATTGTAAAGAAAATACCAAGTTTAATTCATGAAGGAAGAAATATAAGGTTAGTAATTATAGATTCAATTACTGCACATTTTAGAGCAGAATATGTTGGGAGAAGTAGCTTAGCCGAAAGACAGCAAAAATTAAATCAGCACTTAAGGGATTTATTGAAATTAGCTACAGTTTATAATTTAGCAGTATATGTAACAAACCAAGTTATGGCAAAACCAGAAGGATATTTTGCTTTAGATCAACAGGCAGTTGGAGGACATGTTCTAGCTCACGCAATTACATATAGAATATTCTTAAGAAAGGGTAAAGAAAGGACAAGGATTGCTAGGTTAATCGATGCACCCCACTTACCTGAAAGGGAGGCAGTATTTAGAATAAGTGAGGAAGGCGTCAGGGATGTATAAACTTTATATTTAGATATTTTCTATTTTATATATATGGAAAGATATGAAGCATCATCCTTATTAAACAAACCAGTTGTTACAGACAAAGGTAGAAAGTTAGGAGAAATTGCAGATCTACAATTTGAAGAGAAAACAGGTGAAGTATTAAATATCATATTAAAGAATCCTACAGAAAATGCTGAAAGATTAGGATTAGAAAAAATGAAAGATGGATTTTTAGTGCCATTTATGGCAGTAAAAGCTATCGGAGATTATGTAGTTGTTTCTGAAGACGATTTGGTATAGCTTTTATTTTAATTTATTATATTTATAAATATAAATTAAAAACAAAGTTCTTGCAATTAAATTTTTATTTTTATAATTCAACAAAAAATAAAACTTAAATAGTTTAGCTTATTCTGATTAATCAGCAGGTTTTATGACAGATATGTTGTCACCTCTTAAGAATATCCAAGGTAATTTTTTATTAGTATCTAATTCTATTGCATCTTCTAATACCATGTTTGGGTGAACATCAGAAGCTACTAATTTACCCCTGTATTGTTTACCATTTTTCATTTCTACTATTATTTCTTTTCCTTTTGACTGTGTTATTATATCTAAAGGTCTTACGATGTCCATAAACAAAATATACAAGAAAGATTTTATAAGTTTATTTTATAAATCGATTTAAAAATTATTCTTTTATTAATATTCCATTTATAATTCCATCTTGACCTGGTCTTGATGTTACTAAAACTTTTCCTATTTCAGTATTTAATGTAGCATTTTTAGTTATTATTTTTTCTCTATCTAAATTTTTATCATTTGGATTTTTAATAACATTTAATATTTTTACTCTTTTAATTTCCTTTGTTTCTGGATTAAGTACATTTACATATAAAGCACCTTTTAATTTTACTTTATAATTTCCACCCTTTGTTCTAAATATATATCTTATTTCTTCATTACCTTTTGATATTTTTGTTAGAATTGGATATCTTCCATAATTTGCTTTTCTTTTTTTACTATTAGGAGATTTTATTTTACCATTTTCTTTTCTTAAGTCTCTACCTTGGTAAACAGATAATCCTCCTTTTTTGTATATATTTACCATTTTATTTTTATGATAAAAAAGATTTAAAAAATAAAGTGTAATAAAAAATAAAATACGCGGCGGTGCCCGAGCGGTCAAAGGGGTCGGGCTTAAGACCCAAATTGGTAAGAAACCCGATGGGTTAGTCCCGCCAGGGGTTCAAATCCCCTCCGCCGCACTTTAACTATCTATATACTTATCATAAAATATTTATTACCTAAGATATAAATAATATTTATATGAAATCTATATCTCCAATAATAGCAACTATATTAATTATTGTTATTACAGTTGCAATTGCTGGAATATTTTATGCATTTACCTCGGGTTTATTTGGTTCTTTAACACAAACTTCATCTCAACAAATTCAACAACAATCTTAATCTGTATCTTTTGTAATAAATAATGTATATTGTTCAAATAATATATTATATTTTGATATTTATAATAAAGGAAATATACCTATAAATATAAATAATTCTCAAATTATATTTACTGATAATTATGGAAATACTATATCTATAAATGGAAGTAATATTATATGTAATAATGGAAATATAATTAATATTGGAAGTAATAGTTTATGCTATATAATAAATAATTATTTCTGTTATTATAGTTATATAGATTATATAAAAAGTACTAATTTTGTATATAATGGAATAAATTATAATTATGGGATATTAAATAATAATAAATTTAATTTAGTTCCTTTTTATCCTTATTTCTTTCAACCAACAAATCCAACAATATCTAATAATAACTCTCAGGGCTATTTAGCACAACTACCTCAGTGTACAATAAGTAGTAACCCATACAGCGGCGGCGGGTACACAGGATACACGGGCACTTACGGGCTATTCAGCTGCATAGCTATTCAAAACGGTGCAATCAGTGCAGTGGTTTGGTTTTATGAGCCACCAGGTGGACAAGGAGTAATACTTGGCTTCACTGGTTTTCAGTATCCCAGCGGTGCAGGAGTTTGGACTCCTTGGCTTTACGCGGGGACAAATGGTTACCTCTATGCAGGCGACTGGGCTGATGATGGTCCTCAGCATGTTTCAACCCCAATAAACCCTGGCTGGCATATTGCAGTAATTGAGGAGTGGGCATCATCAACATCAGGACCGTACTACATAGCCTTATACCTAGACGGGAACTACATTGGCCAAACCACAACATCATTCTTACCCGACTTGTTCGGTAAAAGCGGTAATTACCAATATGGCGACATCGGCACTGGCTATACGACGTACTGGCCTGCTACCCCTGGTGGCTGGTTCTTCTTCAATGGCACTATTGCATATACTGCTCTTTATAATACTATACTATCTCAAAGCCAAGTTCAACAATTATATCAATCAGGTTTTCCAAATACATTATTTAGTAATAATTTAGTTATTTCATATATACCAGATCCTACATATTACAATAATAATAGTTATTATTTTATACCATATTATGTTAATACTCAATTAATGAACCAAATGGGTATTAATAATTATAATGCAACATCAATAACTCCAAGTGGAAATATAAGTCCAATACCAGGCAGTCAGTTTGTCTATGAACCTAATCCCCCAATAGGTTAAACATTTTTCTTACAACATTTTTAGGTTATTGGTGCATAATATCAAAACCTGGGGCGGGTGGGATTTGAACCCACGACCTTCCGGTCTTCAGCCGGACGCTCTCCCGGTCTGAGCTACCGCCCCTTCGATTATCAATATTTTCATTATTTATTTTTTAAATTTTTCAAATTATAAAATATTCTTTAATTTATAATGATAGAAAAATATTATCCAATATTAAACAATAGATCATTTCAAATTGATATTATAGAAAAAATATTAAATTACATTAATGAAAATAGAAAATTTATTTTATTAGATTCTCCTACAGGTTCAGGTAAAACAATTATTGCATTAGTAACCTCTGATTATTTGGCAAAAGAAGATTTTATAACTCATATTGCTGTAAGAACAACTGAAGAAATAAAGAGGTATTTAGAAGATTCATTTAAAATAAATACAATATTAAGGGTATATCCAAATAAAAAGAAAACATGTCCAATATTTTTTAAATCAGATTTTTCTGGAGAAGAAATAATATGTGCAGATTGTATATATAAAAAATCTTTATATAGTCCAGAAGAATTATATAAAAGATTAAAGAAATATAATTATAATTTTATTAAATTGACAAAAATAGAATATAAAAAATATTCAAAGAATATGGATACAAAATGCATATATCATTCTTTTAAGAAAATTGATTCAAATATTTATATTTCAGCATATCCATATGTTTTTAATCAATATTTAAATGAAGTATTATCTTTAGAGGGAGAACCTGATTTTTTAATAATGGATGAATCCCATAATTTATTAACATCAATAATAAATCCTATGTCAATATCATTTAGAAAATATATAGAAAGAGGTATTGGAAAAAGAAATGAGGAAAATCTATTATTTCAAGATTTAATAAAAGAATTAGAAATTATAAAAAATGCATTAAATATACCTGAACAAGATTTTGAATTAATAAGATATAATTTAATGAATTTTTCAGATGAATTATTATCATTTATAGAAAATGTAGTTGCAAAGAAATTTAATACAAAAGATATATATTTAATAAAAGAAAGGATGGAAAGATCTTCAAAAGAAATATATATAGATAGAGAAAAATTAAAGGAAATATTTGATTCTAATGAAAAATTATTCGATAATCTGTCATTTTATTGGGAAACATATAAAAGATATATTTCAAAGAATAATATTAAATTACCAAAGAAAAGATGGAATATAAATAGAATATTAAAGTTATATTATTATATAAGTTCTGAGGATATTTTTTGGATATTAAATTTATTTAAATTGGAAGGATATATAACAAAATTTGAAAAAATAATTAGTTTATTTGATAATTATAAATCAGTAATATTGATGTCTGGAAGTAATTTTACAAAAGAAAGTTTTCAAAAATTATATAAAATAAAGGATGTAGAATATATTAAAGTTGATGTAAAATATGGGAAAAAGGATTATGAGGTATTATATAATTTTTCTTCAAGATATTCAAAAAGAAATGATAAAAATAATATAGAAAATTTAATAGGTGATATAAAATTTATTGCAAATAATTTAGAAAAATATCAGTTATATATGTTTCCTTCATATTCTTTTATGATAAATATATATGAAAAATTAGATATAAAGGATAGAATATTTTTAGATGATGGTGAAAAACCATTGAATAGGATATTAAAAACAAATAAAGATATAATATTTACATATGCAAGATCAAGATTTATAGAAGGAATTCAATTGGTAAAGGATAATCAATCATTATTAAAGGTAATTGTAATTGTTGGAAAACCAT